>JANMQR010000346.1:0-10637 GCA_031370625.1 Burkholderiales bacterium | reverse complement strand
CCCGATCGCCATCGGCAGTGAGGAATTCGCACAAAAATACGGCATCAAGTCGGGCTATTGCAATGAGTCAAATGACTATTTTGAAAAGCTCTACACCGTACCCGCAAAATGGAATCGAATGATTTTTTATGATGGCAGTATTTTTCACTCAGGCGATATTCCGCACCCGGAAAAAATGAGCGCGGATCCGGCCAACGGCCGATTAACGTTGAACGGATTTTTTATTTGCACAAAGAAGGCA
This sequence comes from Burkholderiales bacterium, assembly GCA_031370625.1. Taxonomy (GTDB): domain Bacteria; phylum Pseudomonadota; class Gammaproteobacteria; order Burkholderiales; family Usitatibacteraceae; genus UKL13-2. The sequence goes on along the minus strand of JANMQR010000346.1, from coordinate 10,396 downwards.
ACGTGACGGGCATTTCGTCGATCTCCTTTATTGGCGCGCGTTTCCAGTGCTTTTTGCTTCGTAGCGCCCGCCCAGCTTGGCGTTTCGTTTTTACATTGCCCCACTCTGCTTTAAATCCAGATAGCGATTTACCAGCGCAATCGGCAATGCTTGCGGCTCGACATCGACCAGCTTCACGCCGCTTGCTTGCATGCGTGAGGTGAGCACATCGCGGTCACGCGCATAGGTCGCGGCAGCGGCGTAGGTGGCGGCGCTGGGCGCATCGGTGACGGGCGCGCGCAGCGTGGCTTCGATTACACCTTCTTTTAGATTCGCAAACATCACCAGATGACGGCGACGAAGCAACGCAAGTGCGGGCATCAGGCCTTCGCTGTCTTCGTCGCGCAAATTCGATACCAGCACAATGAGTGAACGTTTTTTCAACCGCAGCGAAAGATCCAGCGCGGCCTGATAGTAATCCGGTGTTTTCAAGGTTGGTTGCAATCCATACAGCGCATTCAAAAATCGGCTCACGGTCGCGCCTGATTTTCTGGGTGCTACGAAGCGCGAATCATCGGAGGCGAAGGTCATCATGCCTGCGGAGTCGCCTTCGCGCAGCGCAACGTACGCCAATAGCAATACAGCGTTTAACGTGTGGTCGAAATGAGAAAGATCGTCATCCTTCGCCGACATGCGTCGTCCGCAATCAATCAGAAATACGATTTGCTGATCGCGCTCATCCTGATATTCGCGCGAAATAAATTTGCGCATGCGCGCGGTCGCTTTCCAATCAATCTGGCGCATCGAGTCGCCTTGGCGATACTCGCGAAGCTGATGAAAATCGAGGCCTTCGCCGCGACGCCTGCGCCGCAGCACGCCGATTTGCGAAAGCCGATTATCGACGGCCAGTAGCGCATAGCGGGTGATCTCGGCGAAATTCGGGAACGAGCGCACGCGAGTTTCATCGCCCGCTTCGCGCGCGATTTCCCACAAGCCGAATGGCGATTTAATGCGCAGCATCACGCGGCCGAAAACAAGATCGCCGCGCACGTCGGGCCGAAAACGATAGGTCGCAAGCGCAAATTTTCCCGGGGTGAGCGTGAGTGAGACGGGTAGGTTCTCCGCCTCGCACTTATCGGGGAAAGAATCAAATGCTACGAAGTTCAAGCGATTTCGACCAGTCGTATTCGGGTGCGAAAATTTCAGCGTAACGTCGCGCCACACGCCGACTGGCAAGGTGGATGCGATGCGCCGCTCGATGATGGGCGTGAGTTTATTAAAGTGGCCAGCGAGCGCGTCGGCAATAAAAATAAGCGTGAGCACACCGCTGCCAATCAGCCACGCATTTCCCCATGAAGGGAAAATTGAAGCCGCAAGCGAGAACGCCAGCCAGAGCGCAAGCAGCCACAGCAAACGCTTCGACGGAATCACGCGCGCGCACCTGGAACTAAAAGCAATGCGAATCTATGCACGCGGCGCTTCTACCTGATCGAACAATTCGAGCAGCAAATCATCGACATCGCGACCTTCGATTTCCATTTCTGGTGATGGCGTGACACGGTGGCGCAGCACTGGCAGCGCCATGCGTTTCACGTCATCCGGCGTAACGAATCCGCGGCCTTCCAGCAAGGCCTGCCCGCGCGCCGCGCGGATGATCGCAATCGCACCGCGCGGCCCCGCGCCTGACGACAAGCCGACAAAATCGCGGGTGGAGCGGGTGAGCCTGACCGCGTAATCCAGCACTTGATCGTCCACCGTTAAATTCGCGGCGATGCGCTGCAAGGTCAATATCGTTTCGGGTTTCACGATGGTGCGAACACTGTCCACATTCAGCTTGTCGCCGACCGCATTCGTTGTCACGCTGCGCACCAAGGCGGACTCTTCCGCGAGGCTCGGGTATTCGATTTTGATTTTCAGTAAAAATCGATCAAGCTGCGCTTCGGGCAGTGGATACGTGCCTTCTTGCTCAATCGGATTTTGTGTCGCCAGCACCATGAACGGCGTGGGCAAAATATGGGCGGTAGCTTCAATCGTGACCTGCGCTTCTTGCATCACCTCCAGCAACGCGGCTTGCGTTTTGGCCGGTGCGCGGTTGATCTCATCAGCCAATAATAAATTAGCGAATACCGGCCCTTTGCGGGTGGTGAAATCACCACTCTTCGGGTCGTAGAGCGTGTGTCCGGTCACGTCCGATGGCATCAAATCGGGTGTGAACTGGATGCGCGAAAACATGCCGTCAAAGGTGCGTGCAAGCGCCTTCACAAGCAGTGTTTTGCCAAGGCCCGGTACGCCTTCGATCAGCACATGGCCCGCGCCAATTAACGCAATCAAGGTTTGATCGATGATCTCTGGCTGACCCACCACGGCCTTGCCAATTTCTGCACGCATGGCATTGAGCACGCGCACGGCCTGCTGATATTTTTCCGCCTCCGCGTTTGCTGTATTTGGTAGTGCATCTGAGTTCCGGTCGGTGCTCGTCGCTATCGTGTTATCCATCTTGATCCGATCTTTGGGCTTTAAGTAAATAGGTGATTTATTTTTTCTGTGCGGCGAGCATGGGTTTGACGTTCTGACGATGATGATCCAGCGCGGCTTCCATGGCTTTCAGCGAACGTATTGTTTGCACAAAACTTGCCTTGTCATTCACGGCGCTCAGCATTGCCTGCTCAATGCGCGCGATGCCCATGCCGGTTAATTTTTCGAGCGTCACAAACAACATTGTTTTGTCCGCGCGAGATAATCCGGGCCGCTCGCGGTACAGACGTTTTAAAAATCGTTCGCGCGCCGCATGCGCCAGATTGCCCCATCCCTGCTGCCGCGCCGCGTAGCGACCCAGCGCACGCAAATGCTCGCCCAAGCTCACCCGCGTAGTGGTGGATGCAATATCAAGTGGGCCAAAACGACGCGTGATCCGCGCGAGCCACGCCAGCAACAGCACCACAAACGCAATCAAAACCATCCACGCGTGTTCCATTAACCAACTCCATAATCCCGCGGTGCGATCTCTAAGGGCCAGCATGACCACCGGCTTGGGTAGGGCTGATGCATCGTTTGCCGCTCGGGAAGGCGCATTTTGCGTCTTGACGATGTGCCACAAAAATTCTGCATGATCGTGCTTGCCCAACTCGCGCCACGTCATAAAATCAAAGTTGGAGATCGCCGTAACGCGACCGAGGCCATCGCGAAACTGCACCATACGCATACCGGCTTTGTCCTCAGTGATGTCGGCATCATCAGGAATTTTGCTCACACGCAAATTTTGGTAAGGCCGAAAACTGACATCGAATTTCGTGTTGTCGGCAAACACGACGGTCGAGGTGAAATCTCGGCTCATGAGGTTTGGTAAAACCTTTGCCAGCTGACTATTTTTTTCGCGCTCATCTCGCAAATCATCGGCATCCATGTTGAAGATGCCACCGTCTGATGGTTCGCCATCTGTCTCGTCTGCTTCGTCCCTCGCTTGATCCTTTGATTGATCTTTTGAGGATCGCTTCTCGCGCTTTTCGACAAACCCGTCTTTCAGCGTCCAGCGCAGACCCACATGGCCAATCCCATAACTCGCCAGCAGTGGGTCATCCAGCTTCACCTGCTCGGCTTCGATAATTAAATTGCCGCCTTGTCTAACCCATTCGTGAATCTGCTTTACACGTTCTGGCGTCATACGCACGAGCCGCCGATCACCGATAATCAGCGTGGCATTTTTTGCGATTTCTTTTTTTTCAATCGCAAGCGCTGCATCCCAGCCGCTGTTGCCCTTCACCATCGACGTGCTGGCACCCATCTCCTCAAGCATTCGCTGCATCGCCAGATAAGGATTGGTACGCGCTTCGCCCTGCATGCCTACCCATTCATCATTATCAACAATGGCGTACCAATTGAGCGCGATGTAGGCAAGCACTGCGAATAACGCCGTTAAGCCGAGCGCCCACCACCATGCCGGCTTTACGTTTGCCAGCTTCATGATGCGGCACCGCTTGCCGCAGTTCCACTTGCTGCAGCATCATTGAATGCGGGTCTCGATTCAGCTGCGCGGCGCACGTTGAAGTGCGTCGCCCAGCCATCAATCAACGGTGTGATTTCTGCGGGCGGCACTACCTGCCGCGCATAAGCGACGCGCTGCCAGATGGAAATGAGCGCGGCGAAATAACTTGCCTTGGCATCACCCTCCACCTCATTTGCGTTTGCGTTTGCGTTTGCGTTTGCGTTCGCGCGTCCGTACTTCTGTCTAACGCGCCCGACCAATTCAAGCTCGGTATCACCACGCGCGATATCGATGCGCCCATCTTGAATGAGCGATACCAATGCGCCGCGGTAGAGCAGACTTACTGCACCGCGAGTGTCGCCCGCCGCCAATAAATTTCGTGCAGCTGCAGGCACGCTGTCGGGCAATGATTCTGGCCTGACATCAAGCCCGAATAATATCTCGGGCGCATCGCGCGACTTATCCAGACGCCAGCCACTCAAACCGACATGCCGGGCAATTAAATAAATCAATGCCAGCACCAGCAGTGCGCCGCCAATCCAGGCAATCACGCGCGCACTTTTTGCGAAAAATTCTGCGATGGCTGCAAGCCATTTAACATCCGTTTTTGGCTTGGGCTTTTTTTCTTGGCTCCACGTCGGACCCACGTATTTTATTTCCCACGTTTTTTGATACTCGCCAAACTCTTTCCCCTCCAGCACACGCTCTGCGGCCGCAAGCGCACCGGTTTCCGGGGTTTGTGCATCGCTTGAATCATCATCAGCAACCTCAACGTTGTTCGCATCGTCGGGTTTGCAATTGCCGCCAGTATCGGTGCTTTCGGTCGGCGTCGGCGTCTGCGTTTGCGTTTGCGTCTGCGTTTGCGTTTGCGTCTGCGCGATGACGTGATCAACTGGCATGACCGCAAAGGCCAGCCCACCGGCAACGAGCAGCACAGCAGCGGCACGCCGGGATAGCGAGCCAGCCGCAGTATTAGCAGCGGTCAATCGCGCGGCCATTCGTTTGAACTGAAGCTCAACATCCCAACCCTCAATCGCGGTACGGCAATTCAAATAAATGGCGAAACCGGCCGCGACATAGAAGGGCTCTAGTACGGAAATGACTACTGCATTGATCGCGTTGCTCAGGTAATGCGCCGCCAGATCTTTCTCCGGATTCATCATTGCCTGCCAGCTAAAGTTAAATACCGATTCACCCGGAATCAGCGTATTAAGCAAAAGATAGATTGAGAACCCCATTGTGGCCTCGACAGACATGCTGATCACAGTAAGCGCAATTGCGGCTCCACTACCCTCTCGCGCCAGCACGCGTCGCCGCTTGGCTGCGAGCTTGCCGCGCACGCCTTCCAGCTGCACCACGGGCAAGGTAAACGAGCGCGCCGGATTAAAGCGCGCGTAGGTTAACGCGGCAAACAAACCGTTTTTCCACCACAGACGTTTCAATGCCGCACGCGTTTCGCGTAGCGTAGGCGTGGCACCAAATACGGCGCCCGACAACACATGCAGCAATACGCGATCAAACGCGGGCTTTAACCACCATAAAACGAATACGGCCAGCGTCGGGTATTTCCAGCACAGCAAATTAATCAGAAGAGCCGCCGGCAAATAAACCATGCACCATGCTTTGATCAGCGATGGCCACCAGGTTTGCGCCATCGCATAACCCAAGTCAATCGCCTCCCACGCACTACGCGGGCGCAGCGCGATGGCAATATTCTCAAGCCGCACGGCTGACCTTGGCCTTCGCGTTTGCGTTTGCGTTTGCGTTCGGGTTTACCAGTTCTTCTGTATTTGTAATCGTGGTCATCGTGTTTTTGCCGCGCCCTACAAACACAAAATAGGCGATTGTCACCACCCACAATGCGATACCCACCGCATATTTCACTTGCACCGGTGGTACGCGTGATGCGGACCAAAATGCCTCAATGAACGCAGCTAAAAAAGTGAGCAATGCCGCGCCGTAAACCACGCCAATAATATCGGGCATGCGCGATTTAACGGCAGCGAATCGGGTCTGCCGACCCGGTGCGATCAATGCCATACCGAGCATCAGCCCAGCAGCACCCGACAACACAATGCCGGTCAATTCAAAGGCGCTATGGCCCGCCACAAAGCCCCAGAATGTTTCGATATAGCCAACGTGGGTAAGGTGCCCCGCGATTGCGCCGATGAATAATCCGTTGAATAACAGAAAAAATATTGCGCCAATACCAAACAAAAGCCCGCCCGCAAAACACTGAAAATCGATCTTCACATTGTTCGCCACATAAAAGCCGAACATCTCGAATTCGCTACCGGCATCGCGCTGCAAACCCAGGCGCTGATTCCCCGGCGCATACATTTGCTGCATCTCCGCCATTTGCTCGGGCGAAACAATGATGTATGCAAATTCCGGAAAATATTGGATCGCGACAATACAGGCAACAAGCGGACCGAAAAACAATAGTGCGCTCGCCCAGATATAGCCTGATTTGCTGCGAATTAATCGCGGCAATCCGGCTCGTAAAAAACGACCAACACCGCCGCTCAATTCCTGCGCGCCATAGAGCGCTTGATGTCCCAGCAGCACCAGGCGCTCGAGACGTTCCACCAGCGTGCTGCTGTAGTGCCGGTCGCGCGCGAGTGCCAAATGATGACAAATCTCACGGTAGCGACGCGGCAACTCTTCAAGCGGCCATGCCAGCGCCGCGTCGATTGACTTGGCATTTTTGGAGCCGTCGGTTTTGAGCGTGCGACGTTGTTTCGCGGTCAGCGCCATGCCTTGCTCAAACTGATCCCAGCGCAGACGATACTGCGACTCAAAATTTTCTTGTTTCACGCCGCAAGCCCCATTCAAGCCCAATCATTGCTTTATTCATTAGCGGCGACCGACCAAGAAATTAGCCAGCCGCACCACACGAGTTGCCACATCCGTCGTATCGGATTTGCTTGCCGCAGGCAGTGCTGCGTCTGCATAACTTGCCAATTCATTTGCGCGCTCGGTTGACCACGTGGCGCGGCGCTCGGCGAAATCAATCACCGCGCGTTGCTCAGCTAATTCCAGCGCCATGTTCAACACAGGGTTCGGCGTTAAGGGTTCTGCAATCGGTATGCCTTTGGACGAGCGCTTTCGTTCCGTGTGAACCACAATCGTGCCCGCCGCGAGATCACCCAGGCGTTTGAAATCGCGATTGAGCAGCATCGCAATCAAACCAAAGCCATAAAAAACCGGTAGGAAATCAACCGCGCGGATCAGGTTTCGCGCCACCGACGCGCGCCATTGCACGGGCGTGCCGTCTTCATGAAGCACCCGCAAATCGCACGCACGCTTGCCCGGTGTTTGGCCATTGCGCAGCACTTCAAACAACACCGGATATACCCACTCGAGCACGAACGCGATCAGCAACATCAAACCATTGCCAACCTTGCCAAGCGCACCCAGCCCCATTCCCAGCACCAACAATATCGCCAGCCGGATCAGCAAGTCCAGCAACCATGCCCGCGCGCGCGGCATCGGCCCCGCCACTTTTAGCGAAAGCTCGATGCCTTCAGGCGTGGGCACGGTGCGCACCGTGTCGAGCATGGCAGATGCTTTTGAACCGTTTTTAGTCAAGCCTGCGTCGCCCGGAAAATGGCTTCAATTGGTTAAGTTTTTTTGACACTGATTAATGGTTGAGGGCGACTTTATTCACCTAAAAATATATCGCGGTAAGCGGCATAGGTCGATGCATACAGAAGCGGAAACGCCACTAAAATACCGAGTCCAAACGGAATGATCGCGATAAACGCAATCACCAAAAACACCACGCCATAGAGCAGAAACGGCAGGAAATTTTTCAAGCAGGCAAAGAAGCTTATGCGCAAGGCCGCAACCGGCGCAACATCCTGCAGAGCAACCAACGACGGTGCGAACCAAAACGCCATCGCGATGGGTACATACAGCGCCAGAATGACCAGACCAATCAACAGCAAGGCCGCAATAGATCCGGCCATCAGCTTCCCAAACGCTTCCTGATCGCCACTAATCAAGCCGGTCAAGACGCCCGTGGACCCCAGAAAAACACCGAACAAAACAGCCGCCACCAATAACAGAACCAACATAGCCGCGATAAACAGCACGCCCACCAAAATAAGTTGGCCAGCCTTTTCTTGGAAGCCCGAAAACAAGTCGCCAATTTCTAGGGGCCTGCCTTCATGTTGCGCCTGACAACCCAGCATCAGGCCACCTGCAAATACTGAAAAAAGAATGTACGAAATAATGCTGCCAAGTATCGGGATAAAGCCAAGCGCGACCGAGATCACGATCAAAATTACGGCACTGACAATCCAGGCAATCGGCGATTGTGTAAAAATTCCCCAACCAGTGCCGATCCAGCTCAAGCCATTGCCCGCCGGCACCGCTCTACCGCTATCAATAAAATTCGCATCGGCATCCGGTGCTGCGCTTATGACTTCCACGCTTGGTGACTGGTACGGATTAACGGGTTTATTAGGTTCCATGTGTTGTCCCTTTGAGATATTGAAGTTCTACGACTGCCGAGATTTGACGACTTCACTTTTAAAATCAGCGCCCGCATGATCGCCAGCGCTTAGCTTGATTTCATTTTAGCGTGCGACTGAGCGCTACGTAAAAAATAAATATGATCAGTTGTGTGAGGCACGCCATATCTTAAGAACGTCTATTGTTTCTTTTACATCGTGAACACGAAGAATTTGTGCGCCGTTTTGCGCGGCAATCAGCGCCACTGCGAGGCTCGCAGCCAGTCGATCATCAACATCGCGCCCAGTGATTGCCCCTAAGGAGGATTTGCGCGAAAACCCGGCGAGCACGGCATAGCCAAGCGCGGTCAGATCACCGAGACGGCGTAACAGAGTGAAATTGTGCTCAACGGTTTTACCAAAACCGAAGCCAGGATCGATCACGATACGATCATGCGCAATGCCAGCCGACTCGCACGCATGCGCCCGTGCCTGCAAAAAATCACTCACCTCGACAACAACGTTTTGGTATTTCGGTGCCCGCTGCATCGTATCCGGCGCACCCTGCCTGTGCATCAAGCACACCGCCACGTTTGATGCGGCACACACTTCAATTGCACCTGGGGCCTGTAACGCATTGACATCATTAATCATGGCCGCACCGGCGCGGATAGCCTCGCGCATGACCTCGGTTTTCTGTGTATCCACCGACACGATGACGCCATCCTGCACTAAAATTTCCAGCACCGGCATCACTCGATCAAGCTCTTCTTGCAACGTGGCGGCGATGGCACCAGGCCGTGTAGATTCGCCACCGATATCGATGATTGCCGCACCCTCTGCAATCATCTGCCTCGCATGCGCTACCGCCTGATCACGTGCGAAGAACTTTCCGCCGTCGGAAAAAGAATCGGGCGTGACGTTTACGATGCCCATTACGACAGCCGGAGTCAGATCGAGAACATGATTTTTGCAGATGAGCTTCATGTGTGTGGTGAAGTTAGATTTCAATAATTTATAGCACCAAACAAAACGGGCGACTCGAAAGTCGCCCGTATGTTTTGCGTGTTGCCCCGTGGATCTTTATTGCGTGCCCTCAACCGGTTGCGCGGTCGCTTCGGGCTTTACCTCGGGTGCATCCACCGGCACCGGCGTTGCTCCGCCGCTATCACCGCCGGATTTAGGCTTGAACGGCATGCTGGATGGCTTCGGTGGGCGTGCTGGTCGGCCTTCCATGATGTCTTTAATCTGATCAGCATCGATGGTTTCAAATTCCAGCAATGCTTTCGTCATCGCCTCGATCTTGTCGCGATTTTCTTCGATTACTTTGCGCGCTAAGGCGTATTGCTCGTCGATGATACGGCGGATTTCGGCGTCCACTTTACGCATCGTTTCTTCCGACACGTTGGTTTGGCGCGTGACTGAGCGGCCCAAAAATACTTCGCCTTCGTTCTCGGCATAGACCATCGTGCCCAACGCATCCGACATGCCATAACGGGTAACCATATCGCGCGCAAGTTGCGTGGCGCGTTCGAAGTCGTTCGAGGCACCCGTGGTCATTTGATTCATGAACACTTCCTCCGCAATCCGGCCACCAAACAGCACCGCGATGCGCGACATCAAATACACACGGTCATATGCATAACGATCCTGCTCGGGCAATTGAATCGTCACACCGAGCGCACGGCCGCGCGGGATGATCGTGACTTTGTGGACGGGATCGCTTTTGGGCATCAGGTAGCCCAAAATCGCGTGGCCGGATTCGTGGTACGCAGTGTTCTTGCGCTCTTCCTCATCCATCACCATCGAGCGACGTTCAGCACCCATCATGATCTTGTCTTTGGCGCGCTCGAAATCTTCATGATCGACCAAACGCTTGCTGCCGCGTGCCGCAAACAGTGCAGCTTCGTTAACCAAGTTCGCCAAATCAGCACCGGAAAAACCGGGGCAACCGCGCGCAATAATCGCTGGATTTACA
>JANMQR010000287.1:0-6045 GCA_031370625.1 Burkholderiales bacterium | reverse complement strand
GCCTCCGACATGCAAAAGCCGGACGGATTGGTGGTGCTCGAAGAACATGATGTGCCCCGTAAAATTTTGCATCTGCCGCTGCGCGCGCTAAACGGCATTGGCAAAAATATGGAGATACGATTAAACGAGCATCGCATTATGACGATTGCCGATTTGTATCGGCAGACTTCCACGCAGCTTCGCACTGTGTGGGGCGGCGTGGGGGGCGAGCGGTTTTACGCGAAGCTGCGTGGGCAAGAGGTCGAAGAAATACAAAACGAGATGGGCTCCATCGGCCATTCGCATGTACTTGCACCCGAATTGCGCAATACTGCGGACGCGTTCGCCGTGCTGCATCGGCTCACACAAAAAGCGGCGATGCGGCTACGAAAAGCACAGCACTACACAGCGCGAATGCAGGTCAAGGTAAAGTTTTTGAATGCGCCGTCGTGGGAGCGCGAGACGCGCTTGCTCGACACGCAAGACACGCTGGATTTATTGCATGCGCTCGAATCGATGTGGGCCGGTTACAAGCCCAAGCGCAGTGCCACGCCGCTGCAAGTGGGCTTGACGCTGCTTGACCTCACCCCCGAGGGCACGCAATCGCAGCGCTTGTTTGTGGCCGATGATGAGCGCAAAAAATTAAATGCGACGCTGGACAAATTAAATCAACGATATGGAAAACATGCCGCCTATTTTGGTGGCGCACATCGGGCGATTGATCACGGCAAAATTGCGATTGCGTTTAATCATATTCCTGATGTCAACACTGAGAAATAAAAATGCCCCTAAAAAATAATGTGGTTGTCATCACTGGCGCATCGACTGGCATCGGCGAAGAACTCGCCTATCAACTAGCTGACGAAGGTGCGCAGTTGGTGTTAACCGCGCGGCGGACAAACGAATTAACGCGCGTCGCTGAGAACGTGAAAGCACGCGGCGCGAAAGTTATTGTCGTTAGTTCAGATGTTGCGGTTGAAGCAGATTGCAAAAAAATAATTGATGCGACACTCGCGGAATTTGGTCGCATCGACACACTCGTCAATAACGCCGGCATGGCGATGTGGGCGAAGTTTGCAGACATTCAGGATATGTCAATCATGGAACGCATCATGCAAGTCAATTACATGGGCGCCGTGTATTGCACGCACTACGCGCTGCCACATTTGAAATCCACACGTGGCCGCATTATCGGTATCGCGAGTCTGACTGGGCTCGTCGGCGTGCCCACGCGCACGGGTTACGCCGCGAGCAAACACGCGATGCGCGGATTTTTTGATTCACTCCGAATTGAACTTGAAGATGCAGGCGTCACCGTGACGATGATCTACCCCGGCTTCGTCGCCACGGGCATTCGCGAAAACGCCACGGGCGCCGACGGCAAACCGGCGTTGATCGATCCAGTAGATCAGGCGGGTGTGATGAGCGTGGAAGAGTGTGCGCAGCTGATTGTGAATGCGATTACGCAGCGCAAGCGCGAAGAAATCATGACCTTGAAAGGCAAGCTCGGACAGTGGTTAAAGTTGATCGCGCCGGGTGTGATTGATGGGATGGCGCGGAAGGCGGTTGAGGGGAATAAGAAGTTTGTAGAGGGGAAGTAGCCCTCTATATTTTAGAAAACTAGCACCAGCGCGCCTTCGCAAGCATTTCTGCTTTAAACTACTTATTAAGATTAGGTCTTTATTTGTAAACCGATACCATCATGACCCTCACCATCTGGCTCACCTACACCCTCGCTGTGCTCATCCTCTGCATCTCTCCCGGCCCCGGCGCGCTCGCGAGCATGTCAGCAGGCATGCGCTATGGCTGGATGCGCGGAATGTGGAATTGTGTAGGCATGCAGGTCGCGATTATTTTGCACGTCGCGGTCATCGCGCTGGGACTGGGTGCTGTTTTGATGGCGAGTGAAAATATTTTCACCGTAATGAAATGGTGCGGCGCGCTGTATTTGATTTATTTGGGCATACAAAAGTGGCGCGAGGCACCGGCTTCGTTTGATAGCGTCGATGCGAATGCAAAATTCAAAGATACCTCGCGACGCGGCATTTTCATGCAAGGCTTCTGGGTCGATCTGACCAACCCCAAAGGCCTGATTTTTTTACTGGCGGTGCTGCCACAATTTATCGACCCCAACCAACCCACGGCGCTGCAATATGTCATCCTCACCGCCACGCTGGTGACGATTGATCTCGTGGTCATGGGCATCTATACCGCATTCGCTTCAAAAGTGCTGCGGCTACTCAAAAAGCCCAGCCAATTTCGGATCGTGAATCGAGTGCTCGGAAGCTTGTTTATCGCGGCGGGTGGGGCGTTGGCGGTGTTTAAGCGGAACAGCTAAAGACGAATTTTTCGATATGACGCCAGCATTTTTACGTTAGCTGCGCTGCCGAAATCCCCAGCCCTGTTGCCAATTTTTTCCGCGTCACCGCCTGCAATTTCTCGCTCACCTCCAACTGTGAAAGCGCGCTTTGCGTAATCCCAATCCGCTTTGCGAGTTCTTTTTGTGTAATGCCAAGATGCTCGCGCCATGCGCGTTGCAAAGTGTAGTTGCGAAGCAATACAAACTTCATCACGCCGTGTGGCACTGAGCCGTCCTCACGATGTTCATTGGCCGGGAACGTATTGTCGTTATCCATGTAGAGAATCATAACTTTTGAGAGTTCTGATGTAGCGTCGCGTAATTGATGCGGCTTATTTAAAGATTCGCCGAACTGCTCCTTCACCCGGCGACGGGGGTTCCAATGGGACTTCCGTTGGTTGAACACTGGGATGGCAGCGATGCCTACTTTGGAGACACCCCCATCCCGGCCTTACCCCCACGTTCGTGGGGGAAGGAGTTACATCAATCCACCACTACACGAGTATTGGATGAGTGGCATACAGAATGCAACACTATCTATTCTTTCCAAACACCGCCAAGAAAATAAACAACAACACCAAAATCCCCACCACCAAAAAGAAAATTTTCCATCCCGATTTTGGTGACTCGCCCTGCACTTCGCCCGTCTGTCCATTCACCATGAAGCGATAGGTTTTGCCTTTGAAAATATAGGCGGACATCCACACGGGTAGCAGAATATGTTTGAACGTGAGATGGGTGTAATCGGTGTTGAGATCGCTGATGCGTTGATGGTCGCCGCAGATGTCTTGCTCGACCAGCGAACGCACTTTGGCGTCAATAATTTGGCGGCCTTGCGCGAAGCCTTCTTTTAAGCTGACTTGATACGCCTCGGCTTGAAAGCCGGTGATGTATTCCTCTTGATACGGGACGAGTTCTTTGGTGTTCCAGGTGCGCAGCTCGTTTGAGAATGCGCCCATTAGTGTGGAACCGATTGCCGAGCCGAAGCCACCAGGAATTTGCGCAAGCGCCTGGCGTGCTTGCGCTGATTGTGCGGTGACCGTTGTTTTGCCGCCTGCGCTGTACGTGCCACTCGCAGGCACGAGTACGTCGTCGTGAAAAAACGACACCGTGCCGGATACATTCGTCCATCTTGTTTGCGTGCGCGTTTGTGTGACGCGCTCGCCGTTTGAGTTCGTGGTTTCGTAGCTCTCGGAATAATTGTCGCCGCGCGCGCCGCTGTAGTTGGAATACGTGTTGGCATCGAAGGTCCAATAGGGAATGTACATGCCCTTGATGCCGCCATCGCTCTGCACAAATTGTTTGAGCGCGGACGGTGCCAGCCACATGCCCTTGATCCACGCGCGCCATTTGTCTTGGGCTTGCAGCTTGGTTACTTTGAATGGCACGAGTGACTTGGGCTTGATCAATCGCTTCGCATAACTTTTTGAGGTGATCGGTGTGCCGCAAAACGTACATGCACTGGCGGATAAATTCGCGGGCAGCGTTTGTTCGGCGCTGCAATTACTGCATTTCACTTGTTCTTGTTTGTGCGTCTCTTGCTCAGCCACCAGTTTGTCGAGCCAGGCTTCGAGATCAAGCTCTTCAACCGAATCATCGGTGTCGGATATTTCATTCGCGGCACCGCAATACGGACACTTGAGCGATTTGGTACCAGGCGCAAACGAAAACTTTGCGCCGCAGGATGCGCAGGGAAACGCGCGCACTTTGGCCGTCATTTGGTCAAGCGTGGTTTGGGATGCGTTGGGGTTTTCCATTTTTTATATTCATTTTTTCAAGCGCGCCATCGCGTACACATCGGCTAAAACCCCGTCGCGAAACACATACTGTTTGAACGTGCCCTCGATTTCAAAACCAAATTTTTTATAGAGCGCGACAGCGGCTTCGTTATCTGAAAATACCGTCAATTCAACACGCGAGTATTGCAGCCAGTTGTCGGCGAGATCAAGTGCTGCGGCCAGCAACGCACTGCCCACACCTTTGCCGTGGTGTGCGTCGTGAACTATCATGCCCACCGCTGCGGCGTGGCGCCTGCGCGCGACCTTTCCGGCGGCATGCAAGCTAATATTGCCTACAACTTTGCCGTCAACTTCGGCGACCAGCAAATGGTCGCCCTCGGGATACGCTAGCAGCCGCTTCTTCCACATCTCAGCAGACGGAAATGGCAGCTGCATGGTGCCGCGAATAGCTTTGGGCTGCGACGTTGTTTCACGCATGGCTTCGTAATCGGCAGGCTCAGCGGCGCGGATGGTTATATTCATTTTCGTTGTCCGTGAATCTGAGCCAGCTTTATCAGATGAAGAAATTTTCTGATAAAGCCGGCCTCACTCAGAATGACAATATTCAGGATTTGATCAAGCCGGTGGCAGCGGCGGCGGCACGCTTGCAAACAAGGCCGCCAGCTCTGGTACATCACTCGCCTTCGCCCACTGAGCCATGCCGGCTTTCCACACGAGTGAATCGCGTTTAAGTGCGCCTGCGCCAGCCTGCCCCTGGAGCGTACTCATATCGAATGGCCCGGCCTGCGCGCCGTTAACAGCGACATGGAACGTCATTTGCTGTGGCAATGGCGGCGGGGCAGCGCTGTTGGCAAACCCGGCGGCGTTCGTGGCATTCATCGCGCCGCCCATTTGCCCGACCATATTGCCACCCATCGCAAAGCCCGCGCCCAAGCCCATGCCAGCACCGGCAGCGCTGTTTGGTGTGGTGGCCGCATCATGAATCGCGCTGGCGGTTTCGTATTGCGTATAGGCCTGCAGATTGCCGACGGCGGCAATTGAGCCGCGCTTATCAATCGCTTTTTCCACTTCTTCCGGCAGGCCAATATCTTGTACTTGCACCTCGACCAATTCGAGGCCCATTGCAGCAAAATCGGGCTGGATGCGGTCGCGCAACATTTGCCCCAGCACGCTAACTTTCGCCTCCATATCGATGATGCTTAAACCCAATTCAGGCATGACTTCTTTGATACGCAAACCGATTTTGCCGCGCAGATTTTCCTGAATCGCATCAGTTGTAAAGCGACCTTCAGTGCCTGAAATATCCTTGATAAAAATGCCGGGGTCGCTAATGCGAATCGCGTAAATACCAAACGCGGTCGCGCGAACGATGCCGAATTCTTTATCGCGCATGGTCGCGGGGCCAGGCGTGCCCCATTTCAAATCAGTGAATTTGCGCGTACTGACGAAATAAACTTCAGCTTTAAAAGGCGACTCAAAACCGTATTTCCAGCCTTTGAGCGTGGACAGGATCGGCATGTTTTGCGTGGTCAGCGTGTGCATGCCTGGCTTGAACACGTCGGCTAATTGGCCCTCGTTGATGAAGACCGCCATCTGCCCTTCGCGCACGGTTAGTTTCGCGCCGTACTTGATCTCGTTATTCATCCGCTCAAAGCGATAGACGAGGGTATTGTTCGAATCATCAAGCCACTGGATGATGTCAATTAATTCACCAGTGAGTTTTTTCCAAAGATCAACCATGTAGGGCTCTCCTTCTTTGAGTCTCAACTACGTTAAAAAGCACAATGACGTTTTGCGTTATTCTTGAATCAGGCTTCCTTTTGCAGCGACGGTTCAGCAATTTGGCTTATAGTTAGGCCGCCGATTCCAAAGCCGTCCCACATACGTTATCACGGATATCTGGTCGCCAGTGTGACCGCACTTGCGCTCGCTTCTAGGCAAACTCCAACCAACTTGCGGTTAATGCTG
>JANMQR010000230.1:0-3937 GCA_031370625.1 Burkholderiales bacterium | reverse complement strand
AAGCCAGCCCATACAGCTAACAAAATCTTAAACTCTTTTCCCCGCCAACTCCTCAAAAAACGCCTTGCTGTTCGGCTCGCGGCCCAGGAATTTTTTCACCAACTCCTTCGGCGCAACCTGCCCGCCGTTCGATAGAATTATCTCGCGATAACGCGCACCGGTCGCTGCGTCCATCATGTTGCCTTTAAACGCGGACAACATATCGAGCGCCATCACTTCAGACCACATGTAGCCGTAATAACCTGCTGCATAGCCACCAGCGATGTGCGAGAAAGCGGCTGGGAACATCGTGCCATCGACGTGACCGAGTGGCGTAGCACCCTCTAAACGTTTCCACACGGTGAGCGCGGGCTCGGCTTTTTCACCTGCGAGCGCCATATCAAACTCGGCAAACAAATGCTGACGCGCGTAGCGGATGCCGCGGCCATAGCGACGCGCTTCACCGAGCCGTTTAATCATATCGCTATCGAGCTTGGGGCATTCCTTGCACACTTCGGCAAATAATTTCAGCGCCTCTTCGCGCCGCACCCATTCTTCAAACATTTGCGATGGCGCTTCAACAAAATCAATCAACGTATTCGTGCCGGCGTGCGGGTTGTAGGTGGCTTTCGAGAGCACGCCGTGCAACACGTGACCGAATTCATGCATCATTGTTTCGAGTTCATCATGATTCAAACCAGCGCGATTAAAGTTGGTCACCAACGCGGTCAAAGGCGTGCGATTTGCCAACGTCGAGACACCACGAATCGGGAATGCGGCGGCGTGCCCGTACTTGCCCTCACGTGGAAACAAATCCAGATAAAAGCCGGAAATAAATTTGTTGGTCTTGGCATCCTTCACATCAAAATAGCGTACGTCTTTGTGCCACGTATTTTGAGGTGACAATTTTACTTCCGCAAATTTAACGCCATAGAGTTTTTCTGAAACGAGCAAGGTGTAGGCAACACTCGCATCGGTCGGAAAATATTTGCGCAGCGCTTCCTGATCAATCTTGTAGCGATTCTGTTTTATTTTTTCCGCGTAAAACGCAGAATCCCATTTGTTGAGTTTGGTCTCGGCAAGCGGCTTGCGAGTTTCCTTCGCTTTCAGCTCAGTTAGTTCAGCGATCTCGCGCTTCTCGGCTGCGGTCACTGCCGTTTTTACTTCTGCTAAAAACTTTGTCACCGTGGGTGCATTTTCAACCATCTTGCGACGCAGTGAATAGTCCGCGTAACTTTTGAAACCATAGAGCGCGGCCAACTCGCGACGCAACGTGGCTATTTCGTCCAGCAGACTCAGATTCGGCATGCCACCACGACTCAAAAACGCGCGGAAATATCGTTCGCGCGCACCTTCATTGCTGGCGCTTTGAATGAATGGGTTGTAGTCGGGATACTCCAGCGTCACGGTCAGGCCGCCCTTTTCATCCAGCTTGCGGCTCGACAAATAATCTGCGGGCAAACCCTTCAATTCCTCTGCTGAGAAGGTGAACTTGGTTTTGTCGTCGCGTACATTGCGGTCGAACGATTGACGCAATTCTTCGAGCTTTTCAAAAATCGCTTTGGCGCGCGCGCGTTTATCCATTGGTAGCGTGACGCCGGTGTCTTCAAAATTTTCGCTGATGTCTTTTTTCAGCTTAGCGTCAATGGCGTTTTTCGGCACCACCGATGCCACACGTTTGTACAGTTTTTCATTTTGAAAAAGATCCGTGCCGAAGCTGGTCAATTTCAACACACATGCATCCCCCGCATCGCGCGTGGCCTTGTCGGTATGTACGTTCGCGAGTAAATAAAGTGGGTTGCCGGTATTCTCAAGATCAATCTGCAAATCGTTCCACGATTTCAAAAATCCGTTGTCGCCTTCGTTTTTGTTTTTTCTGGCTTCCAGTTTTTTCACCGTCGTACTCGCACGTGCCAGCGCGGCATCGCAGGTTGCGCTAATTTGTTTGGCGTCCATCACCGTGACGAGCGGACGCGCTGTAGTTGCCAAAGCAGGAACGCATAGAGCTGAAACCGCTATAGCGAAAATTGCTGAAACTGTCTTCATTGCAATACCTCGATTTATTTATGAAAACTCAATCGCCCACCGAACTGCTCCTTCACCCGGCGACGGGGGAAGGCTGGGATGGGGGCGATGCCGGCTTTATTTACGCCACCTCAAATGTGAACAATCCCCCATCCCAGCCTTCCCCCATTTTCATGGGGGAAGGAGATGCAGCCAGCCGCCATCGCACGAATATTAGAATAAGTCGCATACAGATTGCAGAACTACACCAAGGTTTAATATAGGAATCAGGAAACCAGCGCAGCCGCCCCCTGCCAGCCCTTCGGAATCGACCCCAGCAATTTCTTGGTGTATTCCTGCTGCGGGTTCAGATAAATATCATCCGAATTGGCCACCTCAATCACCGCACCTTCTGACATCACCATCACTTGATCCGAAATATATTTCACCACCGCCAGATCATGCGAGATGAAGATATAGCTCATGTGGTATTCATCCTGCAAATCCTGCAGCAGATTCAACACCTGCGCCTGCACGGAAACGTCCAAAGCTGAAACCGACTCGTCGCAAATCAACACATCGGGCTTCATCGTCAAGCACCGCGCAATAGCGATCCGCTGGCGCTGGCCACCGGAAAATTCGTGCGGATATTTGTAGAACGACACCTCCGGCATACCGACCCGTTTGAGCAGCGCCATCGACATATCGACACGTTCCTGACTGTCCTTGCCAATCTTGTGAATCTCCATCGGCTCCATCAAAATCTGGCCGACGGTAAAGCGCGGATTCAATGACGCATACGGATTTTGAAAAATAATCTGAATACGGCGTTTGTATTTGGTGAAATCCTTTTCCGATAGCTTGAGCAAATCCACGCCCTCAAAAAACACTTCGCCACCCGTCGCCTCATGCAACCGCATGAGTGTGAGACCGACGGTGGTTTTGCCAGAACCTGATTCACCGACGAGACCCAGAGTCTTCCCGCGCGCCAGTTTGAACGTTGCGCCTTTCACAGCGGGCACATCGCGCTTTTTGAAAAAACCTTCCTTCATCGAAAAATGTTTCGACAGATTTTTTACTTCCAACACAATCTTGTCGTCAGCCGCGTAGCCGCGTTTACGCTCGACCAGATTCGCCAGATTCACGCCTTCAGGACGCAGAAAATCATCAATCACCGGCAGCCGCTTCGGACGTTTTTCCACACTCGGTCGGCAGGATAAAAGCGCCTTCGTATACGGATGTTGCGGCGATTCAAAAATCGCTTTCGCGGTATTCTTTTCTTTGATCTCGCCCGACTGCATCACCACCACGTGATCCGCAATTTCACCGACCACGGCGAGATCGTGCGTGATGAACAATACCGACATGTGATGCGCCGCTTGCAGCTTGGCGATCAAATCCAGAATCTGTTTTTGAATGGTCACGTCCAGCGCAGTCGTCGGCTCATCCGCGATCAATAATTTCGGCTCACACGCAATCGCCTGCGCGATCATCACACGCTGCTGCTGCCCGCCGGACAATTCGTGCGGATAGGAATTCATGCGTGATTTCGGATGCGGAATACCGACCTCGGCCATCAACTCCTCAGCGCGCTTCCATGCTTGCGCGCGAGTCATTTTGGTGTGCAGGCGCAGCACTTCCGCAATTTGATCACCCACTGTAAACACGGGATTCAGCGATGACATCGGTTCCTGAAAAATCACCGAAATATCTTTGCCACGAATATCGCGCATTTTCTGCTCAGAGACTTTCAGCAGATTGGTACCGTTGAAATTGACCTCGCTGTCGGCTGAGACAATCGCCGTTTCACGTGGCAGCAAGCGCACGATTGACATTGCTGATACCGATTTGCCGCTCCCCGATTCGCCGACTAACGCGACGGTGGAATTTGTTGGCACATCAAACGACACGCCTTTGACGGCTTCAAAAATTTTGCCGCCGTCGATGCGGAATT
>JANMQR010000185.1:0-3145 GCA_031370625.1 Burkholderiales bacterium | reverse complement strand
CCTGACTCGCGCTGATGTGAGAAAGCTGGAACAAAAATATAACAACACGCCGCGTAAATGCCTCGGCTTTAGAACCCCAAGTGAGGTAGCATTCGGTCACCCGCCGCGTGTCGGGACTCGTACTTGAATCCGGGTTTTTGCTCTAATGTGCTCGCCAATGCTAGAGTTTGGTTTTTAATTCAGCACTTCATCCAGATGCTTAATCAACCGATCAATTTCGCCCGCAGTGTTGTAATGCGCAATCGATATTCGCACCACACCACCTTGCGATTGCAGCCCAAGCGTTTCGATCAAACGCTTCGCATAAAAATCACCAAAGCGAATGCCGATGTTGTATTTATCCATGTGTCGGACGATGGTTTCGGATGATTGATTCGCCACAACGAAGCTGACCGTGGGCATGCGTTTGCCATTGTTGACGTGATCGTGGCCGATAATGCGAACCTGTTTTTTGCTGCGCAAATAATCAAGGAATTTTTCGGCGAGCATATCTTCGTGCTGCGCGAAATGATCGAACGCGGTTTGCATGCGTTGGCGGTTGTTGCCAACTGCGCCAAGCTGTGTACCGACATCAAGTAAATATTCTGCGATGCCGACGCAGCCGTACGACAATTCAAAATTCACGTTACCCGGCTGGAGTTTGTACGGCAATATTTCTGGGCCGATGAAATGATGATTGAGCGATGGCAGTGCGAGCAGTAAATCGCGTTGGCCCCACAGCACGGCGTAATGCGGGCCGAATACTTTGTAAAAGCTGAACACATAAATATCAGCGCCGCTCGCCTGCACATCGACCAGCCGGTGTGGCGCATAGGCGACAGCATCCACGCACAGTCGTGCGCCCACCGCATGCACGCGCTTGGCGACGTCGGCGACAGCGTTCACGGTTCCGAGCACGTTCGATGCGTGCGTCATCGCGACCCAGTTGGTGCGCGGGCTCAGCAATTGATCAAGATCGGCGAGTTCTAGGGTGAGTGAATCGTGATTCACCTGCCAAATCTTGATTGTTGCGCCTGCATTTTTGAGTCGCATCCAGCCGCCTATATTGGCCTCGTGATCGCTGCCGGTGACGATGATTTCATCGCCTTCGCGAATGCTCGGCAAAATCGCTTGCGTGAGCAAAAACATGAGGCCGGTGGTGGAGCCGCCCATGACGACTTCTTCATCGTGGTATGCGTTGATGAGCTCGGCGACGGAACGGCGCGCGGACAAAACTTTTTCGGAGGCGACATGCGATTGCGCGTAGCTCGCGCCGAGTTGCACGCTGGTGGTGAGCAAGTAATTGTGAATGCGATCAGCGACGCGCTTTAAAACTTGTGAGCCGCCCGCGTTATCGAGGTAGATGCAGTCGTTGTTGAGCGCGGGAAATTCGGCGCGGATGAGATCGAGATTGAGGTTGCTCATCAGGCCATCGGCACGAAACAACGTCGTTGATGGTTATTCAAATTTGGCGAAATTGGCGTTGCGTACGAGCGCTAATTGCATCAATTGCGTTTGCGCACTTTCCAAAAATGCGGCGCGATATTGCGGCAAAATCGGATCGGCTTTTGGCAACGCGACTTTCATCGGATCTTGATGCACATTGGCGATTTTGAATTCGTAATGCAGATGCGGCCCGGTCGCCCAGCCGGTCGCGCCAACGAACGCCAGCGTCTGGCCTTGGCTCACGCGAGTGCCTGCACGCACGCCTTGCGCGAATGCGGACAGATGCGCGTATAGCGTGGAAACACCATTGCTGTGGCGGACTTCTACTACATTGCCGTAACCACCCTTGACACCGACAAAATCCACTGTGCCATCTGCTGTCGCCCACACCGGTGTTCCGCGTGGTGCTGCGAAATCAACGCCGGTGTGAGCGCGCCAGTTCTTCATGATCGGATGCATGCGGCCGCCAAAGCCTGAAGATACGCGTGAAAATTCCAGTGGTGAACGCAGGAAAGACTTGGCACGATTTGCGCCGTTCGCGGTGAAATAGGATTCGCTGCCACTCGCGTCGGTGAACAAAAATGCTTCGAACTTTTTGCCGTTGTTAATAAATTCTGCAGAAAGCACGCGACCGGGCCGCATGTATTCTCCCTCGAAATACAACATTTCGTAGATCACCGAAAAGCTATCGCCCTTGCGCAGATCAACGTGGAAGTCGATGTCGGTCGAAAACACACGTGCGAGCTGGTTGGCAATTGCATCCGGGATACCGGCTTCGTCAGTCGCGCCGTAAAGCGAGGATTTGATGATGCCGGAACGTTGCGCGGTTTGGCGAACGGGTTCAAGCACTAATTCCTTGGCAGTAAAGCCATTTTCCTGACGCGCGATTTCCAAAAATTGATCGGGGCTGTGCAGGTAGCGTAATTTTTGTAATTCGCCATCCGCGTCTGTAATGGCTTGAAGATTGCGGCCGGGACGGAGCTGGAAAATACTTTTTGCGGCGGGCTCGAAACGCAAAAATTTAAACGCTTCCGCATCGTTAACGTTCAAGCGCTGCAAAAGCGTGGCAACTGTATCGCCGCGCAAAATGCGTTCGCCGGCGCGATAATGTTCTTCATCCGTTTCTTCAGTTTCAAACGCAGGAATGGGCAAAGTTTGTACGACTTCGCTGCGCGGCACGTTCTCTAATTGGGTGTCGGTTGAGACGCCAAAAGCGGTCAATAAACCGAAAACGGGAAGCGCAAATAAGATGCCGACTGCAATCAAACCCCGCTTGGGCGCTGACTGCCACGCGCTTTTGGTCAACTTTTCGGCTACCATTTTAAATTGTGCGAATGTCATATGAATTTAATATCTTAGTCGTTTTACTGACCAAAGAATGCGCCAAGACGTTGAACAATAACAGAAATATGACACTTCTGTCATCCCGTAATTTTTGAATTTTCAGGAACTGAACATGAATCAAGCTGGTGATGTGGATGCCGCGCTGGACATTATTAAGCGTGGCGTGGATGAGCTTATCGTTGAATCCGAGTTGCGCAAAAAACTTGAAACGGGAAGAAAACTTCGCATTAAGTTAGGTTTAGATCCGACTGCCCCTGATTTGCATTTGGGGCATACCGTGGTGCTCAATAAGATGCGTCAAATGCAAGACTTAGGCCACCAAGTTATTTTCCTGATTGGTGACTTTACTTCCGCAATCGGCGACCCCAGCGGACGC
>JANMQR010000172.1:0-5286 GCA_031370625.1 Burkholderiales bacterium | reverse complement strand
ACCACTTTGCAGCCGAGTTTTGACAATCGTTCGGTCAGGAAATTGACTTCGGCCTCAGTATCATGGGTGCGATGATTCACACTAACGACGCACGGCAGGCCGTAATTTTGCATAACGTTGTGAACGTGACGCTCGAGATTGACAATGCCTTTTTCCAGTGCGGCAACATTTTCTTTCGATACTTCTTTCACATCCATGCCGCCATGGAATTTCAGCGCACGAATGGTCGCGACCAGCACCACGGCATCCGGACGCAAACCCGATTTTCGACATTTGATATCGATGAATTTTTCGGCTCCTAAATCCGCACCGAAACCAGCTTCAGTCACCACATAATCGCCGAGTTTTAGCGCGGTCTGGGTGGCCGTTACCGAATTACAACCATGCGCGATATTGGCAAATGGGCCGCCGTGAATAAAGGCGGGATTATTCTCCAGCGTTTGCACCAGATTCGGCATCATCGCGTCTTTTAGCAACGCCGTCATGGCACCCTGCGCATGCAAATCTTTCGCGAGAATTGGTTTCAGATCACGCGTGTAGCCGACGACGATCTTGCTGATGCGTTCTTTCAGATCTTTGATCGAGGTTGCCAGGCAAAAAATTGCCATGATTTCGGAGGCGACAACAATATCAAAACCATCTTCACGCGGATAGCCATTGCCCGGCCCGCCGAGGGATGCAGTGATCTGACGCAGGGCACGATCATTCATGTCAACCACGCGCTTCCACGCAATGCGGCGCACGTCAAAGTTAAGTTCATTGCCGTGATGGATGTGGTTATCAATCAACGCGGCGAGCAAATTATTGGCCAGTGCAATGGCTGAAAAATCACCGGTAAAATGCAGATTGATTTCTTCCATTGGCACCACTTGCGCGTAGCCGCCGCCCGCCGCGCCGCCCTTCATGCCGAACACGGGCCCAAGCGAGGGTTCGCGCAGACAAATAATCGCTTTTTTCCCGATATGATTTAACGCGTCCCCCAGGCCGACAGTCGTGGTGGTTTTGCCTTCACCAGCCGGCGTGGGCGAGATCGCCGTCACTAAAATAAGCTTGCCGTTTTTCTTGTTTTTCAGGCTATCGACATAATTAAGCGATACCTTGGCCTTGTAGCGGCCGTAGGGTTCGAGGGCTTCCTCGGGAATGCCCAGCTTATGTGCGATCTCGGCAATTTTGACCATTTTTGCTTGTTGCGCAATCTCGATATCGCTCAGCATGTTATTAGTCAGCATCTCGCTCTCTCCGGTTGTTTTGGTCGCGATGAATAGCTTCACGCGATTGGGTACTTGTGTTTGCAAAGTATGAATCTGCGTCGTCCATTACAACCATGACAAGCATCAACTACAATAGTCCAGCGCGTGCATCTTGATTGACGTCAACGTGCTTGAAGGCATCGAAAGCAGTACGTTTTTTTACTTTTGGGGGAACACCGAATGCACGCACACGAAAAAGTAATTCGTGACTTTTATCAGGCATTTGCGGCTAAAGATGCGGAGGCGATGGCGCGTTGTTATCACCCGGATATCGCGTTCTCGGACCCCGCGTTTCCCATGCTGCGCGGCGCGGAAGCGACCGCCATGTGGGCGATGCTGACCAGCCGTGCCAAGGGTGACTTCGCGGTTATTTTGGTAGACGCATCTGCCGATGCAGAGGGCGGTCGCGCACAATGGGACGCGAAATATACGTTTTCGCAAACCGGCAATTTAGTACACAACAAAATCAGCGCGGTGTTCGCGTTCCGCGATGGCAAAATTATTCGCCACGTGGATCGATTTTCATTTTGGCGATGGTCGTCACAAGCGCTGGGCATAACGGGAAAACTGTTGGGCTGGTCGTGGCCGCTCAAAGCAACGGTGCGACGCAAAGCGAAAGCGTCGCTGGAAGCTTTTATGGATAAGGGAATTTATCCAAAACCTTAGCGGGCGGGAGCAGATTACGAACGCACTTAGGCGTCTGTGCTTTTGGTTTTCATCATTGGATGTTGCGAGAGATGTTCGTGCCACATCATTCTGAGCTCGCGCTGCGCCTCCAAATTCGCCTGAATAAATGCGGCCTGCAGCTCTGCAGATAGCGCGCCCTGCGCAGCGGCGTCATCCGGCCGCTCCATGGCCAAGTAGCACTTGGAAAGTTGCAGGTGCGCCGCTTGTTGGATCGATTTAAGCCCCGCTTGGCGCGCACGATCAATCGCCGCCCGAAGATGCTGTTCAGCCAGTGGCAATTGCTTTGCGCCCATTTCAATCTGACCCAGCCAAAGATGACCGTCAGCAGTTAGACGTGCATGCTTAAGCTCCAGCCCCATTTCCAGTGACTGCGTCACCAGCACGCGCGCGGTGGGAAAATCATTCAGCAAAAAATAGTACTGACCAATTGATCCGGTCTTGTCCGCGATTTCAAATTTATTGTCGTCACTCAGCGCGGCCTGTAGCCCATCGCGCATGTGTTTGATCGCTTGCTGTAGCAACTGCTTCGCCAATACGCCATCGCCAGCAGCAATCGCCACATCAGCACGCTCACGAAAGAGAACGCCAATATTGGCCGTCACTTTCGGCACATGCAACCATTCGCCAAGCAAGATCAGGCAATCACGCGACAGCACAAATTCACGCTCAGCCGCTTCGAATCGGCGACAGTCTCTGAACGTCAGGCCGAGCACATTATGGGTGCGCGCTTCCAACATTTTGTCGTTGATGCGTTCGGCAATAATCAGGCAACCGTTGAGCGCAGCTTCCGCCAAATCATGCGCCTGTAAATCACGACAGGCGGCAGCGAGCGTAATCAGCTGATGGCCCATTCGCCCATATTCATTGAGCGCCGCAAAACCTTGATAGGCGTCGAATCCGCACGCAATTGACATCATGTGATCAACCCGCATGTGGTGGCACATCGCCGCCGACGCCAGCGCGTCGGCGCGTTCGAACGCAAAGCTGTGCGTGTTCGCGAGAGATAACGCTTCTTTTACTGCATCCAGGCCCTCAATGGGCAACCCGGCGTAGGCATATTCCATCGCCAGGCGCGCTAGCGTCTGCGCGCGCTCGCGCGGCTGCTCATGCGCAGGTTGCGCGGTCAGCGTATCAACGAGCGCAGCGATGCGGCCGAGTGAGCTCAACGCGCCCACCCGCGCAACTCGCACGTGCTGTTGAGAGGAGGCACGAAAAACCCGCAGGCAAGGCCGGGCAGAATGTAATGGCCGCCGAAGCGGAAGATAATCATGAAGAGTCGCGTAACCGGAGTGCAGGGTGGACAAGGACGTGAACAAGGACGTAAACAAAGACACGCTACACAATGGTAGCCACCACCCCCTTTCGCCGCAGTGAGCCAGTTCACAACCAAGAGCCGCTCGTCGGAAATTTCGCTCCGCTGATGCTCGCAATTAACAGATATTCACAACCAGTCGATCAACTCAGCGTTGTACGGCGTGCAGATTAATCAGATTTCGCCCCGCGCAACATGATGATGTTGCCGATGATCGACAACATCACGCCAGCAGTGGTGAGGTAGCCCCACGAGAATTTCTCAAAGAAAAACGATATGGCCAGCGCCACGATCGGCACCATCACACCGATATATGCGCTCTTCGCGGCACCAATGCGCTCCAGCAGCGTGAGATAGCAGCCGAAGGTAACAATGGAGCCCATTACGGCCAAGTAAGCGAGCGAGAGCACATAACCAGACGTGTTTTCAAAGGTAATCGAGTGGCCCATTGCCAAGCCGAAAATCAGCGCCAGAAGCCCGCCATACAACATGCCCCACGCCATGCTGGTCCACGTGGGATACCCACGTTTTTGCGTGCGCGTGGCCATCATGCTGCCAGCGCAAGAAGCAAACACCGATAACACTGTAAACAGCACGCCGAGCGATACATTCCGGCTCGACGACAGCTGGCCAAATTCGGGCCAGAACACGCAGACAATGCCCGCAATACCAAACGATGCCGCCACCGCCACACGCACAGTCATTTGCGTGCCAAAGAACATACGCGCGGCCACCATGTTGATCATCGGCATGCCGGAATAGGCCACTGCAACCATCCCCGAAACGATGTAGGTCTCGGCGTAATACACCAGGATGTAGCTGATGCAAAACAAGGATGCACCAAAGAGCATGAGATCCAGATGCTGGCGCCGATTGAAGTAGAGCGACAAATTTCGCCAGCGGCAATACGCAAACATGGCCGCCGCCGCCAATAGAAATCGATAAGCGACCGACATCTCGGGGGCAACACTACCCAATTGAAATGTAATGGCGATCCAAGTGGAGCCCCAGATTAGGACACACACGGCGAAGAGTTGCAGATTGGAGTTGGGCATGCTGCCGAAAAGACGGGAGAAGTGGGAAGGGGGAAGGGTCAAAGTAATACGCCGCCTCGATGCTGAATCATGAGGCGACGTTCACTGCTTTACGCGTGCTGTGCTGCCGGCACAACGCTACTTCGTCACCCCCACCTGCGACAACACAAATGAATATGTGTAGGCAATCTCTTTCAAATAATCGTAGCGACCTGATGCGCCGCCATGACCTGCGTCCATATTGGTTTTCAGCAAGAGGGGATTGTTGTCGGTTTTAAGTGTGCGCAATTTAGCGACATATTTTGCGGGCTCCCAATACATCACTTGGCTGTCGTTTAACGATGTTTCCACCAGCATCGCGGGATAAGCTTTTTTCTCCAGATTGTCATAGGGCGAATAGCTGCGCATATATTTGTAGGCGGCCGCTTGGGTTGGATTGCCCCACTCCAAATATTCGCCAACCGTCAGTGGTAACGATGCATCAAGCATCGTATTCATCACGTCCACAAACGGCACCTGTGATACCACCGCCTTAAATAAATCCGGACACATATTGGTCGTGGCGCCCATCAGCAAACCACCGGCGCTACCGCCCTGAATCACGAGCTGCGTCGGGTCAGTATATTTTTTCTGCACCAGATATTCGGCCACGTTGATGAAATCGGTGAACGTATTTTTCTTCTTCATCATCTTTCCGTTGTCGTGCCACTGCTTGCCCATTTCGCCGCCGCCGCGAATATGTGCAATCGCGTAAATCATGCCGCGATCCAGCAGCGCCAGGCGTTGTGAACGAAATGCGAGCGGCATGGAAATTCCGTAGGAGCCATAGCCATAAAGCAATGTGGGTTGCGGGCCGTTTTTCTTCAACGCGCGTTTGTACACCAACGAGACAGGCACCATCACCCGCATGCTGCTGCAGCAGTGCTGCAAACACCCCCCCGCAAAAAAAAAAAAAAAAAGCTCAGCACGTCTTTCTTTTCCCCGAACCCGAAATCGCCCGAAC
>JANMQR010000160.1:0-4715 GCA_031370625.1 Burkholderiales bacterium | reverse complement strand
GGCAGATTTCGAAAAAGGTGTCGCGTCGCTGCTCTTTCTCCTTGGATTCAACCCCTCCCTTCAGATTGAGACGGACTCGCCTGACATAGTGGTTGCAACCCCTGGAGGCCAGTTAGGAATTGTCGAATGTACGACTCGAATTGCTGACTTTTCAACAAAGCTTGGCAAGCTGGTAGACCGTCGCGCGGCATTATCAAAGGCTATGGAGGCCTCCGGTCATGCGCCAGACATTTTGGCAGTGCTGGTGTGCGGCTTGCCGAGAGATCAGATTTCAGCCGGCGAGGACGAATTGCGAGATCGAAGAGTACGGCTGATCGCGAAAGATGATCTCGTTACGGCTCTTGACTATGTACTACATCCGCCGGATCCAGATGAACTCGTCTCAAAGCTTCGTAAGGAGCTCGATACTTGAGATTGAGCAGCTTGAGGTGCATGAATTCTTCGCCCATGGCGCAGCGTAACTCTGCGATTGAGTCAAACGCCACCAGCATGACATCCGCTTGGCTCGAACTATTACATTCCACTTTCGGAAAACACGAAAGTCAACTTTGGGTCGGTAACAGTATTTCAACGTCGCGAAGGTATTTGTTATTCACCACATCTCGTAATCCTCGTACCTAATGATTGTGTCACGGAATTGCCTGCATACGGCAATCCAAATACGCGATACAACAATTCATGTCCCATATTGCTTCGAATCGGCCTTTAAACCCCAGCACTGGCGCGCCGTTTCAGCATATATGCCTGCGCCCGTTCGGGTGTCCCCATCGAGAGATGTCCGCCAATTAACGATTCCAAACAGGCACTAATTTGATGTTCGTACTTTACTGCTTCGCCGACGAGATCAGCAGTTTCAAAATTTCACGCTCAATATCATCGCCATGCCCGGCAGTGATGTTGCCGCCTTGTTCAAAGCCTCAAAAAATCATCTCGTTGTTAAACCGATATCGCATCACGATTGGATTTTGAAATCGAAGATTTGTGATCCCGAATAACGATGAATGGAATAGCGAATACGCAAAACAGCAGCGGCCAATCCTGCGCTACACCGAGAACGAACACCGCGCTTCCGCCCAGCAGCGACCAGAGAAATGGAATGACCAACAGCACACGCGGCACCCGTGGCTGAGCCAGCACAAACAGCCCGACGGTGAAAATGGTGACCGGGCAAGGCGTGATCCCAAACATGGGCATTTCTGGATAGCGATGACCGCTCAAGATTCCCACCAACGGATAGATGAGCAGCGCGTAGACAATGAGCGCCCAGCCAACCCAGAGGGAGATACCGCTTGCTACAGCGAACTGGAGACGACGGCGAATCGTGAAATACATCAGCAACAGTGCCTGCAACACAAACAACGCAGCAAAGAAAAATGCGGCGGTATTGATCGTGGAAAAAAATAGGCCGTGATAGGCAACCCCTGCCCAAAGCCACATCAGCGCGAGCCCAAAACCAATGAGGTAGTTAGTCTTGTTGTTTGTCACACGCGTCGCACGCACCAGCGCCACAGCCACAGACCCAGCCATCATCACGCCGAGCAAAAATGCAAATATCTGCAGCGGCCACATGGCATTGTTGTAGTCTGCAAACACGCTGATAAATTGCTCGCGCGTGAACGGAAGTGAACTGGCTGAAAACATCGCGAAACTTTGATATCACCAACTGTTATTCTCGAATGAATAGCAGCGCGACGTGACATTTAGCCGCAACGCGCGCCGCGACTGAGCCGAGCATTGCCGAGCGGAATTTACCTTCGCCGTGAGAACCCATCGCAATGACATCAAACTTGCTCTTCGTTGCAAATGCGGCAATGGCATCACCAGGATTGTTATCGACTAACGGCGCTTCCAAGACTTCAAATCCGGCCTCTTTGAGCATCTTTCGCGCAGGACTGATGGCGCGTTCAGTTGCTGCGCGTCGCATTTCCGCGACCTGCCCTGGATCGAGCCCACGAACTGGTTCGCCACCGGTGAACCCCGGCATGACCAGTTTTAACAAATCCGGCACCACGTGAATAAGCGTGAACACGGGCTTCTCACCAAACAGCGAATGGTGTTTAACGATATAGCGCACCACGGCGAGACTGAATTTGCTACCGTCCAGCGCTACGCCAACTTTAAGCGAATCTTTTTTCGGCACCGCGTCGCTGCGCAGTACGATTAGCGGCGTGGTGCATGACGCAAGGACAGTTTGCGTTACCGAGCCAAACAAAAGATTTTTCAATCCAGTGTGACCATGAGACCCCATGATGATTAAATTCGCTGCACTCGCTACCGCGACGCGACTCACTTCATCTCCCGGGCTGCCGACCAGCGCGGTTCCTTTTGCTTTCAGGCCCGCGCGCTTGAGTGCTGCTAGCGCTGGTTTGAGCACCTTATTTGCTTCTGACTCGTGATGAAAACGCACCAAGTCGCTGCCTGCCGCGCGCACCACCCGCACAGAAACGGGGTATTGCACATTTAACAGCTCGATCTCCGGTTCGAGTTTGATTAGCGCAGTGCGAGACGCGATAAATGACAGCGCGGATTTGCTGAAGACACTCCCGTCGATGGGCATGAGAATTTTCATTTGCATCCTTTTTGATGGTTCATTGCGAAAGCGATTGGTGTTCTAGCAGTTGCCGGAAATTCACCTCCATTGCTGAAGGTGGTGATACGGCAACTCGCGTTCATCACTTGGGCAAGGCGTCTTCAGTTAGCAGCGCACGGTGTTTTACGATGGTGACGGGAATGGTTGCCGACTGTATAACTGCCTGTGACACCGATCCAAGCAATGCGCTTCGCAGCGCGCCTCTGCCGCGTGCGCCCATGATGATCGCATCGCACGCAAATTTTTTAGCGATGTCGAGAAGCACCGGGGCTGGGTCACCCGAGCCAATTTCGCGTTCAAACGATAACGCTGCGGCTTTGCACAACGCCTCAGCCTCCGCCAGCGCACGCTCGCCCATCGCACCGCTGAGCCGATCCACCAAACTCGCATTCGCCGGCAGCATCATCTCAACGCCATAGATAGGCTCTTGTACTGCCGCCAGCACAAAGCTCGCGCGCAGACCCTCTCGTTGAAGATATAACGCGTGAGCCACAGCATCAAGCGCCTGCTTGGAACCGTCAACGGGAATCAGAATTTTCAAAATGGGTTCCTGGGTTAAGCAAATTGATCAAGCCGATTAATTTGGTAGCCGCATGAAGCGTCGAGCAGCCATGTCTAGTCGAGACTAGAAGTCTAGCGACACGTCGCGCGTGGAGTTTGCGAAATATCAATCCGCAGTGAATGCAGGGCGAACTTGGTATGCACCGAGCCAAGATCAATCGGTTCAGGACCGCCATAAAGTCCATCACAATGTGCGGAGCGCGTCAAATTAGGCACGCAATGGAATTTGCGCAACATCGCGAATCACTCATCGAAGATCGCCACACGAGACAGTAAGCGTCGCCGCTGCGCTGCATGGCTTAATCGATTCTGTGGGAAAAATACAAAGCGGCATGTGCTGTATGTAAAACCACAAAGATAACCGCCGGTGCGATATAAAAAATTGGGCGGTAGCGCACGCCGCGCAGGAAATAGAATTTCTCGCCAAGTAAACCAAGCCCAACCATCCAAAACACGTTGCTGTAAGCGGAGGCGGTGAAACCAATCATGCTTGTACTCCACGCGCTTTCAGGGAAAAAATTCTGGGCTCCATACGACATGAAGTAAAGCGCCAAACCCGCCAGATAGATTTTTAATCCACGCCTTTGAATCTTTGTTGAGAGGCCAATTGAGAAGAATGTCGGTAACGCGAATACGATAACTCTTGCTGTGCTTTCGAGATTTAACAGGGTATTCGGGATGTCTCGATTGAATTGTGCGGGTGTCAACGCCGTTGGCAGAACGTTCATTAGGAGCAGGCTAAAAGCAAGCGGTGGCAACGTCAGCCAGACACCATTCTTAATAACGTTGATCGCTTTCATTTCTCGTTTGTTTTTGACTTTGCGGGGCGATTATTTTTGTGTGGCTTTTTGTTTACCAACAACTTTGGTTTTCCCACGCCTAACTTTCCATCTGCACGTGCGGAAAGATAGGCAAAAATATCCAGCACATGAGGATACAAAGAGGGATCGCCCTCCCATGCCGGCATGAACACCTTAAACAGCCCTTGTCGTCCCTGTCGCCCTTGCCTTCCTTGCTGTAACACTTCATCAATCATGGACTCACGAGATTTGGCAGAGTCGCTGGAACTGGTGTCGGGGTCAGGAAGCACAAGGCGGTAACTGGTCAGCACTTTTGTGACGAACGCGCGTGGTGTGAGTAGGCCTACTCTGTCAAGAAGGTTGGGCGCTACATCAGTGCCGATTGCATCAACGCCATGACAGCCGTGGCAAGAGGAATGAAACAGCCGCCAGCCCGTAAACGTACCAGCATCGACTTTGCCATTCTCAACGCGATATTCACCGGGCACCTGTGCAGTCGCAGGCATGGGCATAGCGATAACAAATAATCCAGTGACCAAAAATTGCGTGCATTTCAAAAATATTTTCATTTCAGGAACCTCGCTTTTTGTGTGACGTTAATTTTCTTCAAGGCGATTGCACTCGATCATTGCGAACCAGAAAGCGCCCACCAAAGCTCACCGGCAGCGGGTTGCCAGAAAGTGGCTCTGCGGCTGTTCCGCGCTCTTGTGCATTTCAGCGCCAGCGCAAACAAGCCAGCCGCCGTGCCGACGATCTGACAGAAA
>JANMQR010000130.1:0-5082 GCA_031370625.1 Burkholderiales bacterium | reverse complement strand
GACAAACGGCACGTCAACGCTTGATATTTTTTTATTTTCAACGGCTGTTGCTAATTGCTCGACCAAATTCAGCAAGCGCCGACCATCACCATCGGCCATCGCGACGAGATGTTTTGCGGTTACTTCTGGTACATCGACACCCTGAAGCGCCGCATCGATGGCCGTTCTCAGCATGGTGTGCAAGGCGGCATCATCGAGCGACTTCAACACATAGACCGCTGCGCGTGACAGTAATGCGTTATTCAATTCGAACGAGGGATTCTCAGTGGTGGCACCAATAAATGTGACGAGGCCGGATTCGACATGCGGCAGAAAAGCATCCTGTTGGCTTTTATTAAACCGATGCACTTCATCAACAAATAAAATCGTGCGACGATTTAAATTATTGCGATTAATACTTGCCCGCTCAATCGCCTCGCGGATTTCTTTCACACCCGACAACACCGCTGAGAGCGCAATAAAATCTGCCTCAAAAGCTGTCGCCATCAACCGCGCAATCGTCGTTTTTCCGACGCCCGGCGGGCCCCACAAAATCATTGAATGCGGCTTGCCGGATTCAAACGCAATGCGCAACGGCATGCCCTCGCCGGTGAGGTGCTCCTGGCCAATAACGTCAGCTAGCGTGCGAGGACGAAGGCGTTCAGCGAGCGGTGTGCTCACATCATCGCGCGCGTCAGCTGCGATGGGTTGGCTAGTTTGATCGCTTGAGAACAAATCACTCATGGCACACTACTAGATAAAACGCCAATACCAGAGCGGCGTTCCGGGTACAAATGCCTGAAACGCCGCACCAGTGCTTGAGTTTGATGGCGGAAGCAACGTATATAGCCGCTAATTTTCAGAATCATCATGAGTGCAAATTTAACACTGAATGCACGGCTCATCAGCGTCATCACATTGCGATCAAATCTCAACTTCTAATGGCGCAGTGTAGGTTGCGTTGCGACGCTATGTGACATCGGTGGATAAATTTATCGTCGGCGTCAGGTAGCTCTATTTGTAGAACACGAACCTGACCTACTTTTCGTCGCATCAATTGCCATAAAAAAACCGCTGCTATCGATAGTGATAGCAGCGGTTTTTGTGTTGCCGATAATGCTGCATCAGCGCGTCGGGCTTTCGCCACCAGCGTTAACCTTGCCGCGATTTACGGCATTGCCGCGCGGAACACACTGCGGCCATGCGTGAACGCATAGATGTAGCGCGGTGCCGTATTCTTGATCAAAAGCTTGTCAACAATCACGTTTGCAAAGCCGGTGTTCTCACGCGCCCAGTTAGCGCCGCCATCAGTCGATACGAACACGCCGATATCGGTACCAACATATAGACGCTGGTTGTTGGCAGCGTCAACTGCGATGGTGAGTGCCGGAACATCCGGAATCCCGGTGGCGCCAGCGCCATCAATATTGGTCCATGTGGCGCCAAAGTCGGTGGATTTAAAAACGTGGCCCACACCGGTCGCGGAGTTAAAAGTCGACACGGTGGCGTACACGGTGCCGGCGTCAACGGGGTCGGGTGTGAGCGAGGAGACATAGTTTGCATCAGCACGCGGCTTGCTGAACGTCCACGCGGTCGTGCTGGTTGAAGTTTGCGCGTTCGGCGTGGTGAACACTCTGCCGTTAGCAGCGCCACCGCCCGTACCACCACCTGCATAAACGCGGGCGCTATTGAGCGGCGAGACGCCCCACGAGGTGATGCGCTGACCAAAGAACGCACCTGCTCTCGTCCAGATACTGCCGACGGTAGGCACGGCTGTGGCTTGCGTGGTGCGCCACGGGGATGCCCCGCCGATCCACATGTTGTTCGCGTTGGAAGGATCCTGCGCGAATGGAGCAATGAAGAGGAAATTGCCGCCACCTTCAGCGATACCGGATGTGAACGAAGAATACGTTGTGCCGCCATTGATACTTCGCTGGATCGACAGCGCGGTATTCTCAACCCATAGCATGTTGGTATTGCTTGGGTTCAACGCAACATACCCACCGTCACCACCGCGAATCTCCGACCAGATGTCACCGCCGCCAACCGTTCCGCGCAGCGTGCCGTTATCCTGCGTGCCACCGAAATAGGTGTTGCCATCGGGATAGATCGCACCGTGATAGAACTGGGTCACCTGATAGCCGTTGTTCTTGCTGGTCCAAGCCACCACGCCGGGTGCGGTATTGCCGCACACTGGTGATGCTGGCCCGATTGGATCCGGTGAAAACGACACGGGTGCGCGGGCATCAGAAGTCATCGAAATGCCGCCATCGCTATGGCTGAACATGATCTTGTTAGTGGTGCCGTTATAGCCTGGGTGGAACACGACGCCATGATTGTCAGCGTGCGAGTATTCAGGATCTACACCCTTGCCAAACCACCAATGCGATGCCTGACCCCAGTTCTGGCCGCCGTCGTTGGAACGGAACATATCGATACCGCCCGCCCAGACGATGTTTGGATCCGCTGGATCAACCGCGATGAAGTTGTCGTACCAACCTTGGTTCAGCAGCTGGTTTGATGCGCCGAAACCGCATGATGCCAAGCTGGCAAAAACAGGATTCGACAGCAAATGACGATTCAGTGTGGTTGGGCTCGTGTTGGTGACGCGAGTTGTCCAGGTGCCAGCACCACCGGAAGCATCAGATCGATACACGGCCAGCAGACCATCCGATGCTGCGCCAGTTTCAATGGTGGCCGCCATCGCGTAAATAATGTTCTGGTTGGATGGCGCGAGTGCCAGCGATGTGCGGCCCATATTGGGCGGCGAAAATACTGACGTCCACGCCTGCGCTGACGACGTATCTAAAGCGCGATGAATCGCGCCTTGCGCGAATGTGCCGCAGGTGGCGAATACGCGTGCCAGCGCACGATCAGTTTGAATGGCGAGATCCATGCAACCATTGACCGCCGCACCATCGAGAACCTTAGTCCAGGTCGCGCCACCGTCAATTGTGCGCATTACGCCAGTGCGCGTTGCCGCATACATACGCTGACTCGAGCCTTTCGACATCACGATTTTTTGCACATAAAAGAAATCTGGCGTGTTGGTCGAAGGCAGTTGTGACCATGTTTCACCGCCATCGGTAGACGCCAAAATACCTGCGCCGCGCACCGCATCACCATTAAAGAAACCTTCACCGGTGCCGGCGAAAAGATTATTTGGATTGCGTGGATCAAGGATCAACGAATTTACCGCGATATTCACCACCAAATCAGCTTTGGGAACCCACGAATTACCGCCGTCGGTTGTCTTCCAGATACCGCCTGCCACACCGCCTGCCCACATGGTGTTTGGCGTGGTGGGGTGAATCAACAAGCCACGCGTGCGGCCGCCGATATTGCCAGGGCCCAATGCCTGCCAGCCACTGGCCAGCGCACCGCTTTTCGCCAGCGAATTGTCTGCCGAGCGGGCAACGATACCGCCCCGCGCATCGGTATTCGCGGATGAAATGATTTTGCCTTCAAGCGTAGAGTAAACCGGCATTTTGCTGGCGCGCTTTAGTGCTTCTTCGTAGTCTGAAGGAGCAATTGCAGTCGAGCCCGCAGCCAACCGTTTTTCCAGGAAAGCCGTCATTGCACTTTGCGGCTGATCAAATGCGGCAGCACCTTCTGCCGAACGACCTGCCACCTGCCACTTCGTGACATACGCATCGCGATCACGTTTGGGTTTGCGGTTTAATTTACGGTCAATTTGCTTCTTCAAATATACGGTGCGACGCTCGATCGCTGCGGCCACATCGACATCAGCCAGTGCGGCAGTTTTTGTGACGGCAGCATCGCTTAATTGCGTCGCCGCGGTTTCAGTTTTCAGCTCGGCATGTACGGAAGCGCCGAACAAGCAGGCGACTGTCGCCGCAATGCTCACAACAATTCTGTTCTGTTTCATAGATTCTCCATGTATGCGTAAATGATGCGGGGCATTCATACGAACCATGAGACGCCGAAAATAGATTTGGCCACGAGAACCGGATTAGCTCACGCAGCCAAAAATTTTATTTTCGCGCCATCAGTGGCTCTTGGCAAAAGGCAGTTTTATTTCCAGCGACTACTTCGCCCGCTTCCGCATTACCGTCAGAAAGCCCAACCCCATGAGCAGCATCAACCATGTCGAAGGCTCTGGCACGTCAACGCTTACTGCGTTAATCGCAGCACCCGAGCCGAACGAGGCAAACTCAATACGGGTGATATCCACGGCGCTGCTGATGACGCCAGCGAATACGGCTGAACCATTGCCGCTGCCGCCGTTAAAGCCGTTAATCGCGAATGAACCCAACAACATGTTGGCGGCGTTAAACGCGCGAATGACGCCTGAGAAGCTACCGAAGCCATTAGCCTGCACCTGAGCGCCCACGCCTTGAATGGCGGTCGCAAAAGTGATGCTAAAAATACCGGCTAATGGATCAAAATCGGGAGTGACAAGCGCGAGTACTGAATCGGTTGGCTTGAAATCCGCATTGTAGGTTGAGCCGGAGAACACGCCGAAGCTCGACGCGCCACTGACCGTCGCGGTACCGAGTGTGAACGGCCCAGCAACGCTCGTCAGGTCTTCACCGAGATTTGCCCAGTCAATCGTGTAATCGGTCAAAATCGCATTGCGATCATTGGTCAAAATCAACGACGCGAACGCGGCCTGAATCGGTGCCACCACCAAAACCGCACCTAGCAGCACACTCCTCAACCACTTTCCACCCAACTTATTTAATGTAGTCATTTTTTTATCCTGGCTATTACTGTTAAACCGGCATAAATCGTTGCGAACCACGGTATGCAATTCGCGACGCCCATTTTTTGTTGCAATATGCGTCGTGGCATATGTCAACTTTTGTTGCATACGTTGACAAATAGCAACTTTTGCGCCGGATTTATTTTGCGTAAATTAGTCAAGGAGTTACGGTTGTTGATGGGTTTGAAAAGCGGTGGAGTGTAAAGAAAATCGACATATTTGTGGCGGGAAAGCCATTTTTTGAAGGGCGCATCTGGATTGCCGTTTGGGGCAAAAGTGGCTGACGGTGCGCGCGGGTATTGGGGTTTGAAGATCCGTGGAGCGGGATTGGCTTTTGGCTTTGTGTGAGGAGTTTGCTGGCGGTAGCGGCTTCTTTC
>JANMQR010000125.1:0-3862 GCA_031370625.1 Burkholderiales bacterium | reverse complement strand
TACAAACTGACGTTTTAATGCTGCTGCGACTAAGGATCTGCAATTTCGCTATAGCAAACACCCCCTCTCCCTCGCTCCCTCCCCCGCGAGAGGGGAGGGAAGTTAAAGCCTCTCCCCCTCGACGGGGAAGAGGTTGGAGAGAGGGTGGTGGTCGATTAATCACTGCATTTAGCAGCACGACAATGGTTTGAACAACATGGCCGACGAAATTACACCTATTGCCCCAATTGCAGCACCTGCTCGCATCGTCTACGCAACCGACCGCGAAACGCTCGAAGGCCAGGTGCGCATCGACACCTATCGCGCCTCCGGCCCCGGCGGCCAGCACGTCAATAAAACCAATTCCGCGATTCGCCTCACGCACGAGCCATCCGGCGTGGTCGTGATCGCACAAGATTCATCGTCCCAATTTCGCAACAAAGAACTCGCGTTTGAGCGCCTGATCGAGAAATTAAAAAAACTCAATCACGTGCCGAAAAAACGCTTCGCCACCAAGCCATCGCGCGCCTCGAAAGAGCGGCGTATCGAGACAAAGAAAACTCGCGCAGTGGTCAAAACCGGGCGCAGCAAAAAAGTGAATCTGGAAGAATGAGTGACGACAATAATTTCGAGAGCGATGAAATCATCACGCTCCACCTCAATATCACCGGCCGCGTGCAAGGCGTCGGCTATCGCGATTCACTTCGCATGATCGCGCAGGCATTGAATGTAACCGGCTGGGTGCGCAATAAAGAAGACGGTAGCGTCGAGGCCATTGTGCAAGGCGAAGAGCAGGACGTCGAGCGCGTCGTCGCGTGGTGCCACAACGGCCCTCCGGGTGCGAATGTGAAATATGTAAACGCAACACTCGCTGAAAATCAGCAGAGGTTTATTGCGTTTTCGAGAGTGCCGGACGCTTAGTCGAATCCAATAGGCGCTTGGCTTCTATAGAACACAAACCCTGGCACTAGCGCGGTTTAACAAGCAATAATGCTCAAAACGCCTCGCAGATATTAACGTTTTCCATATAAAGATCTCGTCAGTATTTGTATGTCCGAATAACAAAAAATATTTCGCGATCAAACCCCTTCCCCCGAAACGGGGGAAGGATGGGATGGGGGTGATCGCGCCATCGATGATTTTTGAATCTCAGTATTTGCTGCGAGGTGAGAAACAGGCAGATAACTACAATGGCCTCGTAACTGCGACAATGAAACCAAAATAAAATGATTTACAGAAACCAACTCAATCCACTGCTGCACTGCCCTACTAAAACTGGTTGGCTAACGGATCCTGACAAGGGTTTCGACGTTTGTTCCGCAGACAGCGGCAAGACGTGGTACGCGAAAGAAGCGAAAGGATTGCTGATACCACCTAGCGCCGATGATGCCAAACAGGTTTACTCCACAACAACAGCAACGCCTACAATTACGGCTCCCTCGGCTCGATAGTTTTATAACGCCTTTTGGGTGCAACATCACAAATTTTTGCTCATTTTTATACGCAAAAACTCGCAAATTTCTTTTCCAATTTAAAGCGGTGCCATGAAATCCTTTTCGCACGTTGTGAATTTTGCAATTTTAGTCCTCACGCTCTTCTGTGCGGTTGGCACATCTGCCAACCCGGCTGGATGCATATATTCGAAAACCAAAGAAGGGCTACAGACGCTTCGCGTTACCGTTTGCTTGGAGGGGCAGTCGCCACGCGATACTGAGAAGCCAGTGATTAATCAAATCTCGGCGAGTATCGAAAATACTGGGACCAAAGCAATTGAGCTTCGATACGCAGCACGCGTCGAGTTTTTTCTAGGAGCCCAAGTGTTTGGTGAAGGGATGAGCATCAAGCCGTTGGTCACTGCACCTGTTGATAGTCCGGACTACTCAATTCTGTCTCGAATGAAATTCGTGACACTAATGCCGCAAGAGGTTCACATCGTAAGGGAACCTCTCGCGTTGTTTCTTTCTAAACCGCCTGCGCCTGATGTTTTGTATACCGTTGGCGTATTGCCAACATTCTCATTTAGGGAAGTCGGTAGTGATGAGAATTCATTTGCTGACAACTTTGATCGATTGTCCCAAGATCCGACGATTCGTAAGAGGATTGTTTTTGAGAATGTCCGGCTCAGATAGCAAGGCGAAAAATGTCTCCAGCGACTTCACTGAATTAATTGTTCGCGGCACAAAAGCAGATTCCTCACCCAAAAAGCCGGGTTCGGAATGACAGTGAGAATGTACGGGTGAAATATCAAACTCTAGCTTTAGCGAGCATCTTGAAGCATTTTTGCTCCAATCGCCTCGCCAATAGGCGATCTAGCATTTCCTAATAGTCGCTAGTATTCCCCAGCACTCCCACCAAACTGTCCACCCGCCTGATAGCCATCGCGCCAGCTACGCGCGGGCGGCGGCATCATGTTGCTGGTGTCGTATTGCAGCATCACGTTGCCGGGTTTTAGCCAATCGTAGAGTGATTGGATGAGCGGCTCACTGACGCGGACGCGCCAATTGTTGGGCAGTGAAATCGGCACGATGCCGACACCGTTGTTGTACTGGATTGTGATCGAGGCTGAGCCCGGTTGATTCGGTGCGAGATGTGGCGCGAGGATGGTTTTCAGCTTGTGACTATCGGCCTGGCCGTTCATCGATAGTGTCATCATGCGCACGTGCTTGCGCGCTTCATCAATTGAGAGCACTTCATCAACGATCACGCGCAAGCCACCGGAAAAATCATCGTGGCTGACTTTGCCGCGAATAATTAGCGGCTGATCGTCGACCAGACTTGCCCGCTTTTTATCGTAAACCTCGTTGTACATCACGGCTTCCACGCGTGCGGTGCCGTCATCTAACGTGATAACGCACATGCGACCGCGCTTGCCGTTGCGCACGCGTTGTTCGTACAAAATGCCGGCCATCATCACGGGATCATTCTTCGCTTCCAGTGCAGCCAATTCCGTTTTCGCGAATTGGCGAATTTCTTTTTCGTAACTTGTAAAAGGATGGCCGGAAAGATAAAACCCGAGCGCCAATTTTTCGTTATTGAGCCGATCACGCTCACTCCACATGCCGACTTCGTTCAGCTCCAGTACATCCATGCTGCCGCCGGTGGCTTCACCAAACAAGCTCACTTGTTGCGCATCACGTTCGGATTTTTCGGCCATCTCAACAGCCTTGGGTAGCGACGCAATTAAAGTCGCACGATTCGCGTGTAACGCATCGAACGCACCAGCGCGAATCAGCGCCTCCATCGCGCGGCGGTTTACTTTTCCGCGATCAACTCGCGTGACAAAATCGAGCAAATCCTTGAATGCGCCGCCGCCTTCGCCGCCGGTGTTGCGCGCGGCGACAATGCTCTCAATTGCCGATGATCCAGTGCCCTTCACCGCACCCAGGCCATAGCGAATAGTCTTCTCGTCAATCGGCTTGAATCGATACGTTCCTGCATTCACATCAGGGGCCAAGACTTTCAGCCCGATTGCTTTTGCATCATCGAAAAGTAGCTGCACTTTATCGGTGAAA
Organism: Burkholderiales bacterium; assembly: GCA_031370625.1. Taxonomy (GTDB): domain Bacteria; phylum Pseudomonadota; class Gammaproteobacteria; order Burkholderiales; family Usitatibacteraceae; genus UKL13-2. The sequence continues at coordinate 371 of JANMQR010000125.1, read as the reverse complement.
TCCATCACGCAGCTCATGTTCGCGGCCATGAATTCAGCGGCGAAATGCGCCTTCAAATACGCAGTGTGATAGGCCAATAATGAATACGCGGCAGAGTGCGATTTGTTAAAGCCATAACCCGCAAATTTTTCCATAAAATCAAAAAGCTCGGTCGCGACTTTGGCCGTCACACCATTTTTCTCAGCGCCCTCTTTAAAGATGCTGCGGTGCTTTGCCATCTCCTCCACTTTTTTCTTGCCCATCGCGCGACGCAACAAATCTGCGCCACCCAACGAGTAGCCGCCAATCACCTGCGCAATCTGCATCACCTGTTCCTGATAAATCATGATGCCGCAGGTCGGCGATAAAATCGGCTCGACACGCGGGTCGAC
>JANMQR010000095.1:0-12330 GCA_031370625.1 Burkholderiales bacterium | reverse complement strand
CGTGGTTCGCGGTGTGAGGCTGTCGCGGATGGAGGCGCTAAACACGATCAACTGCAACATGCAGCGCGATATTGCTGCGAAAACGTGGCTGCCGCGGCTAGCGAATATTGATGCAGTGATTAATTGTGCAGGCGTATTGCGCGCGCCGAAAGAGGTGATGCAGGCAGTGCATTGCGATGCGCCTGCAGCACTTGCAAGTGCGTGCGCGGAATTGAAAAAACCATTTTTGCATGTCTCCGTGCTCGGCTTGAATCACGCGGCGAACACGCCCTATTTCACGACCAAACGTGACGGCGAAGATGCGATTCGTGCCGCACATTCGGGCGCGATTATTGTCAGGCCCTCAGTCGTGTTTGGCCATGATTCACCGGCCACGCAATTACTGCTGATGCAATCGCATTTACCGGTGCTGTGTTTGCCGACCGACACCAAAGCGGTAGCACCGATTCATGTAGATGATCTGGCCGCACTTTGTTTGTCGCTAATCGGCACCGTGCGCGCACTGGGCTGTGATGTGGATGCGGTAGGGGCAAGCGAATGCTCGGTCGCAGACTATGTGCAGGCGCTACGCACGGCGCGTGGCAACCCTCGCGCTGCACTGGTGCGCGTGCCCAATCGCTGGATGCGCATGGGGCTCAAATGTGCAGCGTTCTGCGGTGCGCGCGCGATCACACCCGAAGCGCTTGATCTGATGGAGCACGATCACACTGGCGATGCCAGAGCCTTCACCCGCTGGATGCGCCGCGCGCCGGCGGCGATGGCGTCGTTTCAATTGTTGGCGCATTAGCACGTTGCTTCGCTTAGTTAGTGCGCCTTGCCTAAACGCATGGCCGAAAGTTGATTTGTGATGACGCAGACCCTTGGCAATGATGTCTGTGCGGTTGATTAATTTTGGGTTAGTCGCTTTAACGCAGGCAGAGTTGACTTTTGCAGCATCCGCATCGCATCTGCGCGATGTTTTTGCGCGTCTTCGGCCTCGCCAAGTTTCGCTTCCGCACGCGATAGCCAGTAGAGCGTTTCACCGTGCCACTCACTGCCGGCATTGACCACTTGCCAACCTGTGGAGAGCGCTAGCAGTAGCCGTTTGGCCTCGGTCGCTCGACCGGCTTGCAGATGCACCCGCGCTAGGCCGATGATGAAGTCGGCGTTTTGGGGTGAAGGTTGAACTTGAGCCAGCTTGTATAAAGCATCGGCTTGAGTAAATATTTTTTCAGCTTTTGCATAATCACTCTCATCTAGCCACGCGTTGCCAAGCGCGGCATTGATGGCGGCCTCAATATGTAGCGGCAGCTTGTCTTTTTCACTAATCGCCATCGCACGTTGCGCGAATTCGAGTCCCTCACTGGAGTGCCGCTGTAGCCGCGCACTAAGCGCCGCCACTTGCCAAGCGCGGGCTCTAACGGCGGCGCGCTTACCGCCCGCTTTAACCGCAGTTTCTTCCGCTAGCCTTAACGCCTGATCGTGATCGCCACGAATTGCAAATATTCTGGCGCGCATGATGTTCCGACTGAACGACCTATGCTCCAAATTAATGCCCAGACGTTTCTCAATGCCGATCATTTGTTCGTCCAAGCGCATTGCCTCGTCGTCCAACCGCACGTTGGCAAGCGCGAACACCAAGTGCATCCCGAACGCGTTCCGATCATCTGATTCAACTGGGTTTTGCCTAGCTTCCATGGCGAAGGCTTCGCGCGTCATCGCCAATGCCTCTACGCTGCCAACGCGTTCGAGTGCCCGTGCCAATCTCGACATGGCGTTGCGCACTCGAGGTGTCTCAGCGCCATCCAGTGCACGTTGGTCGCGCAATACTTGTTTCAGCAGTGTCGCTGCCTCAGCCGGGCGGTCCTTCGCCGACAGTGCATCGGCGTACCATCGCTCTACTGCCGTCAGTGTCATGTGAGGTCGGGTATTACCAAAAGCTAGCGCGGCGCGGCGCATAGCTTCGCTGGCAGCGGTCCATTGACGCTCCACATCGCCGAAGCGCGCATATGTGTTTGAGAGAAGACCCATTGAATTTATAGTTTTTTCGTGTTGTGGTCCCAAATGCTTTTCGCCAACCGCAATTGCTTGCTCTAGCGCGGCGTATGACTCATTTGCTTGATCGCGTTTGGCCAGAACAAATGATCGGCTTGCTAATGCCTCTACCGCCTCTTTTGCAGTTGCAGGCAGGCCAGCCAAGGCATCGGGGATGAGTTCGGCCAACAACCGTTCTGATCCAGCTAGATCGTAGCTATTTAGACTTTCCACTAGCAGCCATTTTCCATTTATAGAAACCGGGTGTTGCCTTCCGTATTCACGCTCAGCTCGCGCTACCGCGGCTCTGAGCGGTGCCTCACCTCTCGCGGGCTCTCCAAAGGCGGAAAAGCTTTCGCCAATCAACACTCCCAGCTCGGCTGCTACACGCGGGCTGTCCGCGAGCTCCTTTTCTATTCGCACAGCGGCAGCAGAAAGCAAATCCGTTGCCGTTACGGCACCGCCCACGCCTTGACGCGGCACCGCTTGCGTCAGGATCGACGCAATAAACTGCTTCACTTGCTCAGCACGCGCGGCCTCAATGCGCGCGACGCGACCTTGCCAAATCGAGAAGGAGAGGCCCACAATGAGGGACAAACTCGTCACGCACGCCGCAACGACCGCAAGCTTGTTTCGGCTGACAAATTTACGCAACCGATAGCCAATCGCGTCTCGCTGTGCCTGCACCGGCAGATGGGCAAGGTGTCGCTCGATATCCTCGGCGAATGCGCCAACGGTAAGATAACGTTCAACGACATCTTTCTTCAACGCCTTGTTCAGAATCGCGTCAATGTCACCTTTAAGCTGGTGTTTCACTTTGGGGTCGGCGGCAGCGACGCTCGCGAGCTTGATGCTGACCGTCGCAATTGCGTGTCCCAATGCCATCAACGGTTGGCGCTGTAGCCGGTATGGTTTCGTTTCGGTGAGCATTTCATAGGCGAGAACGCCCAAGCTATAAACGTCACTTGCCGTACTAATGAGTTCGCCGCGCACTTGCTCCGGACTCGCGTAATCCGGCGTCAGTGCTTGCCCGCCCACCTGAGTGAGCGCTGATTCTTCAACGGCGACATCGGTGCCGCTGATCAATTTGGCAATACCAAAATCAAGCAGCTTGACTTGTCCATCTGGCGTCACCAGCACGTTGGATGGTTTGAGATCGCGGTGCAATACCAGATTACTGTGGGCGTGCTGAACCGCGCCTAGCACTTGCAGGAACAGCGAGATCCGATCACGAATCGACAGTTTCTGTGCATCGCAATGCTCGGTGATAGTCAGGCCTTCAACATATTCGAGCGCCATGTACGGCTGCCCGGTGGGCGTGGTGCCAGCATCGTATAGACGAGCGATATTGGGGTGCGTTAGACTCGCCAAAATATCGCGCTCGCGATCAAAGCGCTCGGCGAGCGATTTATTGTGGATCGCGAACAACGGCAATTTCAGCGCAACGCGTCGTTTCAAGATCCCGTCACTTGGCTCCGCCAGCCACACAGCACCCATACCACCGAGGCCAATTTCGCGAATCAGCCGATAACCGCCGACATCGCCACCCTCAACCCAGGCAGCAGTGGCCCGACCCAGCGGCTTGGCGAAAAAATCTGTTTCCACCCCGCTACGCCGCGACAGCATGTCGTCTAGCGTTTGCCTCAAGCGCTCATGCTCAGGCGGCAACGTCGACAACCAGCGCTCGCGCGCGGCGGCGTCGAGATCCCAACCTTCGTCGATTAAGCGGTAGAGCGCGGGTAAGTCATCAAGCGTGACGGCCATGTGGTTTCACCTTCAATGATCGTTTGTGCGACTCTTGCACGCGCACCGAAACATTTTCTTGTCTTACTTTTCTTGCTCTAAAGCACGCTCGCAAGTAGCAGCTTCGCTTTTTCCCAATCACGGCGTACTGTGCGCTCGTTGAGCTCCAGCACATCGGCAATTTCGGCTTCACTCAATCCGCAAAAATAGCGTAACTCAACTACCCTCACCAAGCGCTCATCAAGCTGACCCAATACTTCAAGCGCCTCCTGCACACGTAAAACCTCTGAACTATCAGCGCTAGCCGATTCTGCAATGGTGGTGTTGAGTGTGACGATCATGATGTCGCCACCGCGCTTTTCGGCAAGTCGTTCACGCACAAAATCGACCACAATATTGCGCATCGTCGTCGCCGCATAAGCAAAGAAATGTTTGCGGTCATTAAGTTGCAGCTTGCCGTTGTCAACCAAGCGCAGATATGACTCGTGCAGGAGCGAGGTGGTGTCCAGCGCGGTGACCGAGCCATTGAGCTGAATACGCCGATGCGCAATCACACGCAGGTCAGCGTAGAGCAGCTGAAAAAGATTGCCCAGCGCCGCCTGATCGCCGTCGTTTGAGGCGCGGATTAATTCGGTGATATCTCCCATGTGTCGAGTATAGCTGCTGACTTAAAAATGGTCTCAGCAAAATAGCGTGTGCAGGCCATTTATGGACCACCTTGCAGCGCGCGAAAATAATAATGCGACTACCCATGTTGTTGGTTGCTCACAAACCTGACCAATGCATTTACCAACCCGGCATCGCGCAGTACCCGTCTATGCCCACAGTTGGCGGTTCGATAAAAGTGTGCGCGGGGACAGCCCTCCAGCAGCACCAGGCTATGCCAAAACGGCACATCAGCATCGTCTTTGTCATGCGCCAGAAACACATGAGCCGGCGCGTGACGAATCATGTCAACCACAGACGTACGCCTTAACGCCAGCGGGCCACGACCCAAGCCGACGTATTGGTCGCGCATTCGCTCGCCGATGTCGCGCGACAGCCCGGTCATTTTGATAAATGCGTCTGCGACCCAATTGCAATCGGTGAACGCACTGATGAGTGCCAGCCGGTCGCAGGCAATATTCCAATCACGCATCGCGAGCGCGGCGGCAACCCCGCCAACGGAATGGCCAACGACCGCCTGAATCCGGCCACCGCGCGCCTGCACCCAATCGGCCGCACCACCGATGCATGCCGCAAAATCAAACATATCCGTGCGACCCGGTGCGGCCATACCATGACCTGGTGCATCAAAAGCCACCACTTGGAAGCCGCGCTGGTTAAGCGCCTCAACATAGGGGGCAAACCAGCTTGCATCGGCACACCAGCCATGACAAAAAATCACGGCGGGGCCTGATCCCCACGCGTAGCCGCGCGCGCGAAAACCAGCAGCGCTTAATTCAAATCGCTCCGCTGACGCCACCAGCTTGTGATGGGCGGACTTGGGCCGTACCTTGGGCGGCAGACTCAAAACCCGCAGGCACAAATGGGCGGCGAGTTTGGGTGAAAGTAGCGCCACCGCTCGTAGCGCGTACTTCAATATGGCGAAACCGCGACGCTCCAACGCAGGCAGTTTTGCAAACTCGATATGGTCACGCGGTGACGCCGCAATGGTCGCCACCAGCGCATCGTCTCCGCGCGCGTTGTGCGGGTGTGCGGCTAGTGATGCGGCCACCGGCGGAAAACGGCGCGAGGATTTGTTTACTAGAATATCCATGCAAGCTCCACATAAGCCAAGTTATTTTTGATTCGCGCGCCGAAGAACGACTGCTCGCGACCCTGAAAATAATCCGCACCCGCCGAGACGCGAATCGCATCCGAGAAGCTATAAGCCACACGGGGTCGCAGCAAATAGCTTCGCTTCGAAAAGTCGTAGATTGCGCTTAACTCCAGACGCAGCCGCTCATTCAAAAATCGATCAGAAATGCGCAACGTGGCACCTGACTCCACCCGCCCGTATTCGCTGTTCAGGCGCGCCAGGCCATCACTCAGCCGTTGAACGATGACCGGCTGATCCAGTGCACGTGTATAGCCGCGCCGATGAATCGAGAACACTTGAAAGTTCAGATTCGCGGTGTCAAACACGGTGCGATCAATGCCGACCACGGCGCGATTGATCGTCCGCTCGGGCGCTGGGGAGTCGGTAGTCGATGCATCAAATGAGTTGTAACGTGACGTCGCCACCTCGGCGCGAACCGCAAATTTACCCACGTTAAAAGCGATATCGGCACCGAAAGTTTGTTGCCGATGGAAACTTGCGCGAATGATTGGCGGCACTGCGCCGGACCCCGCTGGCCCGGCCAAACCGTAACGTAGAAAACGGTCAAAGCCGCGGTAGTAGCTTAGCGAGAAATCAATGTCGGTTCCGACGCGATCCAGCTTCAGCGCAACCTCTGACTTTACCGGGCGAGCGGCGAAAACAACACCTCGCGGCAACAAGCCAACTGGCACCACGTGCGGTTCAAAGCGCGGAACATATACGCCCGTTGCTGACCACGCTCCGCCACCCTTGACATCAATCGCGACGGCGTTGAGGCCATTACGCTGCTCTTCATCTTCCTGCGACAAAAACGTGAAATCGCGTGGCGAAAGATTATCAGTTGGGTTGATGCGGTCGGCTCGACCCCACGCAATAATCTGGCGACCGGCTCTTGCTCGCACCAGGCCCTGCTCGAACTCTATGTAGCCTTCGCGGAGGCGCGCGGTGGTGTTACTGGCGCGCAGTGTCGCGCTGTTCTCCGTTGAGTCGGGGGCACGATTCGGCGCATCGGCCACGCCCGCACGCGCACTCAGATTAGCGCGAAAATTTTCACCGAGCGGCAGCCGCCATTGTGCGAGGCAAGTCGCTTTCAACCGCGCATCGTCGTCATCAAGGTTTCGCGTGCCGCTCCAGACACCGATTCGACACTCGCCAAATGGCAACGACATAGTGGACGCGGTCACGGGCTCCACCGCGTCTACCAGGGGTACGATTAACAGTAACAAAACCATCATCGCGCCTTGGCACAAATGCGGTGATGACGCGCTGGCTCTCATTCCTCTTTCTCCAGATAGCGTGTTGAGAAATAAGTGTCGCTGACGGTAGCGCTCGCGACGAAGCGTTCAAATTTGATGAACGTTTGATGATTGGTTTGCACATTCTTCACCTCGACCCGCATGGCTTGATATTTGCGCGCTTTGAGATCCACGCTTTCGATATCCGCATATGAAATCGTTTTAAGCAGCGCATTGGCAGTATCAAAACTGTCGACTTTTAGCACCGCGAACGTATCCAGTGCCACCCAGCTAACGCGGCGGCTGTAGCCACTGTCGTCAGCCACCTGCGGCGTTCTGGGCAACGACTCGACGACGTAAACAGGCGTGCCGTTAAACGTTTCCTGACGTATCAGCTTATGCACCCAATCGCGTGGGCGATGGCCCATCATGTCGCCATAGGAAAGATCCGTGCCGACAAAGCTGGTTTTTTTATTATTGCGGGCGAGCCGACGAATTTTTTTCAGGGCGGGCAAATACACCGACACCTCGTCCTCACCCGCCGTCTCGATTAATAGCGTGGTGGTATTGCGCACATCGGAAGGCGACAGGAAACGAATCACGCGCTGATTGCCCGCGCCATCTGCACCGAGCCGCGTAGCACCGAAGGTTTTTCGCACCCGCTCCTGACCGTTCGCATTGACCAGGCGGAAGGTGGCCTCCGAGGTCGAACCTTCAACCCGGCTGGATTGATAACTCCGCTCCATAATCACTTCGGCTGACGGTGGCGTCTGGGCGTAAGCGTGTGATCCTGCGCCGCTGCCAACGAGGGCCACAGCCATAGCGGCAAGCACAAACACCGATCCACGGGTCGCGAGCGAGGCCGACAATGGCGTCGCGGGCAGCCGTTGCAAGTGGCGTGGCGGCCATATTTTGATCAGCGCAGGAACCAGCACCAGCGCTGAAATTGCGCTGACCAGCATCGACAAAATAATTAATATGCCGAACCAGATGTGGACGTAAAAATTGAACGACAGCAGCAGCACCGCGTAACCACCGATGATCGCGCTGGCGACGTAAATCACGGCCAGCCCAGCGGTACGAAAGGTTTCACGCAGTGCGGCATCAAGATCGCTCAATCGCATGAATTCTTCGCGAATGCGAAACATCAGATAGATCGAATAGTCCGCGCCAATGCCAATCGCCAAGGCCGACGCCACAGAATTGGGCGTGTTGAGCGGAATACCGGTGATCCCCATCACGCCGAAATTGACCAGCACCGTGACCAGTAGCGGCACGATGATGTAGATCGCCGCGAGCAGTGAGCGGAACACTAAAAGACCGGCAATAAAAACCACGACGATGATCTGGGTAACATTTTTTAGCTTGCCCTCAATCAGCGTTTGTGAAATAGCCGCCGCCTGCGGCGCGCTGCCACCGATTTTCAGCGTAACGCCGGGCGGTAAACGCGGCTCTGCAAAGGCGCGGATATCATGCAACATCGCGTTGGCATAGCGGCTGGTATCGTTTTTCATCCACACCAACAGATTGGCGTTTTTGTAACCGTAGTCGACGTAGGCGTCAAAGTCGCCCGGCTCACCGCTGAGACTGTAAAGCAGCAAATACTGCGAGATCACCGCTTGCGATGTGGGCAGCGTATAAAAGGAGCTGGCGGACGTGGAGCCCGCGTTCATCGATTGATTCATCTGCTTTAAAAAATCGACAATTGAAATCGTCTTGCCCACGTCACCCCGGCTCTGGATAAATTGCTGGGTATCTTCGATCACCTTCAACACACGCGGGTCTTTCATGGCGTCTTCTTGCGTTGCACTGAAGACCACGAACAGCGTGTTGGTGCCAGCGAGCTTGTCGTTGAGCAACGCGTCATCTTGTCGAATCGGGACGCGCTCGCCAAAATAGCTCTTGGTCGAATTTTCCTGATTAAGATGCAACAGACCGAGCGAGGAAATCGCGGCAAGAACGCCGAAGCCCAGCAGAATCGCGAATCGATGACGCAGCACCACGGCTGACACGGTGTTTGAGAAACGATCCCATACGCGCAGCTTGGTGGTGTCCGGTTTGGACAACATTGTTGGCGTGCTTGAAGGGCGAGTGGCAAACTTGTCACGAATTGGCGGTGGCGCTAGACAAGCGCGCAATGCCGGCATGAAGGTGAGCTCAATCACCAACGCGCTCACGATGCCGAGCCCCGTCAAAATACCAAAGGTGCGAATGGTCGCGATATCGAACGTGATCAGCGAAAATAATCCGATTGACGCCACGCCACCAGCGGTCAACATCACCGGGCCAATTTTCGCGAGCGATTCAATCACGGCTTCACGATTCATGATCGCGGGATCCCAACCCGGATTGTCGAGCGAGATGCGGTCAAACTCTTCGTAGTAGCGTTTTAAAATCTGTACCGCATGCCCCGCCGCGACGGCTAGGATGAGGATCGGGGTAAGCGCATTGAAGGCGTCCATCTCAATGCCTAACGCACCCATAATGCCCAAGCTCCACAGCACCGCGAGCAGCGCCGTCACCAGCGGCAAGACCAGCCCCTGCCAGGTGCGGAATGCTTCGAAATGAATCAGCCCAATTAACACCAGCGCGATCGGAAACAAAAACGCCATCCGCGCAGACATGCGCTCAACCTCCGCAAACAGCGCCGGTGCGCCGGCCACCGCGTAATGCAAGGCCGGATGGGCGAGCGCCTGCTGATTGATCGTGGTCTGAATTTTGTCCATTGATTCGCGGAAACCCTTGGCGCCCGAGGTGATCGAAAACGACACGCTGGCAAGCTTGCCATCGCGCGAAATCAGGCTGTTTTGATAGACCGGATTATTTGCCATGTTGTCGCGAAAACGTGCGGACTCTGCTGCGCTAACAGCCTCACCAGTCACACTCAACATCGGCCCAACGTTTAATTCTGATGCGCTACCAGAGATGGTTTTTGCCCCATTCGCGCTGGCCGACATCAAGGTATGCCGCTTGACCCCCGGCGTATCGGCCAATGCTTCGGTGAGCGCCACAATGGCATTTAACACCGGCGGCGAATACGCCGAGGTGCCATCGTTGGCGGTAACGCCCACCACCACCACGTGCCGCGAGCCAAACAGCTTTTCGGCGCTGATGGTGCCGATGACATTGGGATGATCGGGTGGCAGCAGTTTGGCGGTATCAATAACAATATGTAGCTGCCGTAACTGTAAACAGCACAGCACCGTGATCAACGCGATTGCGGCCAGCACCCAACGACGGTAAGTAACAACCTGCGTGATGAATGATTTCATCGAAAAAACTCCGTTTGTGATTATGATTTTCAGGGTGCGAAGTGATGATGCCGAGGGTGTAATAGAAGCCCCCCTTAACCATTTAGCGGAATTGCTAGGCCAAATCGGACATTCAAACGAAAAAAAATTGGCCGCTGGCGGCGATCCGCTCTGTGTCACGCGGATCGGCACGAAGAAAAGCGAAGCCGATCTCAATTACAACTTGAATCGACGTTAAGCTAACGCCATATCTGGCGGGCGTCTCGAAGCATTTCTGCTCTGAACGGCACGCCAGACAATGAGTTTGGGAATAGCGTTATATTCGAATGTCTATCCGCAAAGCCCTCGCATGTATAATCAAAAGTCCAACATTTTCACTATGAAAATGTTTAATTTTGATCGCGAATTTATTCTGCCTGATGAACCAAACCTTACCGCCCTTACCGTCCTACCAACCCAAAGAAATCGAAGCCCGCGCGCAAGCGCATTGGGCGAAAACTGGCGCATATCAAGTCATTGAAAACGCTGTGGATCGCGATGGCAAAATTCGCCCGAAATTTTATGCCTGCTCGATGCTGCCGTATCCTTCCGGCAAGCTGCACATGGGCCATGTGCGCAATTACACGATCAACGATGTGATGCTGCGCTATCTGCGCATGAACGGTTACAACGTGCTGATGCCGATGGGCTGGGATGCATTTGGCATGCCGGCAGAAAACGCGGCGATGGCGAATAATGTGCCGCCCGCAAAGTGGACGCGCGCCAATATCGCGGACATGAAATCGCAAATGCAGCCGCTCGGTTTAGCCTTCGATTGGTCGCGCGAAATCGCGACCTGTGACCCGAGCTACTACAAGTGGAATCAGTGGTTGTTTTTGAAGATGCTGGAAAAAGGCATCGCGTACCGTAAAACGCAAGTCGTGAATTGGGACCCGGTCGATCAAACCGTACTCGCGAATGAGCAAGTGATTGATGGCAAAGGCTGGCGCTCCGGTGCACAGGTCGAGAAGCGCGAAATCCCTGGCTATTATTTGTCGATTACGTCATATGCGGAAGAATTGCTCGAAGGTGTTAAAACCAAGCTCACTGGCTGGCCAACACAAGTTCGTACGATGCAGGAAAACTGGATTGGGAAATCGGTGGGGGTTCGGTTTGCGTTTCCACACGATGTGAAAGATGCCGCAGGAAAGTTAGTGCAAGACGGCAAGTTGTTCGTCTTCACCACGCGCGCCGACACCATCATGGGCGTCACGTTTTGCGCAGTCGCGCCTGAGCATCCGCTTGCGACCGTTGCCGCCGCGAATAATCCTCAATTGCATACCTTCATTGAAGAATGCAAAAAAGGTGGCGTGGCCGAAGCCGACATGGCGACGATGGAAAAGAAGGGTATGCCGACGGGTCAGTTCGTCACGCATCCGCTCACACATGAAAAGATTCCAGTCTGGGTCGGCAATTATGTTTTGATGACTTACGGCGATGGCGCGGTGATGGGTGTGCCGGCGCATGACGAGCGCGACTTTGCGTTTGCGAAAAAATATGCCTTGCCGATCAAGCAGGTGATTGATTCCGGCAAACCGTATTCGACCGATGCATGGCAAACACATTACGCCGATTACGGCGCGTGCTTTCATTCCGGTGCGCTTGATGGCATGAAGTACGAAGCCGCGATTGATTACATTGCCACGCAATTAAAATCACAGGGCGGCGAAAAGAAAATTCAATATCGTCTGCGCGATTGGGGTATTTCGCGGCAGCGTTATTGGGGCACGCCGATTCCGATTATTAACTGCGGGGGCACGCCGGATTCTCCGGGCTGTGGCCCAGTGCCGGTGCCGTATGCAGATTTGCCGGTGAAATTGCCCGAAGATCTGGTGCCGGATGGCTCCGGCAATCCGCTGAAAAAAGACGCGCGGTTTTTGAATTGCATGTGTCCGAAATGCGGCAAGCCTGCGCAACGCGAAACCGACACGATGGATACGTTCGTCGATTCGTCATGGTATTTCATGCGTTACTGCTCTCCCGATTCCAACATGAGCATGGTCGATGCACGCAATGATTATTGGATGCCGATGGACCAATACATCGGCGGTATTGAGCATGCGGTATTGCATTTGCTCTATGCGCGGTTCTGGACGAAAGTGATGAAGGATTTTGGCCTCGTTAACTTTGATGAGCCGTTCACGAATTTGTTTACGCAGGGCATGTTGTCGAAAGAATGTTTTTATCGCGAAGACAGTGCGGGCAAAAAACGTTGGTACTACCCCGCTGAAATCGACGTGACTTACGA
>JANMQR010000087.1:0-5080 GCA_031370625.1 Burkholderiales bacterium | reverse complement strand
AGTAAGATGACGTTATCGCTAGGGGTTCCGCACTGTATTGATCGACATTAAATACTGCGCGGATGAGATACACCCTTGGAACCTGACGCGGGTAATGCCGCCGTAGGGAAGCGAAGATGACTTTTCAGTCACCCTTCGCGCTCCCTGCTTACATTTTATGGAGCGCAATATGAACGCAAATCCCAAATTCCTCGAATCCACCGCGACCGTTGACGAAGCCGCCGTGCAGCCGTTGCCGATGTCGCGCAAGGTTTATATCGAAGGCTCGCGCCCTGACATTCAAGTGCCGATGCGCGAGATCTCGCAATCGGATACGCCGACCGGCATGGGTGGCGACAAAAATCCGCCGTTTTTTGTATACGACACATCCGGGCCGTACACCGATCCAAATGTGAAAATCGATATTCGCTCAGGCTTGGTGCCGCTGCGCGAAACGTGGATTGCGGAACGAAACGATACCGTGTTGCTCAATGGCCCGTCGTCCGCTTACGGCATTGAGCGCATGACCGATGCGAAATTAGCCGAGCTGCGCTTTAACTTGAAACGCAAGCCGCGCGTGGCAAAAGCGGGCATGAACGTTTCGCAAATGCATTACGCAAAAAAAGGCATCATCACGCCGGAAATGGAATACATCGCGATTCGCGAAAATCAGAATCGCGAATGGATGCTGGCGAATCAGCCCGCGCTGATTACCAAACAACATCCCGGTGAATCTTTCGGCGCGAATATTCAATCGTTTATGACGCCGGAGTTTGTGCGCGATGAAATTGCCCGCGGTCGCGCGGTGATCCCGATGAATATCAATCATCCCGAAATCGAGCCGATGATTATTGGCCGCAATTTCTTGGTGAAAATTAACGCGAATATTGGTAACTCAGCAGTGTCATCGAGCATTGCTGAAGAAGTCGAGAAAATGACCTGGGCGACGCGCTGGGGCGGCGATACGGTAATGGATTTATCAACCGGCAAACACATCCACGAAACGCGCGAATGGATCATCCGCAATTCGCCCGTGCCGATCGGCACCGTGCCGATTTACCAAGCCTTGGAAAAAGTCGATGGCAAAGCCGAAGACCTCACATGGGAAATTTTCCGCGATACGTTGATCGAGCAGGCCGAGCAGGGCGTGGACTATTTCACGATCCACGCGGGCGTGTTGCTGCGCTACATTCCGATGACGGCGAATCGCATGACCGGCATCGTCTCGCGCGGTGGATCGATCATGGCGAAATGGTGTTTGGCGCACCACAAAGAATCATTTCTCTATACGCATTTTGAAGATATTTGCGACATCATGAAAGCCTATGACGTGACATTCTCGCTCGGCGATGGCTTGCGTCCCGGCTCAGGATTTGATGCGAACGATGAAGCGCAATTAGGCGAATTAAAAACCCTCGGCGAGTTAACAAAAGTAGCGTGGAAACACGATGTGCAAACCATGATCGAAGGCCCCGGCCATGTGCCGATGCATCTCATCAAAGAGAACATGGATTTGCAATTAAAGTATTGCCACGAAGCGCCTTTCTACACACTCGGCCCGCTCACCACCGACATCGCCCCTGGCTACGATCACATCACCTCCGCCATTGGCGCGGCGATGATCGGCTGGTATGGTACCGCGATGCTGTGTTACGTCACACCAAAAGAGCATCTCGGTTTGCCTGATAAGAATGATGTGAAAGACGGCATCATGGCCTACAAAATCGCCGCGCATGCGGCCGACTTGGCAAAGGGTCATCCGGGCGCGCAAATGCGGGACAACGCGCTATCAAAAGCGAGATTCGAATTCCGCTGGGACGATCAATTTAATTTAGGCCTCGACCCCGACAAGGCCCGCGAATTTCACGATGAAACTCTACCGCAAGAAGGCGCGAAGCTGGCGCACTTCTGCAGCATGTGCGGCCCACACTTTTGCTCGATGAAAATCTCGCAGGATGTGCGTGATTTTGCGAAGGCGCAGGGGGTTTCGGAGGCGGATGCATTGCAGAAGGGGATGGAAGTTAAGGCGATTGAGTTTGTGAAGAAGGGTAGTGAGGTTTATCACAGACTCTAACGTAACTACTGTGCGCCTCCATGTGGCCAAACGATGAGTTCTGACAAGCTTACCGAACTTAGTCGAAGCGAAGTTGATCGCCTCGGAAATCGCCTTCGTAGCGCAGTAACTGTCGAGGATTTGCGATTACTAGACAAATACCGCCGCAGCTTCGCCTCAGAATACGAAGCGGTCGTTTTACATCTTCGCAATTCGCTTCATTTGAATGTGAGTGGAAGGCCTGCAAAATCTACGACGGCGATTGTCGATAAGTTGAAAAGGGAATCCATTCGACTTTCGCAAATGCAGGACGTAGCGGGGTGTAGAATAATTGTCGAGGACATCACAGCGCAGGACGAATTGGTTCTAGCAATTACAAGCACATTGCAGTTACCTATTTCAGTTTTTGACCGACGTGAAATACCCAGCCATGGATACCGCGCTGTCCATCTAATCGTAAAATCCGGGGAACATTCAATAGAAATTCAGATTCGAACACAACTACAGCACCTTTGGGCTGAAGTTTCAGAAAAGTTTGCGGACCGGCACAGCATGGACGTGAAATATGGCGGCGGGCCCGTGGATGTTGTAAACCTGCTTCGCGCCCTATCAATGCTAGGCAAAGATATCGAAGCACTACCGCATGCGGAGCCGTTACGTGCGAATATGCACGAGTTGTTGGCAAAAATAATTAAGGAAAATCGTGATATTTTTAGTTGAATATGACCGCTCTGCTGGAAGTCTGATCCAGTTTCGAGCATTTGCGTCGAAAGCACACGAGGAGGCAGACTTTGTTCGCCTTCAGCTTGAGATTGACAACATTGGATCAAACACGGATCGCGAAGTGGTGCTGCTTGAAGCTGATAATGAGGATCAATTGCGACTGACACATCGGCGCTATTTTGAGTCTTTGTCCGCGCTCGCGAATACGAAAAGCGTCTCCCGATTAAAAAATTCTGCCCTTCCCTCACAGCCAGCTAAGGCTTAGCAATTTAGCTCCACTCAGAATAAATATGGAGTGGCTTGAACTCGCGTCGGGCGCACACATGTCCTGCGTAGTCGATAAGTGTGGATTGAATCTAATTTTAGATAAATCGCTATAGCAAGATGATGCGCACAAACATCGACATCGACGACGCTTTAATAGCCGCCGCCATGAAAGCAGGCGGCTTTACGACCAAGAAGAAAACGGTGGAAGAAGCCCTTCGTCTTTTGGTGCGCAGGCACGCCTATCGAGGCATCCGCGCCTTGCGCGGTACAGTTGAGTGGGCGGGTGATCTGTCGCAGATGCGGCGCGATCGCGCTGACTATCGCGTGCCGATTGTTGTCGAGAAAGCTCTCGCAAAGCGGCTGAAGAAAACGTCACAATGATGGTGTTTTTGAAACTATTGCGCTGCACACAACTTTGAAGGTCCTCCGCGCCGAATGCTGTCTGCAGCAACAGACGGGATTTAAAGTTTGGTTAATTTATTGATACATCAACGAACTGGAATCCCCGCCTGCGCCGGGACGAAAAAATTTTTAGGTTTCGGGAAGTTCCCATCGGTCATGGCTCAAGCTCTCACACTAAACGAAGATTTGTATAAAAAAGAGATATCTTGTTTCATGATCCGCCCAACCAAAATTCTCGAACTATTGCTTAACCACGCCACCAGCGAAAACCGCGCGCCACATCTCGCGGCGGCAAGTGGTTTGGTGAATATTAACCGCACGCTGTATGTGGTCGCCGATGATGAGAATCACCTCGGCGTTTTTTCTGCGGACACTCACGCGCCAGGTGATCTAATTCGATTGTTTGAGGGCACGTTGCCTGAGAAAACCAAAAAGCGCAAAGCTGAAAAGCACGATCTTGAAACGCTCACCCATCTGCCCGCGTTTGCGGGCTATGCGTATGGTGCGCTGCTTGCCTTGGGTTCAGGTTCGAAACCAAATCGCGCGACCGGTGTGCTGCTTGGGCTGGACGCTAATGGGCAAGTAAACACCGCGCCACAGCATATTGATCTTGTTTCGCTTTATGATGATTTACGCAATGAATTTGACGTGCTCAACATTGAAGGCGCGGTTATTTCGGGCGATGATCTTGTGCTCTTGCAGCGCGGCAACAGGTGCTCGAAAAACGCGCTGATTCGATTATCGGTCGCGGCATTTCTAAACGATCTGACCGCCGGATACGCGCCGCGTTTGCATCGCACACCGACGAGCATGACTATCGATCTCGGTAACGTAGACGACGTGCCCTTTTCCTTCACCGATGGCGCGGCGCTGATAAATGGCGTGCTGTTGTTTACCGCTGTCGCCGAGAATACCGATAATGCGATTGATGATGGCGCGTGTAACGGCTCGGCGATCGGCATCATTAACGCCAATGGTAAAATCGCGCGCATAGAGCGCATCGAGCCCGCGTACAAAGTGGAAGGCGTGGTCGCGTCGATTCGTAATCAACATATTCACGTACAGCTTGTGACCGATGGTGATGATGCGAGCAAACCGGCGTGGTTGCTTTCGGCATTGTTGCCGTGGGGCTAATTTGAGCTGCGCAA
This sequence comes from Burkholderiales bacterium, assembly GCA_031370625.1. Taxonomy (GTDB): domain Bacteria; phylum Pseudomonadota; class Gammaproteobacteria; order Burkholderiales; family Usitatibacteraceae; genus UKL13-2. The sequence goes on along the minus strand of JANMQR010000087.1, from coordinate 508 downwards.
TCAATCATGCGGTTCCGCTTTCGATCTACAGTCACAAAGTGATGGCTCTACTTCAGAAGCGATTGCACATCCTGAAACTGCTGCTCAGCGCAGTCGCGAAGCGTCGCTATACGCACGCGCGGTGATTGCCTTTTGAAAAAACTGCGCCACATCGGGATCATTGGCCCGCGTTGCGGAGCGGGTACCTGAAAAAATTGCTCGCACGATCAATCTGTCGTGCGTTTATGGTGCTGCATGGCAAACGCGTATTGGATTTTTGCCGGGTCGCGATTCACTGTTAGCGCATTGCGTCGATGTCGATCGGCTCGCGCTGCTGGTGCCCGAGCCATTCATTCTGCTTATTGCAGCCGAGTGCGTTGGTAGCAGCTATTTTTGAACTCGCGCGATGAACCGCTCTCAGCACGAAAGAGAAAACTGAAGCCCTAATAACGGTGAGCACTTTGGAGCAAAATTGCTCCAATTGCCGCGCTGATGCTAGGGTTCCATTTCAACTGCGCCGTTCAAGAAC
>JANMQR010000056.1:0-7434 GCA_031370625.1 Burkholderiales bacterium | reverse complement strand
CGAAAGCGGATCCAGGTGAGTCGATTATTTATTTTCTTGTTTCCAGCGTACACGCCGCGTACACGGAGCTACGCGAGTGTGGAGTTGAGTTCATCAATGCGCCCCACATGATCCATAAGCACGAGGACGGCACCGAAGAATGGTTTGCATTCTTTAAAGATAACGAAGGTCGACCGCTCGCGATCATGAGCCAGACAAAAGTGCAGTAGGTCGTCGATTAAGTGTGGCGTAAACGCATGCTTTATAAAATGGCTCAAACGCAAGCTGTGGAGCGGGCTTCGAGAATACTGGTTGAAGATTTACCGCTAAAGCAGGCGGTGGTGTCGGCGGTGAAATTGACGGGGGAAAAGAAGAATTTTGTCTACGAAATGGCGTTGCGATTGAAGGGGAAAGAGTGCCGCGCTTAATCTTTCCAGTTCCACCATGTCAGTTTTTCGGCGTCGTGCTTTGCAGTCGATGCGTAATAAACCGCGCAGCGAAATACGTAGAGCACGCAGCGGTCGTGAATCTGCCCGGTGGATTCGCATAGCTGACCGTAAAGTGCTTGTGGGGATTGGACTCGCAGTTGTGCTAACTCGGTGATGCCGATGCCGTTTAAATCGGCCGCAACGGACGGCCTGATACCGTGGATTTGTTGAAGCAGCGAGAGTCTGGATGTTGTGCGGTTTGCTACACGATTCATATTGTTTTCTTTGAAAGCCTATGCGAGTTTTCAAACTCGCTAATTTATTAAATGCCCCACCTTAACAAAAATAAGACATCCCGGCTTTGAGTAAGGCTGATGCGCGCTCAGGTGCGGGCTGCGAATCCAGGTGCCGCGCGGATAATCGCCAAACTCGTCTTGAAATGTGCCATCTAAAACAAAAATTTCTTCACCGCCATAGTGCTGATGCCTGCTAAAAAAAGTATTCGGTGCCCAACGCACCAGCGCGGTATGCGTTGTGCCGAATTGATCCAACGCCATCACCGAAAGACCATCGACGAGACCCTGATGCCATTGTTGATCGGCGGGACGAATGACCACGCGCTGCAAATCACGTTCGTCAAGCTGGCGCAGTTTTACGAACAGCGTGCAACCCAAAGGGCTGCGCGGCGCGTGTGACGAGCCGGGTGGATTCTTGAGATACGTTCCGGCCGGATAGCTGCCGTGCTCATCGGCAAATTCTCCATCGAGCACCATAATTTCTTCGCCCTGTGGATGCGTGTGCGATGAAAACACCGCGCCCGGTTCATAGCGAACAATACTTGTCGCTCGCGCATCCTCATCACCATCGCGCGCCAATAGCTGCCGCATCACACCCGCCATCGGGCTCGGCTGCCAAGGTTGATCGGACGATTGGATCACGACACGCTTGGTGGTGTCTGCGTTTAGTTTCATGTTGAACTCTCGATAATGTGCAATTTTGCTGCGCACCGTTCATGCGTTAATTAACGATGGGCGCGCCGTGACGGTACGCCCATTTTGGATCGATGCAGTGTGGCGCGCTAATAACCGAGACGATACGCGATCATACCGCCCGACGGATTATTTTGGGCACCGTAGGGCACGTAAACCATACCGTTGCTGATTAGTGCACCGGCGTTCATGCTCGCATGATGAGGTTTACCCAGACCAAGACTGAACACTGCGTTGAGATCTCGCGTCTGATCGGTGAACAATGCTTTGCCATTTGCGGCATTGAACAATAGCAGCTTGCCTGCGGAGGTGGTGACATACAAAACACCATTGGCAATGGACACGTGCCGCATTGCCGCACCGGCTTTAAGTTCAAGATAGTCGCGACTGGGATTCGTAAATTTCCAGACTGATTTCCCGGTTCCTGCATCGAGCGCATAGACTTTGGTTTGCATTCCCGTGATAGCCAAACCATCATCGCGCACGTCTTCAACGTCCGCCCAAAATGACGGGCTGAATGTGGCGAAAAATGCATTTTTGAATTTGCTCAGCGGCGCATTAAAATTGGCATCAGAAAAGCCATCATCAATGCCTTCAAAACCGGCCACATAGATGACGCCATTCGCGTATGCCGCACCCGCCTGAATTCCGCCGAGGCCGCTTGATTTACTGATCTGGCGTTCCCAAACGGTTTCGCCAGTGACGCGATCAGCCACGCGGTAAAGTCCGCCCTTGCTGCCACCGCCGACGAGATCACGTACACGTCCATTTGCGGTGCGGGCGGTAAATAATACCGGTGGCGAAAGTACATCTGCATCCACTGGTCCACCGGGAAGATTGGGCCCTGCCGGGATCGGATGGTTAAGATCGAACACATCACCCTTGTGCAACTGGTTCACCCACACAAATTGCCCAGTGCGATAGTCAATGGCATAGAGGCTATCGCTGCGATCCACATATCCTGCTGGCGCTTGACTCGCATCGGGATAACCGGGGTAAGGTCGTACCGTGTTTTGTCCCGTACCGCCGAAAATCAGATGGCGCCTAAGATCCACCGCCAGCCCCGAACCAGCCGATACTCCGGCGCTATAGCGCTTGTTGGTGACCGGGTTAATGTCAATGGTGGGCCTGCGCCACGCCTCAACTGGTTTGCTTGGATCAGTGATATCGATGGCGACAATAAATCCACCTTGGCTGCCTTGAACCAGCGCGTCATTCAAAATAATGTTGACCTCGGTAATGAATAATTTGCGCATGCCCGGCGTGTCGTCGGTAACTAATTCGTCGCCGATGCCAGCAAGGTCAGCGAGTGTACTGTTCAGGCGGGTGCGCACAATCACGGGCTCGCCCAGATTGGACGCCAAGGTCTGATCGGGCACGAGCGAGAGCGGTTGTATGCCGGGGATGGCGGAATTAAAATCCAGCTCCGCACCACCAAGCTGTTTGAGCGCATGCACGCGACCATTGAGCGAGCTGTGAATCCAGATTAAGCCACCTGAAATAGCGGGCGCGGAATAATAAAGATCTGGCGCAATTGTTTGTGCAGGTGGTTGTGCGCTGTAATCCGGATCGACCAGCGTGGTGGTCCAATGACGCAACGGATCGGTGATCTTGCCTGTGCGTGCATCGCGCGCGAAAAATGTGCCGAGCGCATCAACGTAATAGATCGTGCCGTCGCGAATAATGGGTGGAGACACAACGCCCACCACCGACGCCGGAAATCTTAAGCCCAGCGCTGACTCAAGAATGAACCCGGTCGGTGGTGGCGTGGGCCGCCATTTTGAATCGTTGAATGTCTCCCAGGCGCGGCGCAAATACGGTGCCGTCCAGGGTGAAATTTGCCATTCGAACGGGTTCGAATTTGTATTCGCATAATCACGCGAGTAAAGCGGCCAGTCGCCAAAACCGAATGCCTCGGTTTCAGCGGTGGCGCTGGTGGCTGTCGCCACACAACATAAAACTGCCGTACTGCAAAGTGTGCGAGCCAGAAACTTCGTTAATGTCATACGCTACTCCTCGATTGGTGAACGGTGGGTAAAAATTAGTGTGGGCAAATCATTTGGCTGAATAGATACGCACTTCGGGATCCGCTTTAAGCAACGGCTTCAAGCCGACCACAACGTCCTTATTGAATAGATCGCTCAACAAATATGCCTCGGCTTGTTTGCGCGTGGCGAAGCCATGAAGCACCTGCACGTCTTCGTCGCGCATTAATAATTCTTTTGATTTCGCGCCGGCAATTTTGGTCAGGAAGGGTTGCTTGAATTTTGTGTAAACAGCACCCGCTGCGGGCCGGTCTTGCGGGTCAACTTTTAGTGTGATTTCGAGATACGCCTTCTCGGCAAATGCCAGCGCTGGTAACAACAAAGCGGCGGCAAAGAGCAAAGCTGAAAATGGTTTAACAAATGATTGTTGGATGCAGTTTTTCATGATGATCTCCTGGCTGGAAATGTGGTGTGAGTTTCAGTTGCTGCGCGGTTCAAGCAGCTTCATAAATACGAACATCCGGCGGGCCTTGCAGTAGCGGCTTTAGCGCGGCGACAACATCCTGATTGAACAAATCGCTGCCGAGGTATGCCTGGGCGTTTTCAACCGAATCAAAACCGTGCATCACCTGTACATCCTCTTCTCTGATGAGCAGCACCTTGGACTGCGCGCCTTTTGCCTGTGCTAAAAACGCGGCTTTGAATTTTGTATAAACCGCTGCCGCCGCACGGCGGTCCTTGGCTGCAACCTGTAAATTGATCTGTAAATAAACCATCCTTAATCTCCTTAGCGTATTGGTTTCAGAATTCAGGACAAACGATGCATAAACTGCATTGCCTGCCTGTTATTCAGATTACGCAACCACACGTTTATTTGGAAATTGTCTTTTCACATGCGATTCATTCAAATGTGCTATTAGTAGCGAATGAATTTGAGCCAGCTTCGTTTTGCCCAAGCGGTGGCCTCCACCAGATCGTTTACCGCTGCCGCAGCTGAGTGCTGCGTGACGCAGCCCACGCTGTCGAATGGTCTTGCCCAGCTTGAAGATGAGTTGGGGGAACGCTTGTTCGTGCGCACGACACGCAAGGTCGCGTTAACGCCATTCGGTGCGCATGTGCTGCCATACATCGCGGAGGTGTTGAGCGCGCAGGCCAATCTGCATCGGCAGACCGAGGCCTACCTCAAGCCTGACAAGCGCCTGATCCGCATTGGCACCTCGCCACTCATCAGTACGAATTTATTGGCGCTCATGCTGGAACCATTTCGCACGCAAAACCCTGACGTTGATGTGGTGCTGCGCGAAATGAACATGACCGATCTTTACCGCATGCTTGAGCAAGGGCTGCTGGATTTTGTGTTGGGTGTTGCCGATGTACACAAAGGGCCGTGGACGACTACCTTTTTGTATAGCGAGCCGCTGCTGTACATTCCGCGAGGCGCCGCCGCGCCGCACAGCACGCGGTCGCAATCGGTTCAACTCAAAGACATCGCCGAAGAAACCTATGTCATGGTTCCCGATGCATGCGGCCTCGCGCGCGCGACCCGTGCGTTATTTCGCCGTCATCGTCCCAAGCTGCACGAATATTCCGGCGAGGCGATGAGCTATCAAGTGCTGGAGGAATGGGCAGCGCTCGGCATCGGTGCCGCGATATTGCCCAAATCAAAAGTGGCCGCAAGTGGACATGTCGCGTTTTCGATCAACGACAAATCCGGCGAAAATGTCATGCTGGGTTTTGAAGCGTGCTGGCTGCACGCCGCGATTAAATCGCCGCACTTATTGAGCTTCGCCAATCATTTACGAAAAGTGGTGCCGGGCATTGTGAGTGGGCTTGAGGGCGGTGCGCGAAAATAGTGGCGAAAACCGAGTGCTGGCGTGGCGATTGAAGCAGAAATGGCTCAAACGCGAGCGCTGGAGAGGGCGTTGAAAATATTTTTCGGGGACTTGTCCTTAAAGTAGGTGGTGGCGTTTGCGGTGAAACTAAGGGTAAGAAGAATCTGCTTTATGAGTTGGCGTTGGGGTTATGGTGGAGTGAGTTGGAGAGTAATCGTCTGTCGCGCGATGCGTAGATTAGTAGTGTTGATGAAGTCTGTTTTGAGGACGCGCGTGAACCCGGTTTCGACCCTTAGCGGGTATTGGAGAGCTTTACTTCGTCGAGTGGTCTACGCAGCGATTTTGCACATTGAGCCTTGTCGAAACGGATGACGTCAACTGTGCAGAAGCGCAATCTCTGCGTGTGTTCGCCCACCGCAGAACTGCAACGGTGCGGTCGTAAGCTATAGTTATAGGTGTACACGTCTGAGTCTTTATAACCGAGGAGCAACGACTTTCATGCAGCCTCGAGTCACCCGCAAGAACCACTACGTGCCGCAGTGGTACCAGCGGGGCTTTATGGCCAAAGGGCGGCACAAATTGCATGTCCTCAACATGCATCCGGTAGCCAGCTCACTACCGTACGGACAGATCCTTGCTGAGCAAGAAATGGAGGAGCTCGGCCCGAAGCTGGCCTTCATGGAACTCGACCTCTACACCACTCGGCTGGGTCAGACGCTGAACGACGACATAGAGACATTTCTTTTCGGAAAAATCGACAAGAGGGGTGCAGAGGCCGTTCGCGCGTGGGTCGCCGGTGACCCCTCAGAGATCCACCGCAAGTTTCAAGATTTCTTCGAGTACATGGACGCACAGAGGTTGCGCACGCCTAAAGGCCTTGACTGGATTTCCAAACACTACCAGGGTCTACCACAGATGGAGTTGATGAGGCAGATGCAGGCTCTGCGGCACATGCCTGCACTATGTGGTACGAGTGCGTTCGAGAGATCGTGTCGGCTGCGAAGTCATCAGTGAAATTTATCGTGAGCGACCATCCGGTCACGATATATCACCCGAAGCTAGCGCCCGATGCCACCGATTGTCAGTACCCGGCCGATCCAAGCGTCGAGCTCATCGGTTCACAAACTGTCTATGCGCTAGATGAAAACCACTGCTTGATATTCACTAACCTTGAGTACGCGGAGAATCCGGCGGGGGCCGCCCTCCTGTTGCGAAGAACTAATGCTCGATTCCGCGGTGAATCGCTAGCGCGAACCGATGCGTTTATTCGCGGTCGGGAGCTTTCCGAAACTGAAGTTCATGCAATCAACTGGGTGCTTAAGTCTCGCGCAAAGAAGTATGTGGGGGCGTCCAATTCTGCTTGGCTTTATCCAGAGCGGCACTGCACGCTCTCTTGGGAAGAGATAGCAACTATCCTTTTGCCTCGAAGGGATTTGTGGAAATTTGGTGGGGAGATTTACATCGGGCACAAGGACGGCACTTTTGCGTACCGTGACCAGTTCGGGCGAACGTCCAAGTCACATGAGTTGTTGACGAAACCGGCGCTGGCCAAGGAACCCGCACCAGATGCTGAATGTGGTTGCGGCAGCGGGATCGCGTTTCGAGAATGTTGTGCAGACCTCGCTCCAGAAAAGCGGCCCTCTTGGCGGGCATTGAGTATTCGTGAACGCAATCTGACTCTCGTTCGCGCCATCCACCATATCCTTCAGCTGGGTGGGAATAAGGATTGGCTGGAGGTCCGTCGTGATTTATCCGATGACCAGGTAAGCCGAATTCACGAAGTGTTTGCCGCGCTTTGGCCTACCGACACCCGGCTGATCGAGTTGCTTCCAAGCCCACAGAGTAAGCGATCTCGCGCATTGTATCTAGGCGTGATGGATGAGCGCACGTTCTCTACGGCCGTTATCGGCATGCTGGCGTACTTGGACGAGCTTGTGCTGGTCCACCCATTCGTAAACGCAAACGGTGTTCGGCCAGAGTTCAGCCCGATTCATCAACCAGCGCAGTATCGAGAACAGACCTTGCGTAGTGTGTTCCTGCTAATGTTTTTAGAGCCCGAAATAAGAGCTGGTCGCGTTCACCTTATCCCTGACCCGCTCGATTACGACAGCGGCTTCCGGAATGAGATCATGGCAATCACGGGGCGTTCAGATGACAAAACCAAGCTCGGCCCCATCGACGAGGCGCTTGCCCAAGTGCTTTGCCGTGACGAAATGATGCG
>JANMQR010000024.1:0-4313 GCA_031370625.1 Burkholderiales bacterium | reverse complement strand
ACCAGATCAATATCAATCGCTAACGAACGGATTTCCTTGACCAACACGTTGAACGATTCCGGCATACCGGCCTCGATCTTGTGCTCGCCCTTGACGATGTTTTCGTACACTTTGGTGCGGCCCAACGTATCGTCGGACTTCACGGTCAGCATTTCCTGTAGCGTGTACGACGCGCCGTAAGCTTCCAGCGCCCACACTTCCATCTCACCGAAGCGCTGGCCACCGAACTGCGCCTTACCACCCAACGGCTGCTGGGTCACGAGCGAGTACGGGCCAGTCGAACGTGCATGCATCTTGTCATCGACCAAATGATGCAGCTTCAGGATATGCATATAGCCCACCGTCACATTGCGCTCAAACGCTTCACCGGTACGGCCGTCAAACAACACGGCCTGAGTTTTGGTTGGCGTTAATTGCAGGCGCTTGGTGGTTTCATCGTCGTAAGCCAAATCGAGCATGGCGCGGATTTCAACCTCAGTGGCACCGTCGAACACCGGGGTTGCAAACGGCACGCCTTTGGTCAGGTTCTGCGCCATTTCCATGACTTCAGTTTCCGACATCAACGACAAATCTTCTTTCTTGCCGCTGTTGTTGTAAACCTTGTCGAGGAACTTGCGAATCTTCTGCTCACCTTCGTGCGCCTTCAACATCGCGCCAATTTTGTGGCCCAAGCCTTTTGCCGCCCAACCCAAATGCGTCTCGAGAATCTGTCCCACGTTCATGCGCGATGGCACGCCCAGCGGGTTCAGCACGATATCCATTTGCGTACCATCAGCCATGAATGGCATGTCTTCAATCGGCACGATTTTCGAGATCACACCTTTGTTGCCGTGACGGCCAGCCATCTTGTCGCCCGGTTGCAGACGACGTTTAACCGCCACATACACCTTGACCATTTTTTGCACGCCTGGTGGCAATTCATCACCTTGCGTTAATTTGCGTTTTTTCTCTTCAAACGCTTTGTCGAACTCTTTACGCGTTAACTCCAGCGCTTCTTTTTGCGATTCGAGCGCACGAGCATCATCATCTTCGGTCAGGCGAATGTCGAACCAGTCGTGGTGTGGCAGATCTTCCAAATAGGCTTTGGTGATCTTCGCACCTTTAACGATTTTCTTCGGCCCGCCTTTAGCAACCTTGCCAATGAGCGTTTTCTCGATACGCTGGAACAAATCCTGCTCAACAATCCGCAACTGGTCGGCCAAGTCTTTCTTGTAGTCTTTTAGCTGATCGTCGATGATTTGTTGCGCACGTTTGTCGCGCACAATGCCTTCGCGCGTGAACACTTGCACATCAATTACGGTGCCGGAAATACCCGACTTTACGCGCAGCGACGTATCTTTAACGTCGGACGCTTTTTCACCGAAAATTGCGCGTAACAATTTTTCTTCCGGCGTTAGTTGCGTCTCACCTTTTGGCGTGACCTTGCCGACCAGAACATCACCAGCTTCAACTTCCGCACCGATATAGATAATGCCGGATTCATCCAAACGGCCCAGCATGCGCTCGGACAAGTTTGAAATATCACGGGTAATTTCTTCCGGGCCCAGCTTCGTATCGCGCGCCACAATCGACAACTCTTCGATATGAATTGACGTGTAGCGATCTTCCGCCACGATGCGCTCCGAGATCAAAATCGAATCTTCGAAGTTGTAACCGTTCCACGGCATAAACGCGACCAGCAAATTCTGTCCAAGCGCCAATTCGCCCATGTCGGTTGATGCACCGTCAGCAATCACATCACGCTTGGCGATAATGTCGCCCACGCGCACCAGTGGTCTCTGGTTGATGTTAGTGTTTTGATTCGAACGCACGTATTTCACGAGGTTGTAAATATCCACACCCGCTTCACCGGCCTGTGTTTCGTTATCGTTCACGCGCACCACCACCCGGCCCGCATCAACGAAATCAACCCGTCCACCGCGACGCGCCATCACGGCCGTACCAGAATCGAGCGCTACTGTGCGCTCAATACCGGTACCGACCAGCGACTTCTCCGCGCGCAAGCAAGGCACCGCCTGGCGCTGCATGTTCGAGCCCATCAATGCACGGTTTGCGTCATCATGCTCGAGGAACGGAATCAACGAAGCCGCAACCGATACGATCTGTGCAGGCGCTACGTCAATGTACTCAATCTTGTCCGGTGTGGCCAAGGTGAATTCATTGTGATGACGACAGCTCACCAACTCATCCGTAAATTTACCGGCCTTGTCGATTTCCGCGTTCGCTTGAGCGATCACGTATTTGCCTTCTTCAATCGCGGACAAATAATCGATTGCTGTCGCCATTTTGCCGTTTTCAACTTTGCGATACGGCGTTTCGATAAAGCCGTATTCGTTCACACGCGCATACAGCGCGAGCGAGTTGATCAGACCGATGTTCGGGCCTTCCGGTGTTTCGATTGGACACACGCGACCGTAGTGGGTTGGATGCACGTCACGCACTTCGAAGCCCGCACGTTCGCGCGTCAGACCACCTGGGCCCAATGCGGATACACGGCGCTTGTGGGTGATCTCGGACAGCGGATTCGTTTGATCCATAAACTGTGAAAGCTGGCTGGAGCCGAAAAATTCTTTGATCGCGGCAGAAACAGGTTTCGCGTTAATCAAATCGTGCGGCATCAGGTTTTCTGATTCAGCCTGGCTCAAACGTTCACGCACAGCACGCTCAACGCGCACGAGGCCGGAACGGAACTGGTTTTCTGCCAATTCGCCAACCGAGCGGATACGACGATTTCCCAAGTGGTCAATATCGTCAATCTCGCCGCGACCGTTGCGCAGCTCAACCAAAATCTTGATCACAGCCACGATGTCTTCAGTCGATAACGTCATCGAACCAGTGAGACCTTCGCGCGCGATACGGCGGTTGAACTTCATACGACCAACATCCGACAAATCGTAGCGATCTTCCGAGAAGAACAAACCTTGGAACAGCGCGTTCACCGAGTCTTCGGTCGGTGGCTCGCCTGGACGCATCATGCGATAAATCGCGACTTTGGCGTTCAGTGCATCGATGGTTTCATCAACGCGCAAGGTGGACGAAATGTACGCGCCCTGATCGAGATCGTTGGTGTAAATCGTGTACAGCGTTTCAACCCCGGCATCGATCAATTTACGCAATCCAACTTCAGTCAATTCCTCGTTCGCGTTCGCAACGATTTCACCGGTTTCGGTATTCACAATATTGGTCGCCAATACGCGGCCAATCATGTAATCGTCGTTCACGGTGAGGCGTTTCATTTTCGCGGCTTCCATGTCGCGAATATGCTTGGCGGTAATGCGCTTGTCTTTCTGAACGATAACTTTGCCGTCTTTCGACGCGATATCAAAACGCGCGGTTTCGCCTTTAAAGCGCTCTGGCACCAGCTCTAATTCGATCTCACCTTTTTTGGTGATATGGAATTCATCAAACGCAAAAAATTCGCGCAAGATTTGATCTGGCGAATAGCCGAGCGCTTTCAGCAAAATCGTCACGGGCAATTTGCGGCGACGATCCACGCGGAAGTACAAATAATCTTTAGGATCGAATTCGAAATCAAGCCATGAACCACGATACGGAATCACGCGTGCGGAGAACAACAGCTTGCCGGACGAGTGGGTCTTGCCGCGATCATGCTCAAAAAACACGCCGGGCGAGCGATGCAATTGCGAGACGATGACACGTTCGGTACCGTTGATCACAAACGAGCCGTTCTGCGTCATGAGCGGAATTTCGCCCATGTACACTTCCTGCTCTTTCAGTTCTTTGACGGTCGGCTTGGAGGCTTCGCGGTCCATGATCACGAGGCGCACCTTGGCGCGCAATGGCGACGCGTACGTCAAGCCACGCTGCTGGCATTCGAGCACATCAAACGGCGGCTGGCCGAGCGCATAACTCACATACTCGAGGCGCGCGAATTGGTTGTGACTGACAATCGGGAATACCGAGCTAAACGCAGATTGCAAACCCTGCATGGCGCGACTCGTGCCGGCGATTTCGGCTTGCAGAAATTCGGCGTACGAATTGAGCTGCGTGGCTAAAAGAAACGGCACATCAAGCATGCTGGCGCGTTTCGCAAAGCTTTTGCGAATGCGTTTTTTCTCGGTAAAAGTATAAGACGTGGGCTGGGACATCGTGATCTCCGAACGTTGTGGGATGGTACGAATTTGGGTTTTGCGTGGCGGATTTTTGTCCGCGTTGCAACACTTTCGATTCGCAATTTCACAGCAAGCTGCTGTGCCAATGTTCTTCGACTGGCGCCATCGATGAATTGATGGCGTCAATTTGGTGAAGGGCCGCTACCCTTCTATGGCGGACAGCAACCGGGCGGTTGCTCG
>JANMQR010000266.1:0-6042 GCA_031370625.1 Burkholderiales bacterium | reverse complement strand
CACAAATAGCTCGGATTCGTCACATTGGCGTGCTAAAATGTCGAGTTTAGTCAATAACTTATCAAATTTTCATCACTTAAACTTAACCGAAGCCGAATTCCATGCCACGCGCCCTCAGAAATATCGCCATTATCGCTCACGTTGACCACGGGAAAACCACCCTCGTCGACAAGCTCCTCCACCAAGCCGGCTCATTTGCGGCGCACCAGCACATCGCCGAACGGGTGATGGATTCGAACGATCTTGAAAAAGAACGTGGCATTACTATTCTCGCGAAAAATACCGCGATTGATTACGAAGGCGTACACATCAATATCGTTGATACCCCAGGCCACGCCGATTTCGGTGGTGAAGTTGAGCGCGTATTGTCGATGGTGGATGGCGTGTTGTTGCTGGTGGATGCGGTTGAAGGCCCGATGCCGCAAACGCGCTTTGTGACCAAGAAAGCGCTGGCGCTGGGTTTGCGGCCAATCGTGGTTGTCAACAAAATTGACCGTGAAGGTGCGCGCCCGGATTGGGTAATTAATAACACGTTTGAATTGATGGATAAATTAGGCGCGACTGAAGCCCAGCTTGATTTTCCGGTCGTTTATGCGTCGGCAATCAATGGCTACGCCATGCTTGATTTGAAAACGCCCGCGACCGATATGCGCGCCCTGTTCGACACGGTGTTGAAATATGTTCCAGCACCAGAGTGTGATGCTGATGCACCGCTACAACTACAAATTTCCGCACTCGATTATTCGACCTACGTTGGTCGTATCGGTATTGGCCGCGTACGCCGTGGCTCGATCAAGCCCGCGCAAGATGTGATGGTGATGATTGGTGACAAGCCGCCGAAAAAAGCGCGTGTAAATTCGGTGCAAGGTTTTCAGGGCTTAAACAAAGTGCCGCTGGATATCGCCGAAGCGGGTGAGATCGTGCTGATTTCCGGTATCGAAGAATTAGCGATTGGTTGCACGCTGGCCGACGTTGAAAATCCGGAAGCGCTACCGATTTTGGGTGTGGATGAGCCGACCTTGACGATGAATTTTCAGGTCAATAAATCGCCATTCGCGGGGCAAGAAGGCAAGTTTGTTACCTCACGCCAATTGCGTGAGCGTCTTGATAAAGAATTGCTTGTTAACGTCGCATTGAAAGTCGCTGAAACCGAAGACACCGATTCATTTATGGTGTCAGGTCGAGGCGAATTGCACCTGACGATTCTCCTGGAAAACATGCGTCGCGAAGGCTATGAATTGGCCGTCGGCAAGCCGCGCGTGCTGGTGAAAGAAATCAACGGCGAGAAATGCGAGCCGTTTGAAATGCTCACGCTCGACGTTGAAGAAACGCATCAAGGCCCGGTGATGGAGGCGATTGGTCAGCGTCGCGGCGACATGGTCGATATGGTGCCGGATGGTCGTGGTCGTGTGCGTTTGGATTACCGCATTCCGGCGCGTGGTTTGATCGGTTTTCAGACCGAGTTTATGAACTTGACGCGTGGCACGGGATTGAAGAGCCATGTGTTTGACGAATACGCGCCGCTGCGCGGTGAAATCGCGTCGCGTCGCAATGGCGTGTTGATTTCGGGCGAGCAGGGCGATGCAGTGGCCTACGCGCTGTGGAAATTGCAGGATCGTGGCCGCATGTTTGTCTCACCCGGCGAGCGTTTGTACAACGGTATGGTGATCGGTATTCACAGCCGTGATAATGATCTCGTGGTTAACCCAATCAAGGGCAAGCAGCTCACCAACGTGCGCTCTTCCGGTACGGATGAAGCGGTGGCCTTGGTGCCGCCAATCCAGATGACGCTGGAATCGGCGATTGAGTTTATTGATGATGATGAATTAGTCGAAATCACCCCGAAAAATATTCGGATTCGTAAACGCTTCCTGCTGGAGCATGAACGCAAGAAGGCATCGCGCGAAGCAGCGTAAACAATATTCGGTAACGAAAATCCCCCAGACTGTTATGCATCTGGGGGATTTTTTTTGTCACGCTGCGCGGGCGATGCATTGCGTTGCTATATTGTCGTGTGCAAATAATTTATGAAAGCGTCAAATGATTTCACGCATTTCCCAAGTATTTTCAAACGTCATTTCTATTTTGTTATCAAGCATTTTTCTGCTCGCAGCCAGCACAAATAATGCATTAGCGGTGGAGCCTTTTGCAGCCGATGGTCTCGATAAGATCATGGCAGGCGATCATCGCAGCGAGGCAAATCGCGCGCGCGATGCGTTTCGTCATCCGAAAGAAACGCTCGCGTTTTTCGGTGTGAAGCCTGACTCCACGGTGATCGAAACTTTTCCCGGCGCGGGCTGGTACACCGAATTACTCGCCCCTTATCTGCGCGATAAAGGTCGCTTAATTATTGCGTATCCAGCCGAATCAGTGCGCGGCATCAAGTCGTATCAGGAAAAGCTCGCCGCCAAGCCAGCCATCTACGATAAAGTGAAAATTGTGCGCATCGGTACGCCGGGCGCACTCGATATTCGCCCTGAGGGTGGCGCAGACTTCGTGCTGACATTTCGAAATGTACATAACTGGATTGATGACGATAATGTCGATGTGTTCATGAAAAGTTTTTACGACGCGCTAAAGCCGGGTGGGGTATTGGGCCTTGTGGAGCATCGCGCGAAGCCGGGTAGCAAGCTGAGGCAGGCGATTGATCTGGGCTACGTGACTGAGGAATATGTGATCAAGCATGCAGTGATGGCGGGCTTTAAGTTCGATGCCAAGAGCGAGATCAATGCGAATCCAAAAGACACCAAAGACTACAAGAGCGGCGTGTGGACATTGCCACCCTCGTTCGCCGACAAAGAAGTTGATCGCGCCAAATATCAGGCAATTGGTGAGTCGGATCGTATGACGTTACGATTTGTGAAGCCGGCAGCGCGCTGATTTATGTGGATCAGCGATGGCAAATTGTTTCGAAGGTTTTTACTATGAGCTTGATGGCGCGTCCCTTAGCCGATAGGCATCCCTGACCATGAATCGACGTAATATTCTCAGTGCAATAGCTGCCTTGGGTGCTACTTCGCTGGCCGAGACAGCGTTGCGGCCCTCTCACGCGCAGCCGAATTCGTCAGTAGCGCGACAGTTAGAGCCCCTACCAAAAATGCCACAAATTTTGACCCGAAAAATTCCCTCCAGCGGCGAGCTGATGCCCGTCATCGGCATTGGTACGTGGCAAACTTTTGATGTGGCCGCTGACGTACAAGCACGTGCGCCGCTGGAAGACGTGATGCGCGAATTTGTGGCTCTCGGTGGCAAAGTGATTGACTCGTCGCCCATGTACGGCCGATCTGAAGAGGTAGCGGGTGAGGTAGTCGCGAAACTCAAACTGCGCGACAAGCTTTTCATTGCCACCAAGGTTTGGACGAGTGGTAAGGCCGCCGGCATTGCGCAGATGGAAGCATCGATGGCGAAGTTGAAGGCGAAGCCGATTGATCTCATGCAAGTCCACAACTTGCTTGATGTGGAAACTCATTTGGACACGCTCGTCGCATGGAAACGAGAAGGCCGCGTGCGCTACCTTGGTGTCACGCATTACACCGCTAGCGCCTACGATGCCGTGGCTAAAATCATCGCCAGGCATCCCGTGGATAGCGTGCAAATTAATTATTCAATCGGCGAACGTGAGGCAGAGCAACGCCTGCTTCCATTGGCGCGCGAACGCGGCATCGCGGTGATTGTCAATCGGCCGTTTGCGGGCGGAGAATTGTTTCGGCGGTTGCGCGCAACCCCGTTACCGTCGTGGGCGGGCGAAATTAATTGCACCAGCTGGGCGCAGTTGATGCTCAAATTTGTGATTTCGCATCCCGCCGTGACCTGCGCAATTCCGGGAACCGGCAAGCTTGAGCATCTGCGCGAAAACATGGCAGCTGGGGTGGGGCAGCTGCCTGATGAAAAGATGCGAATGAAAATTGCGGCGAGCGCAGGTGTCAGATAGTTGACCTGCAGTACATCAAGGTCATTCTGAAACACCAGCATCTGCGGGCATCTTGAGCAATAAATGCTTGGTGATGCCCGCCAATGCTGGCTCTGGAAGCATCTAGCGAGCTTGATAACGACAACTCGGCACAATATCTTGGATGTCTTTCACGTCTGGGCTTGCGCAAGTCCAGGTGACCTGGCCCGCGCCGCTAACATTGGCGATCATCATGATTTGCTGTCCGGTGCGAGACTCGTTTACAAATTTGACGAGAATGCGCGCCGATTTCTCAAACGGTTCTATGGTGACGCTTTGTAGCGTTTCAGTTTGAAAGCTCTCCGCCGCAGGTAATCCCATCGATTTGTTATTGACCGGCCATTTGCCTTCACTGAGAAAATATTCAGTCGCACCCAGCTTGACACTTTGCGCGGCGACGATGGCCTCGCCCAGCGCACGCCCACGCTTGGCGCGATCCATTTGTTGATTCTGATATTGCTTGCTTGCCTCTAACGCTGCATTGAGTGCAGCGGTTTGTTGCTGAGCGTCGGTGGTGATTTTTTCTGTCGCGTTTTTATCTTGTGTGAGACTCACACCTTGTTGTTTGGCTGACTCGGCGGAACGGTCGAGCGCGGATCTTTCCAGTGCCAGCTCGTCTGCTCGCGCTTTCATTTCGCGGTTCGTGGCATAAGTTTTTTCATCGGCTGCGATCTGCGCGCGCGCTTGCTCGGCGGCAAATGCCGTGCGCTCCTGTTGAAGCTTTTCGCGTTCAGCGCGCACCGCGCCACCGTCACAGGCGCTCAGCGCAAGAGTGGTGGACAGCAAAAGTAATGCGGTTAGCGCAATGGTGACGGGAGATGTGTTGTTCGCAACGACGTGGCTAGATGGATTCAAAATAAGCTCGATCAGTAAAGTGTGGTTTTGATTTTTGTAAGCGGTAAATGGTGTGCTCGCGACGTCTATTTTTGCATTTTGAGCACAAGTGATTGGCGCAAATCGCGTTGTGTGAGTGTCCGTCGCAGGTTAAATTGATTGCCAGTAATCGGTAAGACTTTAAAACATGAAAACTTATAGGAGTTACCATGCCGCTCATCACACTCACCATCCGCAAGGGTAAATCATCAGCATTCAAATCCGCGGTGTTCGCCGCCGTGCATCAGGCGCTGGTCTCGTCGGGCGTGCCGGAAGCTGACCGCTTCCATCGCGTGCTTGATCTGGACGCCGATGACTTTCGATTTGACAGCAATTACCCCGATCTCACCAAACCGCGCAACGATGATTTTGTGTTGATCGAAATTTTGTTGTCGGTTGGTCGTAGCGTAAAAATCAAGAAAAAAATCCTCGCCGATTTAATCGCACATGCTGCAAAAGATCCCGGCTTGAATCCTGAAAATGTAATGGTGGTATTCAAAGAAACGTCGTGGGAAAACTGGTCGTTTGCGGGCGGGCGACAAATTCACGTCTAGTGCTTTTCCGAAAACAAACTACCTTGATTGGCGGGCGTTACGGCACATAAATGCCCGAAACGCCCCGCTGATGCTGGCGATTCATTTTCTTACCTGCGGAAAATTGCAATCACGAGCGTAATTACTACAGCGACGAGCAGGACGATGATGATGCCCGGAAGCCATCGTGCCCACTGCGAATAGACGTGCATGCCGTTACTCGTGTTCGCACTGGTTGCTTCGCCGCGGGACTCTTCAAGCTCTTGGCGACGGCGCTCCAGCTTACGTTCGCGTCTGCGTCGCTCTCTGGCTTCTTTGGCGGCACCGCTGGTTTTCGCTAGCACTTTGTCTGTTGGCGGTTGTGCCAGGCTCGCATTGGCAGGTTTCGCCGGATTTGCGGTCGCGATTTGGTCGTCAGATTTAGGCGCAGGTTTTTCAGTATTTTTTTCAACAAACGCGCGCATTTTTTTGGTCGACGAAATGTAGTCCTCAAATTCGCTCGTTTGATTCGTAAGCGCTGCTAATTTCACTGTCGCGTCAAACGAATCAAAATCCTTGGCAAGCTTGAGCGGGTTTGATTCTTCTTGGCTTTCGATCGGCTTTTGAAACCGTCCCAAACCCAGCGCCTCAATGGACGCCTTCTTGGGCTGCGATGGCGCAGTCTTGGCAATCAGGCCTTTGGAAGAT
>JANMQR010000424.1:0-6257 GCA_031370625.1 Burkholderiales bacterium | reverse complement strand
CGCGGTTTCGGTGCGGCGCGGATCTGCCACAATCAATTTCAAATTTGGGTTTTTTGCGCGTGCCGCCTCAATTCGCCGAAATAAAATCGGGTGCGCATAGGCGGCATTCGAGCCGACAATAAAAATACATTCCGCGTGATCAATGTCCTCATACGCACACGGCGGCGCATCCGCGCCCAATGTGGCCTTGTAGCCCGCCACGGCAGAGCTCATGCACAGCCGCGAATTGGTATCGACGTTGTTGGTGCCGATGAGCCCCTTCGCGAGTTTGTTGAAAACGTAATAGTCTTCGGTCAGCAATTGGCCTGAAATGTAGAACGCCACACTGTCTGCGCCGTGTTTGGCGATCGAGTCAGCGAATTTTGTTGCGGCATGATCGAGCGCTACATCCCACGATACGCGTTCGCGTGCGACGTTTTTTTCGGTGCGAAGCGCGGGAAAAGTTGCGCGGGCGCTGGGGCTCAACGTTAAATGCAGGGTAGAGCCTTTGCTGCACAGCTTGCCAAAATTTGCGGGATGATTTTCATCACCGCGCACACCAGTAATCGTGCCGCCATCAGCTGCAATGACGACGCCGCAGCCGACGCCGCAATACGGACATGTTGATTTGGTTTCGTTCATTCGGGAGGCAGTTCGTGGCCGTACTTATGCTGCAGGCCGTAACTGCTTTTGATACAGAAATTCCAGCACTTGGCGGCGGCAATCAATGTATTTCGGATGCGCGACCAGCTTCAAACGATCACGCGGACGATCCAGATCCACTGTCACGATTTGCCCAATCGTTGCTGACGGCCCGTTGGTCATCATCACGATCCGGTCTGACAGCAATACTGCTTCATCGACATCGTGCGTCACCATAATTACGGTGCTGCCGGTGCCTTTGACAATCACCATCAGCTCATCTTGCAAGCGCGCTCGGGTGAGTGCATCCAGCGCGCCGAACGGCTCATCCATCAACAATACCTTGGGCTCCATCGACAGCGCACGGGCAATTCCCACGCGTTGTTTCATGCCACCGGAAATTTCGTCGGGATGTTTTTGTGCAGCGTGGGTGAGGCCAACGAGATCGAGCGCTTTTTGTGTGCGATCTTTGAGTTGCGATTTCGATTCTGTCTCAGCAAATACGCGTTCCACCGCGAGATAGACATTATCAAAACACGTCAGCCACGGCAGTAGCGAATGATTTTGAAACACAACACCGCGATCTGGCCCCGCACCTTTTACTTCGCGGTTATCGCAAATCACGGCGCCCATGGTGGGGTAAAGCAGACCGGCGACCATGTTGAGCAATGTTGATTTGCCGCAGCCGGAATGGCCGATCAGCGTTATAAACTCGCCTTGTTCAACGGTGAGATTGATATTGCGCAGCGCCTCGAAGCGGCCGCGTTTGGTGTCGAATTCCATGCCGACGTTTTCTACTGAAACAAATCTTTCTGCGGCTGTTGTCATGGAAAAATCCCTATGCCTTGTATTCGTGGCTGAAGCGTTTTGCGATCATGATCAGCGCTTGCTCCAGTAGCAGTCCGACAATGCCGACCACAAAAATCGCGATGATGATGTGCTCCACGTTCAGGTTGTTCCACTCATCCCACACCCAGAAGCCAATGCCGACGCCGCCGGTAAGCATTTCAGCTGCGACAATCACCAGCCATGCCACGCCAATCGATAAGCGAATACCGGTCAGGATGTAGGGCAGAGTGGCGGGCAACAAAATTTTGGTGAGAATTTTCCATTCGGAAAGGTTGAGCACTTTCGCGACATTCATAAAATCTTGCGGCACGCGCGAGACACCAACAGCGGTGTTGATAATCATCGGCCAGATCGCAGAAATAAAAATCACCCAGATGGCAGCCGGGTTGGCAGCTTTGAACACCAGCAAA
Source organism: Burkholderiales bacterium (assembly GCA_031370625.1). Taxonomy (GTDB): domain Bacteria; phylum Pseudomonadota; class Gammaproteobacteria; order Burkholderiales; family Usitatibacteraceae; genus UKL13-2. The sequence goes on along the minus strand of JANMQR010000424.1, from coordinate 4,377 downwards.
CCAATCGGCAACCACGCGAGTGGCGAAACCGGGCGCAGCAGGCTGATGATCGGCGAGAACATCGCGTTCAGAAACGCGACCCGGCCAATCAAAAAGCCGATGGGAATACCGATCAAGGCAGCCAGCCCAAAACCAATGCCGACGCGTTTTAGCGAAGCGACAATATTCCAGCCGATGCCTTGATCGTTCGGGCCTTTTTGGTAAAACGGATGCGCAAAGAGATCCACCGCAGACCACCAAGTTTTAACCGGCCCGGGTAAGCGACCATCGCTGGTCTGCGCGAGAATCGCCCACACACCGATGAACAACAGCATGCCCAATAACGGCGGCAATGCCACCTCGACAAACTTCATCACCAGCGGGCGTATGTGCGCCGTAATGCGTGCTTTGGGAAGCGCGACGATGGCTAAACGCGCAGGCTCTGTTTTTACTGCGGCTGCCTTGTCCGTACTCGGCACGAGTACATTACCTGCAGGTGTGGCGCTCATCATCTGCTCCAGAGATTTACGGTGAGGATACGAAAAATCATGCTCTGATTTTGAAACTGGCCGCATACGCTTTCGGATCTTTGCCGTCCCAGGTCGAGCCGTCCATCAGCTTTGACGTGCGCATGCCATCTTTTGGCACGGCAGTCTTCGTCATTGCGGCTGCTTGTTTGTAAAGTTCAACCTGATTTACTTCTTTTGCGACCCTCAGGTAATCGACGTCTTCCTTGAGCAGTCCCCAGCGTTTGTGCTGGGTCATGAACCACATACCGTCGGAGAGATAGGGCATATTGACGGCACCATCTGAATAGAATTTCATCAAATTCGCATCCTTCCATTTTTTGCCGATGCCGTTATCGTAGTCACCGGCAAGGCGCTGATCGATTACGTCCACAGCGGTATTGACGTAGGATTTGTCGGCGATGATTTCGGCAACTTTGCGGCGATTTCCCATCGCATCAATAAACTTGGACGCATCCAGAATCGCGGCCATCACGGCGCGGCAGGTGTTGGGGTTTTTCTGCACAAATTCAGCGGTGCAACCCAGCACTTTTTCAGGATGATCCTTCCAGATGTCCTGCGTGGTTTGTGCGGTGAAGCCGATCTTGTCGAAAATGGCGCGGTTATTCCACGGCTCGCCAACGCAGAATCCATCCATATTGCCGACGCGCATATTCGCGACCATTTGTGGCGGCGGCACCACGATATTTTTCACATCTTTGAACGGGTCAATGCCGTTCGACGCCAACCAGTAATAGAGCCACATCGCGTGCGTGCCGGTGGGGAAAGTTTGTGCGAACGTATATTCCCGTTTTTCTTTTGCGATCAGTTTTGCCAGCGATGGCCCATCAACTGCCCCTTTTTCTTTTAGCTGATTCGATAGCGTGATTGCCTGGCCGTTATGGTTTAACGTCATCAACACCGCCATGTCTTTTTTAGGCCCACCGATGCCCAGATGTACACCGTACATCAGGCCATACAGCACATGCGATGCATCGTTTTCGCCGTTCACCAATTTGTCGCGGACGGCTGCCCAGCTGGCTTCCTTGTTCGGGATGATTTTGATGCCGTATTTCTCGTCGAATTTCATCACGGATGCGATCACGACCGATGCGCAGTCGGTGAGCGGAATGAAGCCAATCTTGACTTCTTTTTTCTCTGGCGCGTCGGAGCCTGCCGCCCACGCTGCGCTGCGTGTACCGATGGGGATCATTGACATCAGCGCAGCTCCGCCGGTAATGAGTGCAGTTTTTTTGAGCAAGTCGCGCCGCGCCGCGTTCGGTGCAATTGATGCGTTAGGTTCGATATAGGAGGTGGAAGTTTTTGGCACGTCCTGCATGTAGTTCTCCCTGATGTGTGCATTTGAAAAGCCCAATAAAAAACGGCGGCCCATACGCGCAAGAAATATTTCTCGCGGGATGGGACGCCGTTGTCCTTAACCAACTTTAGCAATGCGCGTGCCAAGCCAATATTTTTCTCGCAAACCGCTGGTGTCATAGACGAATGATCGGGCTTCGCCGCAAATTAAGAGTGCTGAAAAGTTGCCGCCACGCGCCGTCATGATGCGTGTCAATATTGCGGTGCACCAAAATGGTGGATGTGATCGATTAAGCGTTGTTGCCGGGTGCAACCAGTCCCATCGCAATAACCGTCTCGGCGGCATCGATCATCTTCACGCCGCGATCCATCGCGAATTTGCGCAAATGGCGAAAGGCGGTTTCTTCATCGCATGCGGCCTGCCTCATGACGAGCCCCTTGGCGCGCTCAATGGCTTTACGCTCAGCCAACATGGTTTTGCTTTCGCTAAGCTCGCGCCTGAGTTCTTGCTCGGCCTCAAAGCGCTCTACGGCCACCGCCAGGATTGGCTGAATCCTTGCCTCCGACAAACCATCCACGATATAAGCCGTCACGCCCGCGCGCACGGCGAGCCGAATGGTATCGCCACCGCGGTCGCCGCTGAACATAACAATTGGGCGCGGCTGATCGCGAGAAATAAACGTGATGTGCTCCAGCACGTCGCGCGATGGCGATTCCGTATCGATAATAATCACGTCGGGCAATGATTCACTCACGCGGTCATATAGCTCAATCGCGGAAGTGAGCGTGGAAATGACTTCGCATCCCGCGCGCGTCAGCGCTTCACGCACATTGGCTGCGCGATCCGGATCCTCATCAACCAGCATCACTTTTAACACGGTGGTGGCACCTTGTTTGTCTGAATACCCTGATTCATTCAGCAACTGCCGTGCCAGCATCAGCATTTATCTACGATGCACAGGATCAGCTATCATCAGCGCTGACGTTTTTTGAAAGAAGTCGAATGAAGCGCGCCATGATTTTGCTTTGCCACGGTTCGGCCGATCCGGAATGGTCGAAGCCGTTTTTCGCACTACAAGACATCATCGCGGCAAAATCCCCCCAGACGCCAGTGGCGCTGGCCTATCTTGATCCGGCGAAACCAAATTTTGCTGATGTGACCGCGCAGTTAGCCGCAACCGGTGTGAAGGAAATTATCGTTGCGCCAATATTTTTAGCGCGCGGCGGGCATGTGAAAAAAGATTTACCTGAATTGGTTGAGGCCGCACGCGTCGCGCACGGACTTCACTTTCAAGTGCTGCCAACCATCGGCGAGGTCGACTCCTTACTGGAGGCCATTGCCGCGTGGGTCATTGCGGGTGTGCAAAGCAAATAAAGCTTTGCTTCAAGCGATGCGTTTGCGGATGATTCGCTTTGATGTTTTCGACGGCCCCAGCGCAAGATTAATCGACTTTGCCTTTTGCTGAATCGATTCAACCGTGCGCCCGACATGATAAGCAAGCATCTCCAGCGAGGCATGGTGCTTGGCCAAATCGCGCAAGATGCGCACTTCATTTGCCGTCCACGGGCTGGGTAGGGTGGGGGTAACTACAGCGGGCTCTGTTGCTAATTTTTTGCGGGCCAAAGCAGGGGCTCCAGTTTCGTTGCGGCAAGGCATGCCGCAACTTCCGTGAGGCTAAGTAGCGCTTTTGCGTTTCCGCATCTATTACCACAGGCCTCACCAAATGACTGTACACCCAATCGACACGAGGAAACCTGAACGTTGGTTTTGCGTGCTGAGATATTCGCAGCTACCCGCAATTGCCCGTGTAAAACCGCCGCGCGCAAACCGCTTCGTAGCGATCATTGCCACCGATTTCCACCTGTGCGCCCTCGGTGACGCGCTCGCCTGATGCATCCAGCCGCACATTCATTGTGGCTTTGCGCCCACATCGGCAAATGGTTTTCATTTCTTCGAGATCATCCGCCAGCGTCAGCAAACGCTTTGAACCAGGAAAAGGATTGCCTAAAAAATCACTGCGCAATCCGTAACAAATAACGGGTGTAGCCGTGGTGTGCGCCATCAGATGCAATTGCGTGACTTGCGCTTCAGTTAAAAACTGCGCTTCATCAATCAAGATGCAGGACGGCAGCGGCTTGTCGCGATAGATCGCTGCAAAATCGGTGCTGTCGTTAAAAATATTTGCCTCGCGCGTGACACCCAGGCGCGAACTCACACGACCAACACCGGCGCGATCATCGAGCGCGGCGGTATAAATATCCGCGCTTTGACCACGCTCTTCATAGTTGTGCGCGACTTGTAGAAGTGATGTTGATTTACCCGCGTTCATCGCGGCGAAACGAAAATAAAGCTTGGCCAAAAAAATCCAGTAATAAAAAAATAAAGATGAGCGCGTGCTTAGATGCGATTGTTTTTCATGATCTGCTGTTTCTCGCGCTGCCGGTTAAACGCGATTCGTCTTCATGATCTGCTGCTTCTCGCGCTGCCGGTTAAACGCGATTCGTCTTCATGATCTGCTGCTTCTCGCGCTGCCAGTCGCGCTCTTTTTCCGTATCGCGTTTATCGTGTTGTTTC
>JANMQR010000344.1:0-32151 GCA_031370625.1 Burkholderiales bacterium | reverse complement strand
TGCGTAGCTACCTGACATCGGTGATTAATTTTACGTTCGGCGTCAGGTAGCTGCGCAACCTGACCTACTCACTTACTCGCCAATCGCTAATCGCCAAACTTCGTACCGCTAAAATAAAAAAAGCCGCAACAGAATTCTGTTGCGGCTTTTTTATCGGCGGATGAAAAGCAATTAAGCTTTGTCGTCGCCTCTGGTTTGTGTCGAGACGTAATCGAGCTTTTCCTTGATACGTGCCGATTTGCCTGAGCGCTTGCGCTGATAGTAAAGTTTGGCGCGGCGGACATCGCCTTTGCGCTTCACTTCGATCGATGCGATGGTGGGCGCGTAACTTTGGAAAGTGCGCTCAACGCCTTCACCCGATGAAATTTTACGAACGATAAACGATGAATTCAGGCCGCGGTTGCGCTTGGCAATCACGACGCCTTCGTAAGCCTGCACGCGTTTGCGCTCGCCTTCGATCACGTTTACGTTAACAACAACGGTGTCACCCGGTGAAAAAACAGGGATGACTTTGCCCAAGCGGGCAATTTCTTCTTTCTCCAGCATTTCAATAATGTTCATGTGATTCCTTGTCATGGTTATGGCGTTTTGATTTTCATCATCACCGCCCTCGGCTTTTTAAACGAATCGTTTCTAAGCCCATCGCTTTTTAGCCCTCCACACAGCGCCCTTGTTCATACTACGCAGGGATGTGCGCTTTCTTTTTTACTGCTTTGCTACTTCTACTTTTGCTGCTGAATTTCTTTCAACAGTTTCAAATCTTCTTTACTTAAATTTTCGACGTCCAACAAATCAGGCCGCCGCTTCAATGTTCTGGTTAGCGCCAACTTCCTGCGCCACTTGGCAATTTCCGCATGATTGCCACTCATCAATTCAGTTGGCGCCGATGCACCGTTCCAAATTTCTGGCCGCGTGTAATGCGGATGATCCAGTAAGCCATCGCGCGTGGGTGAAAACGAATCTTCAGTTGCCGATTCCGCCGTATTCAACACACCCGGCAGCAATCTCACCATCGCGTCAATCAACACCATCGCAGCTAATTCGCCACCCGACAGCACGTAATCGCCAATCGATACTTCCACATCCACACGCGTTTCAATCAAACGTTCATCAATACCTTCATAGCGCCCGCACAAAAAAATCAAACCCGGTTCTGCCACCAATTGCCGAATACCTGCATCGGTAATTGGCTTTGCTTGCGGCGTCAGATAAACCACTTTCGGCTTGGCTGACTGTAAATCTTGCTGCCTCTGAATCGCCGCATCAATGGCCGCATTCAGCGGTTCTGCCTTCATCACCATCCCCGGCCCACCACCAAAAGGGCGGTCGTCGATGGTGCGATATTTATCCGTGGCGAAATCGCGTGGGTTCCAACATTTCAGCGCCCACACTTTTTCGTCCAACGCCCGACGCGTCACGCCCGAATCAGCAATCGCGTCAAACATTTCAGGAAACAGCGTGATGACATCGTATTGTTTAGTCATCGCGTTTCCGTTTTACGCATTTCCTTTTGTTGCTTTTCCCTCTAATCAATCTCGACAAAAGCATGCCCCCGAATGCTTTAATCGGGGGTAGGTTTTTACTTTTGTCGAAACCGCCTAATAATCTTTACCCCAGTTCACCGTCACCACTTTAGCTACCCGATCAACATTCACAATCACTTCATCGATAAACGGAATCAGAATTTCTTCCGTTCCCGATTTCACCACCAGCACATCATTGGCACCGGTTTCCATCAGTGTTTCAATGATCCCAAGTCGTTCGCCCAGCGGGTTTACGACTACGGCACCAATTAAATCAATCCAGTAATGCTCGCCATCCTGCGCATCTTCAAGTGAATCACGCGGAATAGCGATATCTCGTTTGCTCAATAATTCAGCCGCAGAACGGTCGTCGCAACCTTTGAATTTCGCCACGACCGCTTTGACATTCACCGCAAAATCTTCCAGCTCGAACTCTTCCCAGCCTTTCGGGCCTTTGACGAGCCACGACGCATAGGCGTCAAGGCTGTCGGGTTCACCGGTAAACGTTTGCAGCTTGACCCAGCCCTTAATCCCGAATGGCGCAGCGATGCGCGCCATGATGACTAGGTCTTTGTCGTCAATGGTTTTATCCGTCAAATTTTACTGACCCTTATTGACCAACAACAGGGGCGGTTTTCTTGTGACGTTTGATGAGTTTTAACACAGCATCAGATGGCTGCGCGCCACGACCCTGCCAAAACGTCAAACGATCCATCGCCATGCGAAAGGCTTCGTCCGCACCGGAGGCGACCGGGTTATAAAAACCCAAACGCTCGATGAAACGACCGTCGCGCGGGTTGCGCGAATCAGCAACAACGATGTTATAAAAAGGGCGATTGCGAGCACCGCCGCGTGCGAGTCTGATAACGACCATGAAGTATTTCCTTAAATGTGCTGTTTCATTAAACAATCCGTTGAGAACGGATAACGAGCCGGTTGCGAACCGGTAACGCCTGCATTTGGTGTTCGAAATGCAGGAAAGCCCGAAAGTATAGCAAAAACAGGGGGTTGGGTGCAAGTTCAATCCGTGAGCTGTAAGCGTTGTGCGCACGATGGATGTTATTCCATCGCGCGCCTACGGCTGCTTTTGCCTATGAGAGAGTAATTTTTACCACGGCATCTTCCGTGGTGACGTATAGGTTGCCCGCGTTATCAATAACGATGCCTTTAGGTGTGTTTAGCAAGCCGGGTAACGGGCCGAGGGTCGTTCCTGCAATGCCAGCCTTGCCCGCGATAGTGGTTACTACGCCTGACGGCGTAATTTTTCTAATGACGTGGTTGCCGGTGTCGCAGACGAAAATATTGCCGTTGTTGTCGACTGCGAGTGCACTGATTTGGTTGCTAAAACGCGCATTCGCGCCAATTCCGTCTCTCCAGCCAAGCATTGGTGACGGTGCCCCTGCCAAAATTGTCGTAGTCCCATCAGTGCTGATTTTCCCAATCACGCCCGGGGACGCGACGAAGATACTGCCTGAAGTATCGCCTGTGGCGGAAAGTGGTTGACAGTTACAGCTAATCGGGACAAAGGATCCATCTGGAGCCACTTTGTTGATGCTGGCCCCAAGAGTCTCGATTGCATACAACTGAGCTCTCGCATCGAATGCTAATGATTGGATGAAGCGAGGGCGAACGCCGAAAGCAATACCGGCCCTCGATATCAATGGTACCGAACCGGCATCAGCAAAGGTCTTGACCTCTCCCACACCGGAAATTTTCCTGATGAGTGAATAATCCGCAACGTAAATACTTCCTTGCTGATCGAGTGCAATACTTTGCGGAAACGTGAAGGTTGCTGCCAAACCAATGCCGTCCTGAGATCCTTTAATGCCGGTCTTACCTGCGAGCGTGGATACATCGCCACCTGCATTTAACTTGCGAATAGCAAAGTTGTCGGTATCGCCAAGGTAGATGTTCCCTGCGTTATCACGCGCGAGCCCGCTAGGTGTGTAAAAACGTGATGCAAGTGGTGGCCCATCAGTGCTGCCTCGGCTTGGCAACACCCCCGCGATAGTGGTGACCACGCCGTCCGGGCTCACGCGGCGAATCGCGCTATTGCCTGTGTCCACTACAATTAGCGCACCAGATCTGTCAACCGTGATCTCACTTACATCAAGGAATCTTGCAGCAGCGCCTTTGCCGTCGGCCGCTCCCTTTACCCCCTTTAGACCAGCCAGTGTGCTAACGACCCCATCCGGTGCGATTTTGCGGATAGTGTAATTTGACTTGTCGCCGATATACACATTACCGCTGCCGTCAACCGCGATCCCAGTTGGGCTGCTGAACTGCGCATTAATAGCTGTTCCATCAATAGCACCTTGCGTGCCAGTGCCAGCAAGCGTTGTCATGAACCCTGCACGACTAATCTTGCGAACTAATTGGTTGTCAGCGTCGGCAACATAAATAGTTCCATCATCACCCAACGCAATACCGACCGTAGCATTCGCTGATGGCAACCCTGCACCGATGCCACGGGTCAGGAGTGATCGATTTCCGTTGGTGTCAGTTTTGTAAATAGCTCCACCGCCACCGTCGGCTTCAAAGACAGTGCCGTCGGTATCAATTGCGATACGATAGTTGGTAGGGGAAACGACTGGCAATGGTGTTAGCGTTCCATCAGACGCCATTCTGGAAATTGGTTCACCATATTTGAGCAAGTAAAGTGAGCCCGCGCGGTCAGAAATAATTGCTGGATGGTAAGCAAAAGGAGCGAATGGTGAGTACGAGAAGGTTCCGTCGTCCGAGTAGATGTAGCAGCTCCGGCCCCCCATCAGAACCGAAAGGCCTGATGCGGAGAGCTTACGAATATTGCAATTGAGGTAGTCGCCAATATAAATATTGTTGCCAGCATCTACTGCTATGGAAAAGGGAGAGGACAACCTTCCTGTTGAGCCATCAACATTGCCCGCACCGCCTAAAGCGCCGGCGAATAACATCATTGATGGTACGGACGAGACTGGCGGTGGCGGGGGTGGAGTTTGAGTGCTGCTCGTGCTTTTTAGTTTGAACATTTTGTTTTCCATTTATGTTTATTAGGTTTTAAAGGCTCCTTATTGTTGGCCTATTTCTTGGCGTTGGCAAATAGTTTTCAAGATGATCTACGAGGGATAGGTTCTAATACAGCGACCATATACAAGCTCCACAACTCCATGAAAACATCTCCAGGCGCGGTACACTTTGTACATGACTTTATTTACAACTGCGTCATGCCACGTCTCCAAGGATGTTGACAAATTTGACCCGGTAGTCGCGGCTGACGGCTGGCAAAACGGTATCGAAGTGATACGCGGCATCGCGGCAATGAGCGTCGTGCTATTTCACTGTATCGGCCTTTTACCGTGGAATGTGTCCGGTACACCGTTAGCTATTTTCAGCGTCGGCTGGATCGGCGTGGATCTATTCTTCGCCATCAGCGGGTATGTGATAACGGCATCCGCAATTCGACAAAAAGATCGACCTGATTACGCAGCATATTTTTGGCGCGCGCGACTAGCTCGAATACTGCCTTTGTACTACGTTGCTACGGCAGTTTTCTTATTAGCAGTCAGTTCGGCGGCGCTTGATAAAGACGCCTCTTTTCAAATACTGTCGCACCTATTTTTGGTCCATAATTTTTTCCAAAATGCGGCATTCAGCATTAACGGAGTCACATGGTCATTGAGCGTAGAGTTTCAGTTTTACGTGCTGGCTTTTTTTATCGTGCCATTGATCGCCCGTTCAGGCCGCGCTACTCTAATAACAGGTTATCTTGCTCTGTTAGGCGGCGTGCTTGCTTACCGTTTTGCATGTTGGTATTGGCTCACAAAAGCGGGTGCGTCGGATGATGCTTTCATTCATTTTTCCTCGCAAGTTCCAGCGCTTATTGACAGCTTTGCGCTCGGCGGTTTGATCTGTATGCTCAAGCTGTCTCGTTTCACCCGCGCACAGAACGTTCTGCTTGCGTTATTGGCATTCAGCCTTTTGATGGCGATCTATTTTATTTACGACGCGAACGCAGCGCGCTACTGGGCCTCGCTGCCCATGACTGTTCTATTTCGCAGTTTGGTCGCCGCATTTGCTGGTGTAGCGTTATTGCTGGCGATGTCGATTCGCACGTCGCTTTTGTGGCGTCCAATGCTGGAGTTGGGGAAAATAAGCTACGGCATTTACCTATGGCATCTTATCGTGCTGTATTTAGTGCAGCGTCAGGTGCCGCTTAAAGAAACGGCTGCGGTGCTCACCATCACCGCGCTTACCCTTGTGTTGGCGAAACTCAGCCACCTCGCCATTGAAATGCCGTTCATGCGCTGGGCTCATAATGCGCGACGAATACCCGCGGCGTAACGATCATTGCAATGTTGCCAATGCCCGAGAATCATTTCGCCCCACGAATCTTCGTAAAATCCGCCTCGTGCGGCAGCGATGTATTGATCGCATCAGCAAGCCCAATCGGATCATCCGTTCCAATCAAAAATTGTTTGCCATTACGAAGCCCGACAATCACCGCACCACGGCCTGACACGCTGTAGAGCCAGCCGCGGGTGGTGACGCGGATGCCCCAGCCGGCGGCGATTGAGGTTCGCGCAGGCAGCACACCTGCAATTTCGTTTAATGCCACCGTTTGTCCTGGCCATTTCAGCGGGCCGAACTGTGCTCTGAATTCGGTTGTATCGACTTCGGTGAGAAGTGAGCTGAACGTTAGCCCGGTTGCGGCCAGCATAGCGAAAAGTGCGAACATCACTGGTCGCATCGAGCCTTCCAACGTGACAAAACTCAGCACCCATAATGCGATGGCGAAGCCGACGGCGTGGCCGATGAGCGAGTGCCAGCCGATTTGTTTGTGGCGGTACTTTCCTTGTGCCGACATGGATTGCTAAACCTGCGGCAAGGCAATCCCGCGCACGGCGACTTTCTCTGTATCGATGGTGTGTGCGAGCAGCTTTGAGGCTTGGTAAATCGCGCGAATAGTCGGCGTTGGCGTGTTCGTGAGTTCGCCTAATTCAATCACCGCACCAACTAGCGCATCGATTTCAATCGCGCGACCGGCTTCTACATCTTGCAGCATGGAGGTTTTATGTTTACCGACTTTCTCGGCGCCCTCGATACGTTTTTCCAGACTCACGCGGAAACTTGCGCCCAATTTTTCAGCGACCGCTTGCGCTTCACGCATCATGTTTGCGGCGAGTTCGCGGCCCTCGGGAAATTGGCAAATGTCTTGTAGTGTTGAGTGGGTCAATGCCGAAATCGGATTGAAGGTCAGATTGCCCCACAGCTTGAGCCAAATTTCGTTACGAATATTGTCGAGTACCGGTGCTTTCAAGCCCGATTTTGCAAAAATATCGGATAGATCTTTTACGCGGCTAGTCGCCGATCCATCGAGCTCGCCCAGCGGAAAACGCTCGCCTTCAATATGCCGCACGACGCCGGGCGCGACCAATTCGGTAGCCGGATAAACCACGCAGCCAATAATGCGCTCGGCAGGAATGCCGTCCTTGCAAACACCGCGCGGATCAACGGCCTTCACGGTGGTGCCCGCTAACGCGCCGCCGTGTTTGTGGAAGTACCAAAACGGGATGCCGTTCTGCATGGTGATCACGGTGGTTTTGGGGCCGTACAAGGGCTCAAGTTGGTTGACCACTGATTCCACCTGATGCGATTTGAGCGCGAGGATGACGCAATCGACATGCCCCACCGCCGCAAAGCTATCGGTCGCGCGCGCTGTTTTGGCTTCCAGAACGGTGCCGTCATGCATTTTTACGGTCATGCCGCGCGCGCGAATTGCATCCAAATTTTTCCAGCGCGCGATGAAGGTGACGTCTTCACCCGCCAGTGCCAATTTCGCACCGACAAATCCACCGATTGCGCCTGCGCCCACGATGCAAAATTTCATGTTAATTACCTGATTAAATCATTTAAAAGTGCTTCATTGTGCAGCGCAACAATCAGGCTTGCAAGTGACGTGCGTCAACGGGGTGATGAGGTGATGGGCGTGGCGGGCTTGGCGGCGCGCTCGGAAAATTGTGCGTTTGCAAAATCGGCTTTCGATAAACCGCGATTTACATCCAATCCGCGCAGTGAAAAATCATGCGCAGGCAGGCCCGGAAAAGGTGCGACCAATGATTCATAAAAATGTGTGGGCCAGGTCACGCCGGCGATCTCTACAAATCGATCATGGTCAACATCAACAATCGCACCTTTGGTGGAATCCAACCCTTCCAGCGTGAGCCTGACGCGCCGCACTAATTTGTCTTGTTTGTCGATATACAGCACCACGCGATCTTCTGCTGAATTGCCAATGCCGGGGCGCATCACCGCCAATAACAGCTCGCAATCGCGCCCGCCCACGCTACCCGTGCCTACGCGCTCCAGATGCGTGGCGCGTTCGACGTAAAACGCCGGATACAAGAAAAGTTGATAGGCTTCGACTACCAAATGCGCGGCGGCGATTTTGTCGCGATTGGTTTCTGGTTGTTGATTAAACCAGACCGATGCGCGCTCGCCGAGTGGCAAGCCGCCATCGCGCAAAACCATTTTTTTGCCTGCATCGCCCGTATGCATTTGTGCGATCACGTTATCCCCAGATCCACCACTAAAAAGCATCCGCTCTTCAGATGCCTTGCGAAAAGTCTTATCGGTCAGAATCGGTTGCACCTTGGTAACGATATCGAACCACGTCCCGTCGTAGGCAACACTTAAATCACGAATCGCCAAAAATGCGGCCTTGCCATGCGCGGCTTGGGATTGATCCAGCAGTGTGCGGGCATCCGCCTGGGTTTTGGATTGTTGCGGGATCGGGACGCTGCTGCAGGCGGCGAGTAGTGCCAGTATTGAGATCGCCGCCGCTCGGCGAAAAAGTGAGCCCAGTTTGAGACTATTAACGCTTGCAGCGGATTTCATTGCGGATTCCTTGTTTTTACCAAATGGTTGTTGACGAGCACTTGCAAACTGACGGGGGCAGCAACTGCGAGGAATGCGCACCCGGCTTCGGTATAATTAGCGTCTATCAATTTTACTGCTAAGTGTCTCCATGTCCGCATCGCCGCCCATTGTTTCTACCATCAATTCTTCATCCATGAGTGACGCAGAGCTGGCGCTGGCCGAAATTGTCGTGAAGACGCTAAACCTCGAAGTCGCGGCCAACGAAATAGATCCTGAATCGCCAATTTATGGTGAGGGTTTGGGGCTCGATTCCATCGATATTCTTGAAATCTCCCTCGCGATTTCCAAGCAGTATGGTTTCCAGTTGAAATCAGACGATGAGAATAACAAAACAATTTATAAGTCGTTGCGCAATCTTTCCGCGCACATCGAAAAGAACCGCACCAAATAATCAGGTGTGCGCTTGATTTCTTCGCGCCATTTTGTAATTCCCTAAGATGTCACTACCCTCCGCCACTTTTCCATTGTTGGGCGTCGAAGCCTCGACAATGGCGACGACTGTAGTGGCGTATCGGCGTGGCGTGCCAATTTATGCGGATCAATATCTTCGCGATGTGTATTCAGTGGCGCAAAATTTGCCAGCAGCAAAGTATGTTTTAAATGTCTGCGGTGATCGCTACAACATTGCAGTAGTGCTTGCCGCTGTGATGTTGAAAAACAAGATCAGCCTGCTGCCGCCCAATACCGCCGCCCGAACTTTGCAAGCACTGGTGGAGAGCTATGGCGATGTTGTGATTGTTGGTGACGACATTAGCGTTGGCGCGGGCAAGCAAATTCCTGCATTTGTAAACGCGATCAATCTTGAACACTTGGCGGCACCCCGGTTCGCAGGAAGCACACCGAACCCCGCTTTTTCGGGCGATCAACTTGTCGGCATCCTGTTTACTTCCGGCTCCACGGGCGAGCCCACACCAAACCCGCGCACGTGGGGTGCGTTGTGTGCAGGCGTTCGCGCTGAGGCTAAAGCGCTGATGCTTGATGAGCTAGTTGAAGAGGGTGCGCTGGCGATTTTAGGCACCGTGCCCGCACAACACTCGTATGGGCTCGAATCAACGCTCGCGTTGCCGCTACAAAACGGCTACGCGTTATCGGCGGATCAAAGTTTTTATCCCACCGACATTGCTGTGGCACTTTCACGTATGCCGCGTCCGCGCGTGTTGGTGACCACGCCGTTTCACCTGAAGCTTTTGCTCGATGCTGAGGGCGTAAATTTGCCAGAGCTCGATCTGGTCGTCTCCGCCACCGCGCCACTTTCGCCGCAATTAGCGCTCAAGGCAGAGAGCGCTTTCGCTGCACCTGTTCGTGAAATCTATGGCTGCACCGAGGCAGGCCAAATCGCATCACGGCGCACCAGCGAAGGTGAGGCGTGGACCTTGTTTCCAAATGTTCGCCTTGAAAAGCGTGGCGACACGACCTGGGTGGTGGATGGTCATGTGGGCGATGCGCGCGCGCTTGGTGATGTGATCGAGATTACATCTGGTCACCAATTTTTACTACATGGTCGCGCGGGTGATCTGATTAACGTGGCGGGAAAGCGCACGTCATTGGCGCACCTTAATTTTCATTTGAATTCGATTGACGGCGTAGACGATGGCGTGTTCGTGATGCCGCCAATCACTGACGATGATTTGATCGTCCGACTTACAGCGTATGTGGTCACGCGTACGCTCACGGCAGAACAAATTTTGGCGGCGCTTCGATCACGCATCGACGCGGTGTTTTTGCCGAGGCCGATTCGGTTGGTGAGCGAATTACCGCGAAATCAAACCGGCAAACTCACGCAGCAAGCGATGAGTGAATTGAGCGCAGAGGACGTGTCGAAGTGAACACCCAAATAAATAAGCAAATAACCATCGATCAGCCGTACGAAATTGGACATCGCGCAACCGAAGGGCATTTCGCTGACCATCCGATTATTCCCGGTGTGGTTATTTTGGCTGATGTGATGCGCGCATTCAGAAAACAACGTGCATATCGAAACACGCTCTCGACCCACTACACGATCAGAGCCGCAAAATTTTTGCGCCCGGTATTGCCGGGTCAAACAATGACGATTTTGCTCAAAATTTCAGAATGGAATTTTGCCGAAAATCGACTTCCCGTATCGTTTGAATGCGCGGTCGCTGACGCCATTGTTGCCAAGGGCTTGCTGGATTTTTATGGCCGAGACTAACCCTCACGTGGAGGCGCAGACGTCACCACATACGCCACCACATGAACCACGCTGGCAAACAGAGCAAGAACGCAGCAACGCGTTCGCGATGAAAATGTTGGTGTGGATCGCGCTTCATTTGGGGCGCAACATCGCGCAAATTTTTCTGTTGCCCATCACGTTTTATTTTTGGGCGACTTCGCCAAAAGTGCGCGCAGCGTCCGCGCAATATTTGCGCAAGGTTGAAGCCTCGCTTGGGCTGCCGGTCGGCGAACTCAGCACCCTAAAACACATTCATACATTTTCCGTCATTGTGCTGGATCGTGTGTTTATGCTGTCGGGGCAAACCCATCGATTTAACACCCACATTCATAATTTTGATCAGATGAAAGCCGTGCATGATCGCGGTGAAGGTGGGCTATTTGTCGGCGCACACTTGGGCAGTTTCGAGGCGTTGCGGGTGCTCGGCACGCGCAATCCCGCAAACGATCAAATGTTGCCGAAACTGATTGTACGCATGGCGATGTATGAGGAAAATGCGCGAAAAATCAATCGTATGTTGGAGGCGATCAACCCGGAAGCCACCCAGTACGTTATATCGCTGGGGCAGGCGAATTCGATGCTGCAATTGCAGGCCACAATTGATAGAGGTGAATTTGTAGGCATGTTGGCGGATCGCCACGTCGGTGCACAAAGTGACAAGCAATTGAATACGATTTCGTTTTTGGGCGAGCCAGCCGTGTTTCCCGATGGCCCGTTTCGTCTGGCGATGGTGTTGAAGCGCCCGGTGTTTTTGATGTTTGGTTTGTATCGTGGCGGTAATCGCTATGAAATTTTCTTTGAAGAGTTATTGATGCCCGAATCTGTTGGGCCACGCAATCGTAGCGCACAGCTTGCCAGCTGGCAGCGCGCGTATGTTGAACGGGTGGAATATTACTGCCGATTGGCACCTTATAACTGGTTTAATTTTTATGACTTCTGGCAAAAATAAATTTATGCGGTTGAATCTCTTTCGCGCGATCACCGCGATTTTTTTTATGCAGATCGCACCTTCATTTGCGGCCGACAACAACGACGTGCTGTTGACGAGCGTGATGAATCGTCTGGCGGCGGTGAAATCAGCCAAAGCTGATTTCACCGAGAAAAAATTTGTGAAGCTGCTGAATGCACCTGTTGAGTCCACCGGTGTGTTGATCTACTTAGCACCTGACCGTTTTGAAAAACATACCAAAAACCCCGTTGAAGAGCGGATGACGGTGGAGCGCGATACGGTCACATTGGACAACGTAGCGAAGAAAAAAAAGCAGCAGATTTTTATTCCGCAATTCCCTGCGTTAGCCGCGATTGTGGACGCGATGCGCGGCGCGTTGTCGGGCAATTTGCCGCAATTACAACAGGCTTTTTCAATCAAAGCATCCGGCACCAATCAGCGCTGGAAATTGCATCTGGTGCCGCTGGACGCGAATCAGTACGCCTACATTCATGCTGTCGATGTTACCGGCCGTGATGATTTTATCGAGTCTATTGAGATACTCCAATCTGACGGCGACCGCTCGGTGATGAGCATGACGCGTGCCGCGCCGTAGTGCATTGTCAACTATGAGGCATATTCAATTACGCACTGAACTGCTCCTTCACCCGGCGACGAGGGGGAGAGCGAAGCGAGGGGGCAACTGGGATGCGGGCGATGCCGACTTAATCTGCACCACCTCAAATACAGACAATCCCCCATCCCGGCCTTCCCCCATTTCCATGGGGGAAGGAGATATAGCGGCACGCATTAGCTCAGCTATTGAAATAAGGGCCAATCAAAATGACGCGCTACACTAGCGCGCCCGCAAGCTCGCGCATCTGGGTGCTCGTCACGTGGGCGGCGTTCGTCGTCGCTTCCGCGTGGATCGTATTTCGCGCTGATTATCGCGCCGATATTTCCGCGTTCCTGCCAAAAAATCCGACGCCTAATCAGCAGTTGCTGGTCGATCAATTGAAAGATGGCGTGGTCTCACGGCTGACCTTGATCGGCATTGACGGCGCAGATGCAGCCACCCTCGCGCAGATTTCCAAACGCATGGCGACGCAGCTACGAGCTGATGCGCAATGGGCAACAGTAAATAACGGCGAGGCCATCGGCATCGAACAAGACGGAAAATTTCTGCTCGACAATCGTTACCTGCTGTCGGACAACAACAAAGCCGAAACATGGCAAGTGGCAGGCTTGAAAGCTGCACTGGCCGAATCAAAACAAATGCTGTCGCAAAACGCGGGCATGTTTGCGAAAGAGCTGATTCCGCGCGATCCGACCGGTGAAGTGATGCGCATGCTCGATGATCTGAGCAGTCGTAATGCTGTCTCAACGGCGGGTGGCGCGTGGGTAGTGCGAAGCGAGCAGAACGCACCGCGCGCAGTGTTGATGGCACAAACTAAAGCAGCGGGTGTGGATCTCGACGCACAACAGCGCGCCATGGAATCGGCTCAACTTGCATTTGAAAATGCGAAGCGCGAAACAAAAAATGCGACCAATGTGAGCCTGCAACTAAGCGGTCCCGGCGTGTTTTCAGCACTCAGCCGAGAGCGAATTAAAAGTGATGCCACGCGCTTCTCAACCATTGCCACCGCACTGGTCGTCATGCTGGTGTGGTGGGTATATCGCTCCCCGCGCGTGATGGCGCTGGGGCTGATGCCAGTGGCTACCGGTGTGCTCGCGGGCATTGCTGCGGTGGCGCTCATGTTTGGAAGCGTGCATGGTATTACGCTCGGCTTTGGCGCAACGCTGATCGGTGAAGCAGTCGATTACGGAATCTATTTGTTCACGCTTATCCGGCGAGACGGTGCTAATAAAAGTAACGCACATCAAACCATGAAACTCATTTGGCCGACATTGCGGCTTGGCGTATTGACCTCTGTTTGCGGCTTCTCGGCCATGATGCTGTCGGATTTTCCGGGCCTGCAGCAGCTTGGCGTGTTCTCGGTGGCGGGACTGATTGCGGCAGTGCTGGTCACGCGCTTTGTGCTCCCTCATTTGTTGCCGCAAGATTTTCAAATTCGCGAGTCCACACTCGGGCAAAAACTCGCCTTGGCTGCACGTGCAGCACCGCGTGCGCGTTGGCCGCTGACCATTGCCGTGCTGGTACTGGTGGCGCTGGGTGTGATGAACCGGCAAACAATTTGGAACGACGATATTTCAAACCTGAGCCCAATCTCGCTCGCTGAACAAAAGCGTGACGAGGCGTTGCGTACCTCGCTCGGCGCGCCCGATGTACGTTTTATGGTGGTGGCCGAAAGTGTTGATCTGGAGACAACTTTGCAAGCGGCAGAAAAAGCGAGCGTGACACTAGGTGCGCTGCGCGATCAAGGGCTGATCAAATCTTTGGATACACCCACCCAATTTTTGCCGAGTGCCGCCGCCCAAAATGGACGCAAACAGGCGTTGCCCACGTCAGACATATTGCGCACACGGCTGAATGAGGCCGTGGCAGATTCCGGGTTTTCGGTCGGCGCATTCGAGCCGTTTCTTGCCGATGTTGAAGCCAGTCGTTCACGTGCGCCGGTTGATCGTGCCGCGCTGGACGGCACGAATTTGGCCACCAAAGTAGATGCTTTACTGATCCAAAAGCCCGAGCGGAACACAGCGATTCTGCCGATTCAGGGTATGAGTGAAAGCGCTGATGCGCAACAAAAAGTACGTGCTGCCATCTCGGCGCTGGGATCGGCAAATATTCGTTTGATGGATATGAAAACAGAGACCAACGAGCTCTATCAAACCTATCGTCATCAGGCGTTGGTATACGCGCTGGCAGGCGTGGTGGCGATTGCGTTGCTGTTATGGTTGACGACGCGCTCGCTCATGCGCACAGGGCGTTTATTGCTGCCGTTATTTGCTGCCGTGGTTGTGACTGCGGCAATATTATTGGCACTCGGCGTATCGCTGTCGATTTTCCATCTGGTCGCCTTCTTGCTGGTCATCGGCGTGGGTTCAAATTACGCGCTGTTTTTTGATCGGCAACTGACCAGCGATGAATCGTTGGCGCCCATCATGTTGTCATTGGTGGTGTGTAATTTATCGACGGTGTTTGGCTTTGGCGTGCTAGCGTTTTCGTCTATGCCGGTGTTAAAAGCCATCGGCGGTACGGTCGGTATTGGTGCCGTGCTGTCGCTGTTATTCGCCGCTGTTTATTTGCAAACAGCAGCGAAACAAGATCGCTAAAATTGCGTCAATATCATTCACAACCGCAATCACGCTCTCAAGCTGCGCCGCGCCACCCATAAAAACTCCCATGGAACAAATCGAGTATCTTGCCCAACCTGACAAACGCTCACCTGCCCTGATGATTTTGATGGCAGGTGCGGGCGATCGTTATGATGCGTTCGAAAAATATGGCTATATTGAGACCGCGCGGAACGCCGGGTTTGACGCCGACATTTTGGCGGTAGACGCGCACTACGATCACTTCACCGATCTAACCGTACGAGAGCGCTTGCATCAAGATGTGGTGCTGCCCGCCAAAGCGCGCGGCTATAAATGTATTTGGATGGGCGGGATTTCGTTGGGCGGTTGTGGCTCGCTTATTTACGCGCAAAAATACACCGATCAGTTGGCGGGGCTGCTATTGATTGCACCTTATATTGGCAATCGCGGCACGCTGGCAGAAATCGAATCGGCGGGCGGGCTTGAGACATGGAATCCATTGAGCGTGCCGGATCATGATGAGCGCCTAATATGGCTGATGCTCAAAAAATATCAGCCCAATTTAGCGCCCGCATTGCCGATTCATTTGTTGTACGGTGAAAAAGATCGCTTCAACCCATTTCATAAAATGTTGGCGGCGCGGCTCGATACTAAATTTGTGCGTACGGTCGAAGGCGGCCACGATTGGCCGGCGTGGCAGGCGTTGTGGGCTGAGTTTGTTGCGTCAAAACCAATCATGTGCAATCGTTAAAACAGATCAGGGATTATTGAGTTGAATCTAAGCAAATTCACATTAACCAATGCGCTCGGGGTGGGTAACGAAGCCACATGGTCAGCCATCGTCGCGCGGCGCTCCGGCTTGCAGCGCTGTACGTTTGAGACGGCTGAGATTAATACGTTTGTGGGGCA
This sequence comes from Burkholderiales bacterium, assembly GCA_031370625.1. Classification (GTDB taxonomy): domain Bacteria; phylum Pseudomonadota; class Gammaproteobacteria; order Burkholderiales; family Usitatibacteraceae; genus UKL13-2. The sequence goes on along the minus strand of JANMQR010000344.1, from coordinate 16,466 downwards.
GGTTCCTGATGCTTTGTTGCTCCCCGTTCGAGCCGATCTCGCCCATTTTGATTGCCGCAATAATCGCCTGGCGCAGCTTTCGTTGGAACAGGATGGCTTTGCTGACGCGATAAAACACGCGATTGAAAAATACGGTGCTGATCGCATCGGTGTTTTTCTTGGCACCAGCACCTCCGGAATTCTTTCGACTGAATTGGCGTACCGCGAACGCGAGAAAAATAACGGCGCGTTACCGCTCGATTTTCAATACGCGGGCACACAAAATAATTATTCGCTGGCCGCGTTTGTCTCAGCCTATTTTGGTCTGCGCGGCCCGGCATTTGTGGTGTCATCCGCGTGCTCGTCGAGCGCGAAGGTTTTTGGTAACGCCAGTCGCATGATCGCCGCAGGATTTTGCGATGCCGCAATTGTCGGCGGAGTCGATAGTTTGTGTCTCACGACGCTATATGGTTTTCAATCGCTCGGCTTGGTTTCGAATCAACCGTGTCGTCCCTACGACGGTGAACGTAACGGAATCTCGATTGCAGAAGCGGCGGGGTTCGCGTTGTTGGAAACTTCTGTCAGTCAAGATATCCAAGTGCTCGGTGTGGGCGAAAGTAGCGATGCGTATCACATGTCGTCGCCGCATCCGGAAGGTCGCGGTGCGCAAAAGGCGATGCGCGAAGCGCTCGCCCAGGCCGGTATCCAGCCCGAAGATATTGACTACATTAATCTGCACGGCACCGCGACTAAAACCAACGATGCCGCCGAAGGTGCAGCCGTCGCCAAATTGTTTGGTAATCGGACGCCCGCGAGTTCCACCAAAGGCTTTACCGGCCACACACTTGGCGCGGCGGGCATTACCGAGATCGCAATTGCCGCATTGGCATTGCAGCGCGGAATGATTCCGGGCAGCTTGAATACGCACACGCTTGACCCCGACATCGCGATCAATTATCAAATCGACAATGCGCCACGCGAGATGCATTACGTGATGAGTAACTCGTTCGGTTTTGGCGGCAGCAATTGCAGCGTCGTGTTGGGAAAGGCCGCATCATGACGCGCGCGCCTTCACGTGTGTATGTCGAGAGCGTCGGCTTGTTTGGCACTGGTTTTGAAAACTGGGCGCAGGGTGCGGCCATTTTGCGTGGCGAACAACCCTACGTGGCCACGGAGTTTCCATTGCCTTCGCCCGAATGGTTACCGCCGGCCGAGCGCCGTCGCACTAGCGATATTATTCGTTTGGCACTTTGCGCAGGTCGCGAAGCGCTGACCTCAGCCAATCAGGCAATCACCGACACCTACACCGTATTTTCATCATCCGGCGGCAGTGGCGAAGTCATTCATCAAATCTGTGAATCACTTGCGACCGCTGAGCGTGAAGTCTCGCCCACGCGATTTCATAATTCTGTACACAATGCACCGGCTGGTTATTGGGGAATTGCCACGCGCAACGAGTGGCCATCCACTAGCCTGTGCGCTCACGATGCCAGTTTTGCTGCGGGTGTGTTGGAGGCGGTTTCGCAAGCCAATCAATGCACGCAGCCGGTGTTGTTGCTGGTGCATGATTTGCGCTATCCCGAACCTCTCAATGGCGTCCGCGCCGTGATGGGCATATTCTCAGTCGCGTTGCTATTGCGCGCGACCAGAACATCGGAAGCGAAATTCTCCCTTGATGTTTCGTCGGCACCCGTTGAATCTTCAGTCAGTGTGATGACGACGACGACCAATGAGGCTGCACTTGAAAAGTTTCGGACCGCAAATCCTGCTGCACGCAGTCTGCCGCTGTTGTTGGCGTTCGCGAATCGCGCAAACGAAAATGTGATTTTGGAAAATGTTAACGGCACGCGGCTGATGCTGGATATTCACGCGCTATGACGGCCTCGCTTAACAAAACGGAAATCGCCGCGCGCATCCCGCACAGCGGGCCGATGTGTTTGCTGGATCGCGTGCTGAGTTGGAATGACGACACTATTATTTGCGAAGCAGATAACCATCGTGATCAGGATCATCCACTGGCGCGTGACAGCGTGCTGGATACGATGGCGGCGATTGAATATGCCGCACAAGCGATGGCGGTGCATGGCGCGTTGATTGCTGAAAATACCGCATCGATTACGCAAAGCGATGGCCCCAAAATGGGCTACTTGGCGAGCGTGCGCGATGTCTCGTGTGCGATCCCGTTTTTGCATGAGCTGAGCTCACCATTGCGTATCGAAGCCACGCGCCTGATGGGAGAAGAAACGCGCGTGCTTTATGAATTCAAGGTGAGTTCTAGTGAGCAACTTTGCGCACAAGGACGTGCTGCTGTCGTCCTGGATGCAGGAATAAATTTATGAAAAATGCATTGGTGACAGGCGGCAGCGGCGTGATTGGCGAAGCGATTTGTAAATCACTCGCCGCAGATGGGTTCCACATATTGGTACACGCAAATAGCCATCTTGCCAAAGCGAAAGTCGTTGTAGATGCGATCAAACAAGCGGGCGGCAGTGCGGAAGCAATCGCGTTTGATGTCACCGATGCAAGCGCCTGCAAAACAATTCTGGAGGCGTGGGTTGAGGCGCATGCGCCGATTCAAATCATCGTCAACAACGCGGGTACCAATGACGACGCCATCATGCCGGGCATGAATGAAGCGCAATGGAAATCGGTGATTGATGTCTCGCTCAACGGTTTTTTTAATGTGACGCAACCATTGCTGATGCCAATGATTCGCACGCGCCACGGCCGCATTATCAACATCACCTCAGTCTCGGCGATTGCCGGCAATCGCGGCCAAACCAATTACGCGGCGGCCAAAGCAGGCTTGCATGGCGCTACGAAATCACTAGCCCTTGAGCTCGCCAGCCGTGGCATTACCGTGAATGCAGTCGCACCCGGCATCATCGCGTCCCCCATGGCGGATTCCGCATTTGATAAAGCCATGATCGAGCAAATCGTGCCAATGAAACGCGCGGGAAAACCAGATGAAGTCGCGCATCTGGTGAGCTTTCTCGCCTCAGACAAGGCCGCCTATATCAGTGGCCAGATAGTTTCGATCAATGGCGCAATGATTTAGCGCGCGCTCATGAGAATTACAAACCCTAGCACTGGAGCGGCGTTTGCGGCATTTATTGCCGAAGAAGCTCGCCAAATATAGGGTTTATCCGAGATTTCCCATTAGCCCCAATACAAAGCGCAGCTAAGGGGAGTAAACGGGCTTAAATTCAGCGGGCAAGTCGAATGTTTTGGCGGCATCCCACAAACCCTCGATCCACGCTCGCTCTCGCATCGCCACCACCATATTCAAGATCGGCTTGCGGCTCTCAGTGGTGATGTAGCCTGCCTTGGCGAATAGCTTGTAACGCAACGTTTGCAACTGATGTTTTACCGTATTTGGCGAATGCCTGACCGCGCTACTCTTCAACAGCACCTGCTTGAACAAGCTCATCAAGTTATAGGCCAGCATCACCGTAGTGAGTGCCGCCTCCGTCGCCCAGAAGTCGCGCATGTTAAAACTATCCGCTGCAAAATCATACTTGAGCTCCTTGATCCGATTCTCACAGTCCGCCCGACCCCGATAGGTGCGCCAAATCACCACCGCCGGCAAATCCAGATCGGTCACCAACGCCGAGTAGCGCCACTGACCAATCACCGGATCGTCCGCAAACAAATTGAGTGACTTGCCTTTGGGCTCGGCGCGTCGTGCAATGTGCTGACGGATACCCACCACCCAACGCGGTATCGACCACGCCTCGGCTTGATAGCGACAGCGGGTCAGTTCAATCCCCGCCACGGATTTGCCATGCTCGTCTTGCAGCACCCACCATCCGGTGGCATTGACCAAGGTGCGCTGCAAAGGCTGCGTTAAGCGCAGTGTGATGATGTGATGCAGTTGCTGTTCATCCAGATGATCCAGAAAAGCGCTGTCGCTAAAGCCTGAGTCCGCGCGCAGCAGCGCCACCTTTTTATCGCCCAGACGATGGCGGGTATTGGCCAGGAAGGCTTGGCTGTTATGGGCTGAGGCGGTGTTGCCTGGACGCAGCCAGCAGTTGGCAATCATGCGGGTATCGGCGACAAAGGCCATTAACGGGTGGTGGCTCGCGCGTCCACGTTTGGCCGGGTTGTAGCCGCGCTTGGCTCCTTGTTGTGCGCCATAGCGGGTCATCACGGTGGAGTCCAGATCGAGCGTGATGCCGTTGATGGCGAGTTGGCCAAACATCCAGCGGTAGAGCGAATCCATCACCGACTCATTCGTCGCTTGGCTGAACTTGTTGAACAGGCGCATGACCGCTTTGCAGTTGGCCATACGCGTAAAGCCAAACAAACGTTTCAAGACCGGATCATGACGGGTGACTTCGGTATGCTCGAAGCGATTGGCACCACACCAGACCGAGAGCATGAATTGGGTGATGAGTTGTTCGGGACGATAGCCACGATTGGAGCCGGGTGGCGGCAGGGCTGCTGCAGTTAGGGCTGACTCAAAGCCGAGATGATCGAGCATGCGTTTCATCAAACCCATGCCGCCCCAGGCGGTGATTTCTTTGTCGCTAAATCGCAGATCGAATTCCATCGTTCCCCCACACTGAAAACGCGATTGCTTACTGTAGCTGAAAATACCCCTGAACACGATTCAAATCAAGCACTTGGCCTAATGGCTTCCATTAGAGTTCGGGAGCTAATGGGAAATCTCGGTTTATGTATTGTCGCCTAACAGCCGCGCCCTGATTGACGCTCGCTGACAAGCGCCGAATCTGGTAGTTTAAGCACTGGCGCAGTTTACCGAAGCTTATTCAACTCACTCTCAGGCGATGATGAAAACAATTCTGATTGCAAATCCGAAGGGCGGCGCAGGCAAAACCACGATTTCCACCAATCTCGCGGGCTATCTCGCGCAGCACGGTGAAGATGTTTTTTTGTGGGATCTCGACCGACAAAAATCGGCGCTGCATTGGCTCTCGCAGCGTCCCGCGTATTTGCCGCCGATTGGGCGGCTCGATGCAGCGAAAGATAAATCAGGCGCTGGCTGGTTGGTGCTCGACTCCCCGGCGGGCATTCACGGTGACAAATTATCTGAACTCTTGAAGCGCGTGGAAAAAGTGATCGTGCCAATCGTGCCATCGAGCTTTGATCTGGCCGCGACGCGCACGTTTTTAAATGAATTGGCCGACGAGAAAAGCGTGCGCAAAGGCAAGGCGTTTGTGGCCATTGTCGGCATGCGCGTGGATGCGCGTACCCGCGCCGCCGAGAAGCTTGATGATTTTTTGCAGCCGATTGATTTGCCGGTACTAACGCATTTGCGCGACACGCAAAATTACGTTACGGCCGCATTTGAAGGCAAATCCATTTTTGATATGGCTCCGTCGCAGGTAATGCAAGACGTGGAACAATGGCAGCCGATTATTAAATGGTTGCGCAATTGATGTGTCTGAATAACGCCGCTAATTCAAACGAGGAAAAATATGTCTGATGCTCACGTGTTTGAAATCACGCTCAGCTACCCGGCGAGTACTGCACAGGCGACACCACCCGATGCAAATTTCTCACGCAACAACATCATGCGAAGCGGCGTGAAGCACGAGGTCGCCGCATCGTCACCCGCCGCGTTTGGTGGCGATGACGCGCGCTACAACCCGGAAGAGTTGATGCTGATGTCGCTGTCCGAATGTCACATGCTGACTTACCTGGCGATTGCAGCGAAAAAGCAAATCATGATTGTCGGTTATGAAGACCGCGCTACGGGGCAGTTGGGCATTGGAGAGTTCGGTATCAAAGGCAAAATGTCGATGCAAAGAGTTACACTGCATCCACGAGTGACGGTGGCGAAAGGAACCAGTCTCGAAGACGCGCAAGCAATTCACGTGAAAGCGCATGCGAATTGTTTCATGGCGAATTCAGTAAATTTCCCGATTACCACCGAGCCGCAGATAATTGAGGCATCAGCCTGATCGATGAAAGCGCTGAATCAACTTGCTACTGAACTTGCGGCGGGAAAAACCACCTCGGAAAAGCTGACGCGCGAGTGCCTGGCAAAAATTGCCGACGAATCCGGCGAAGGTAAACGCGCTTTTATCAAGGTTTATGCAGATGCAGCAATCGCGGCCGCGCGCGCATCGGATTTGCAGCGCGTGAATGGCCTTGTGGCCTCACCGCTCGCCGGCATTCCCATCTCGATTAAAGATTTATTTGATGTCGCGGGTGAGGCGACCCGCGCTGGCTCAATCATTTTGCAAGACGCGCCACCAGCGATCCGCGATGCCCCGGCCATCGCACGTCTACGTGCCGCCGGTGCGGTCATTGTTGGCCGTACTAATATGACCGAATTCGCCTACGGTGCGCATGGCATGAATCATCACTACGGCACCCCGTTAAATCCTTATGATCGCGCCACCCAGCGTATTCCCGGCGGCTCCACTTCCGGCGGCGCAGTCAGCGTGACCGACGGCATGGCGGCGGCCACGATCGGCTCGGATACGGGCGGCTCGGTGCGTATTCCCGCAGCACTTTGTGGCATTACCGGATTCAAACCCACGCAGGCACGCGTGCCGTTGGCGGGCGCGTTCCCGCTCTCGACCACGCGCGATTCCATCGGCCCACTGGGAAATTCGGTTGCTTGCTGTACGTTGCTTGATGCGATCATGGCAGGTGACGAGGTTGCGTTACTGATGCCATTTCCGCTCAAAGGATTACGCTTTGGCGTGCCCACGACGCGGCTGCTGGATGATCTGGCACTGCCTGTCGCGTCAGCCTTTGGGCGCGCGTTATCGACGCTGTCAGCGCACGGTGCGATGGTTGAAGAATTTGCCTTTCCCGAAATCGATCAGGAGGCTATTGGCAGCGCAAAGGCCAATTTTTCGGCGGTGGAGGCCTACGCGCTGCATCGCGAGCGGCTGGCGCAATATCCCGAGAAGTTTGATCCGCGTGTTTACAAGCGGTTGCTGCTTGGCGCGAACATTAATGCGGCCGATTATTACGATTTGATTTTGCTGCGGCAAAAGCTTATCGCTTCCGCCAACCAGTCGACCGCGCGATTTGATGCGCTGCTGGCACCCACCTCGCCGATCATCGCGCCCACGCTCGCGGAGATGAATGCCAGTGATGACAATTCTGTTCGCAACAACGCGCTGTTGCTCAGAAACTGTGCGCCATTCAATGTGTTGGACCGGCCTTGCTGGTCGCTGCCGATCCATCGTTTGGGCGATGCGCCGGTGGGGCTAATGGTAGTCGGTGAGAGGATGCAGGATCGACGCCTGCATCAAGTCGCGCTGGGGATTGAGAACACGTTAAATCAGCTACGGCACAATTAAAAACCGCGTTGCTTGCGCTTATGCTCTTCCGCTGACTTTGCGTCTTCTGCCATTTTGCGTTCGGCTGTTTTCTTGTCCCAGCCGATCATCGGGCAAATGATTTCCCACCACACGAACAGCAGCGCAAAGGGCGCCAGCACCCACCACCACGACCAGGTTGCCACCGGCCCAAATTCGGCAATTTTCATGATCAAAATAAGTACACCGATAACAACAAGCACCATGACTACGACCCCAAGAAAAAAGTTAGTTCATTATGCCCAGATTTCGCTTTGCCCCGTAGATACATCAGCCGGGACGGCACGCAGAAAAAAAGGTTACATTTTGCTAAAATTCGGCGATAAGAGCGGTAGTTGCAAAGGGTCGCAGCCGCGCCTGGCTTCTTGAGCGAAATACAGAGAATCGATTGACAACAGTAAATTTCGCTTAGCATAATCGAAGATTACAAAATCTTATCCCGTTCCAACCCCACCCTTACTTTTCCTCATGGAGTGTACGCATGAAAACATCCTACAAAATCATGTTCGCCGCAATGCTTGCTACAGGCCTCGTCGGCTGTGGTAAAGAAGAAGCCAAAAAAGAAGCACCGAAGGCTGCTGCACCCGCTGTCGAAGCGCCAATGGTGGTGAAGATCGCGCACGCCGGTCCGCTGACGGTAAAAACACCGCATCTGGGTAAAGATGATGAAAATGGCGTAGCCCTTGCCGTAATGCATGCCAACGAAAAGAACCTAAAAATCGGTGGCAAGACGATCAAATTCGAAATGATGTCCGAGGACGATCAAGGTGATCCAAAAGTGGGCACCACGGTTGCGCAAAAGTTGGTTGATGCCAAAGTGGTCGCTGTTATCGGCCATTTAAATTCGGGCGTGACCTTGCCTGCGTCGGAAATTTACGCCAAAGCGACACCGCCGATTCCAGTTATTTCCGGCTCGGCAACGAACCCGACGATCACCGAGCGCGGTTTGAAAAACGTGTTCCGCACGGTGGCACGTGATGATCAACAAGGCCCGGCGCTAGCGGCATATATCGCAGGCGAACTTAAAGCCAAAAAAGTTTCGTTGATTGACGACAAAACTGCCTATGGTGAGGGCTTAGCTAACGAAGTCGAGAAAACACTCAAGGCGGGCAAGGTCACCATTTTGGGTCGCGAGCGCACCACCGATACCGAAAGCGATTTCAAATCGATTTTGACCAAAATTAAAGCGAAGAATCCTGACGTGATTTTCCACGGCGGAATGGATCAGACCGGCGGGCCAATGTTGAAACAAGCTCGTGAGCTGGGTATCAAAGCCGTGTTCGTGTTTGGCGATGGCGCATGTACGGATGAAATGTTCAAATATTCCGGTGATGCTGCCAATGGTCTTGTTTGCTCGCAAGCAGGCTTGCCAGCGGTCGCGGCCAGCAAAGAGTTTTTGACTGCCTTCAATGCAAAATTTGGTGATGTTAAGCAATACGCACCGGCCTTCTACGATGCCACCAACGCCGTTATTGAAGCGATGAAAAAATCAGATTCAGTTGACCCTGCCAAATTCGGCCCTGAAATTTTCAACGTAAGCTTTGAGGGCGCCACCGGCAAGGTGCAATTTGATGCCAAGGGTGATCGCAAGGATGCCGAAATCACGATTTTCAAAATGGATGGTGGCAAGCTCGCACCGATCTCCATCGTGAAAAACGGCGTGGCCACCAAGTTTGCCATGGCTGCGGCACCTGCCGCACCTGCAGCGGCCCCAGCGCCTGCCGCAAAGCCAGCAGAAGTGCCAAAGAAGTAACATCACGGTCGTCACTAAAAAACGGCACCCGGTCCCGGCGACCTGGTGCCGTTTTTGCTTATACAGATGGGCATTTTGATTCGCCCACACTCCTTTGATCGCTGCACAATCTCAAGCGCGAGAGCTTTTAAGCTTTAAGCGCACCGGTAAGGCGTTAAACTTAAATCGATGGATACCTTTTTACAACAAATCGTTAACGGCCTCACCCTGGGCTGCGTGTACGCCGTGGTGGCGCTCGGCTACACCATGGTCTACGGCATCATCCAGCTGATTAACTTTGCGCACGGCGAAGTGGTGATGATTGGCGCGATGGTCGCGTTCACCGTGATCACTATGCTGGCGGGCTCAGGCGCGCCAGCGATCATTATTTTGCTGATGGCGATCTTGGCGGCAATAGCGGCATGTATGGCGGTAGGGTTTGCCGTTGAGCGTGTTGCCTATAAGCCATTGCGCAAAGCGCCGCGCTTGGCACCATTGATTACCGCGATTGGCGTGTCGATTATTTTGCAACACGTGGCGTTACTTATCTGGGGCCGCAATTACATTTCGTTCCCGCAAATCATTCCCACGCAGACCTATCATCTGGGTGCGTCTGAAAGCAGTGCGGCGATTACCAATGTGCAAATCGCGATCATTATCCTATCGGTTGCGATGATGGCGGGGTTGCTGACGCTCATCTACAAAACCCGCATCGGTATTGCCATGCGCGCAACCTCGCAAAACCAGCAAGTCGCGGGGTTGATGGGCATTAACGTCAATAGCGTGATTTCTTTCACGTTCATTATCGGTGCAGGGCTAGGTGCGGTGGCCGGTGTGATGGTCGGCAGCTACTACGGCATCGCGCATTATCAAATGGGCTTCTTGCTAGGACTTAAGGCGTTCTCAGCGGCCGTGTTGGGCGGCATCGGCAATTTAGGTGGCGCGGTGCTGGGCGGCATTTTGATCGGCCTGATCGAAGCGCTCGGCTCCGGTTACATGGGCGACATTACCAACGTGTGTACGCTCGACAAATTCCTGCCCGGCTTCACCGCAATGTGCGAAGCGAATTCAAATGCGTCGATCTTCGGCAGCGATTACAAAGACGTGTACGCATTTTTTGTGTTGATTCTGGTGCTGGTATTCCGTCCGTCTGGTTTGTTGGGCGAACGTGTTTCCGATCGAGCCTAGAGGGTAATCATGACTAATTTTGCAGAGACATTTTTACCCGCTAATATTCGCAAACATCCCGCATTGTTTTGGGGTGGATCAGCGTTGATCGCGATTGCTCTGGCTGCATTGCCGTTTGTGCTGGCGATGCAGGGCATGGCGTGGGTGCGCATCACCAATCTGGCCCTCATATTTGCCATGCTTTCGCTGGGTTTGAATATTGTCGTCGGCTTCGCTGGGCTGCTCGATTTGGGCTACATCGCGTTCTACGCCATCGGCGCTTACACCTATGCGCTATTGGCTTCGCCGCATTTTGGCTTGCATTTGCCGATCTGGGTAATTCTGCCGATTGGCGCGTTAATGGCATGTGTTTTCGGCGTGCTACTCGGCACGCCAACGCTGAAATTGCGTGGCGATTATTTGGCGATTGTCACACTCGGCTTCGGCGAAATCGTGCGCATTTTTATGAACAATTTGTCCTCGCCGATCAATATTACCAACGGCCCCAAAGGCATCAGCACAATTGATCCGATCAGAATCTTCGGTCTGGATTTTGGTAACACCACCAACTTTGGCAGCTTCGCCGTGCCGGGGCTCATCAAATATTATTATTTCCTGATTCTGGTGCTGATGGTGGTGATTGTGATTAATCTGCGCCTGCAAAATTCGCGCATTGGTCGCGCCTGGGAAGCGATTCGTGAAGATGAAATGGCCGCGCGCGCAACTGGCATCGACACCACCAAATTAAAGCTGCTCGCGTTCGCGATGGGCGCATCCTTTGGCGGTGTGGCCGGCGGAATTTTTTCGGCGATTCAGGGCTTCATCGATCCCACTAGCTTTGGCCTCACCGAAAGTGTGATGATTCTGGCGATGGTGGTATTGGGTGGCATGGGCAATATTTGGGGTGTGATTGTTGGTGCGGTGCTGCTGTCTTTCGTGCCGGAGCTATTGCGCTACACGGTTGAGCCCGCGCAAAAGGCATTATTCGGTAGACAAATTATCGAAGCCGAAGTGTTACGCATGTTGCTGTTTGGTTTTGCGATGGTGGTGATGATGCTATTTCGTCCCGCAGGTCTCATTTCATCGGCGGTGCGCAAACGTGAATTAGCGCGGAAGGAGGCGTAAGCATGACCGCTATTCTCGAAGCGAAAAAAATTACCAAACGATTCGGCGGATTGACTGCGCTATCGGACGTGAGTTTCGCAATTGAACAGGGGCAAATTTTTGGCTTGATCGGCCCGAATGGCGCCGGCAAAACGACGATGTTTAATGTGCTGACCAGCCTTTATCAGCACGACGAAGGTGTAGTCAGCTTCAACGGTCAGCCGCTCACCGGCATTACACCGGATCGCATCGCCAAGCTCGGCGTGGCGCGCACGTTTCAAAATATTCGTCTGTTCAATAATCTCAGCGCGATTGAAAACGTGATGATTGGCCGCCATGTGCGCACGCATACGGGTGTGTGGGGCGCGATCACGCGACACAGTGGCGCACGACGCGAGGAAGTGGCCATTGAAAAACGCGCGCATGAGTTGCTCGATTTTGTGAACATCGGCCATCGTGCGAACGAACTCGCGAAACATCTTTCCTATGGTGATCAGCGCCGCCTGGAAATCGCCCGCGCATTGGCAACTGACCCTAAAGTTTTAGCACTGGACGAGCCTGCTGCCGGCATGAATGCAACCGAGAAAATGTCGCTGCGCAAATTGATCGGCGCGATTCGCGCGCAAGGCATCACCATTTTATTGATCGAGCATGACGTGAAATTGATGATGGGTTTATGTGATCGCATCGCCGTGCTGGATTACGGCAAAAAAATTGCCGAAGGCTCGCCCGCTGAAGTGCAGCGCGATCCGAAAGTGATCGAGGCCTACCTCGGTGCTGCCGTGGAGATTGCGGCATGAGTTTGCTATCGCTAACCGATGTGGAAATAAATTACGGCGGGATTCGCGCGGTAAAAAGTATTTCGCTTGAGGTGAACGAAGGCGAATTAGTGACCTTGATCGGCGCGAATGGTGCCGGCAAAACGACTACCTTGAAAGCAATCACAGGTCTGCTAAAGCCCGCCAGCGGCACGATCACCTATAACGGCAAAAACGTGATCGGCACGCCCGCTTACAAGCTGGCAGCGGATGGCCTGGTGATGGTGCCGGAAGGGCGCGGCGTATTTCCCGGTTTGACGATTGAAGAAAATTTGCAGATGGGTGCGTACACGCGCAACGACCGCGCGCAAATCAAAGTGGATATCGATGAAAAGTTTGCGCTGTTCCCACGCCTGAAAGAACGCGCCAAACAAACGGCGGGCACGCTGTCCGGTGGTGAGCAACAAATGCTCGCGATCTCACGCGCGCTCATGGCGCGACCCAAATTGTTGTTGCTCGATGAACCATCGATGGGCCTGGCACCGATCATGGTGCAAAAAATATTTGAAGTGGTTCGCGATGTCGCGAAAACCGGCGTGACGATTTTATTGATCGAGCAAAACGCCGCGCTGGCGTTGCAGGTCAGCACGCGCGGATATGTGATGGATGGCGGCGTGATTACGATCAGCGGCGAATCAAAAGCGCTGCTCGCCAACCCGAAAGTGCGTGAGGCTTATTTGGGTGAAGATGTTGCTGTTGGTGCGGTAGCAACCTAATTTGAGATTTTATGTTTTGTAGAACTCACCATAGCCGAGAAGGTCGGCTCCTTCCCCCGGCTACGGGGGAAGGCTGGGATGGGGGCGATGCTCATTTTGAGTACACCATTCCGCTAGACGCGAATCCATTTATCCACTTAACCAGCTTAGCCACCACTGTCTAAAATTTATGGGTACACTTTCAACCACCGTGTTATCGCAATCAGGAATTTCCAAATCAGATTTGGCGCAGTTAAAACGCGCTAAATTGCTGCTTGAAAATCCCAGCCTCGCCGCACGTGCCTCGGCCATGTTGGGCTCCCCGGTGGAGCGCGGCATGGCGATGTTGCCCGCGCGATTTCAAAAATCAGTGCATCAAGCATCCGAAGCCGCGATGATGAAAGCGCTTGATGTCGCAGTGGGATCGCTGAACGAAACCGCGATCAAACCCTCAAAAAATCGGCTGCATAAATTTGCCGCCGCCGCATCTGGTGCCGTCGGCGGCGCATTCGGTATTGCCGCACTCGCGTTTGAATTGCCAGTATCGACCACCATCATGCTGCGGTCCATCGCCGACATTGCCAAAAGCGAGGGCGAAAATATTCAATACATCGATACCAAACTCGCCTGCCTGACCGTGTTCGCGCTCGGTGGTCGCAGCAGCAAAGATGACGCCGCCGAATCCGGCTATTTCGCCGCACGCGCTGCGATGGCAGGTGCCGTTACCGAGGCCACCAAATATTTAGCCGAAAAAGGTTTTACCAAAGCTGGTGCGCCCGCGCTCGTCCGATTGGTGGCGCTGATTAGTTCGCGTTTCGGTATTGTGGTGAGCGAGAAAGCCGCGCTTCAAGCCGTGCCGATTATTGGCGCGGCATCGGGCGCGCTGATCAATACGCTATTTATCGAGCACTTCCAAAACATGGCGCGCGGGCATTTTGTGGTGCGACGGCTGGAGAAAATTTATGGCGCGGAGCCGGTGAAATTGGCTTATCAGCAGTTGTAGTTTTTGCCCATGTGATTTGCAAACCCTAGAGCTGGCGCGGCTTTTCGGCCATTTTGTGCTCATGAAGCCCGTCCGCTTGATACTTTGCCTGGGCTGAATAAAATGCTTTGTAGTCTGGGTAAACAGTTATACCGTTTGCCCAACATGTGCGTCAAAGCAATCACCGATGCAGTGCTTGATGAAGCCCAACCTGCAACTACGCTACCTGGCTTTGCCGCCTAAGCCAGCACAGCTGCTTTTTAATTCACTTGCGCCACGATTAGGTGCTGCTTTGTAATAGAAGCTACTTACACCTTTTCTCGGCACATCGTCGCAAACGGCTATCGGCTGCATAGGGCAGCTGCCCATGTAGCTTACTTTTCCAGCTTGACCACCCATCATGGCTGAAGTGTTAGCCAAGCCTTCGCAGGCTGACTTAATTTCACTTTGCGTCAAACCACCTTTGTTTTCCATGCAGTCTTTGACTTCGTTGGTGGCGCCGAGAAAGGTGAAGCTACCTTCAATCAAACACGACACATCTTTGGCCTCGTCTTTGGCGTTACCCGTATTGGTTTTTTGCGCTTGAGCTGTATTCAAAACCATCAATCCCAATCCTAGAACTATCAGTCTTTTTGCCAACATATGTTTCGCCTTTCCCAGTCGTGAAGCTTATTTGATTTTGACTAACTCGACGCGCCGATTTTTGGCGCGTCCCTCTTCACCTCGGTTGTCTGCTACCGGCACCTCGCTGCCAAAGCCTTTCGCCTGCAAACGCTTGGCCTCAATACCAGAGGCCACCAAGAACTTCATCACGCTAGTTGCTCTCTCTCCAGAGAGCGTTTTATTGCTCGTAGCATTGCCTACATTATCCGTATGCCCCTCAACAGAGAGTTTTAAGCTTTTGTCGGCGGTCAACAATTGCGCTACCTCATTCAAACCTAATTTCGCATCGGATTTGATGTCGGATTTATTGTTGTCAAAGCTGATGTACAGCGTAGCAAAACCTTGCTTGCTGATGCTTTCAGCTAATTGCCCTGCGGTGACAAGTTGCGCCATCAATTTTTCTTCGAGAAATGTCAGGTAGACGAAACTGTCGCCGTCATCGAGTGCTATCCAAGTGCGTTTTTTATCTTTCTCGACAAAGAATAAATGCGTTCCATACGCGTCAACGCGTGAGGTGAGCTTACGACCACCAAGTTGTTTAATTGCGGTTTCGTAACTGCGCAATATCGCCAGAGCACCTGCTGGCGCTTTAGAGATGTAACGTATTTGTGTGTATTTGCCTTCGGCAACCAATCTACCGCCCTTGAAGCCAGGCACTGTGTCCGGACAAGGACTATCGTTTTCGCATGTAAAACGGTTGAGAACTCCCTCGGTTAATCCGGCAAATTCTTTAACAACGATATCGCCGTCAATGGAATAACCAGCAGGCCCAGATAACAGCGGGTGATCTTTGCCTCCTTGTTGCGCATGAGCATTTAAAATCAATACAAGGCTTATCAAAAATACCAATTTGCTAGAAAAATATTTATGCACAAATAACTTTCAAACATAAAAAACAAATCTTAACCTGAGCAAGAGCTGTGCTGCGACACTTGCATGGGCGTCTGCACAGACATCATCCCGCCGCGCGTTGCGTGCGATGTGTGCCGTGGACCATTAAACAGCTTAATCGTTTGCCGAATATTATTGGTATTGCAACCGCCGATGTTTGGCGATGTTTGGTTTACGCAGACTTGGCAAGCAACGTTGTATTAACGTTGATTCAAGCAACCCAATCCCGCCCCGTCAAATACTTCTCCGTCAACTCCGCCTCACGCGATCCCGCTGCCGCGTGATGGTTATAGCGCCACGTTGCTAACGGCGGCATCGACGCCAGAATCGATTCCGTGCGTCCACCCGATTGCAAGCCGAAGTGGGTGCCGCGATCAAAGACCAAATTAAATTCCACATAGCGACCACGACGATAGAGCTGCCATTCGCGCTCGGCAGCACCAAATGGCATATTGCGACGGCGCTCTAGTATGGGAATGTAAGCATCCAAAAACGCATCGCCGACCGCGCGTTTCATGGCGAATGATTGCTCAAAACCGGGCTCATGAAAATCATCGAAAAACACGCCGCCAATGCCGCGCGGTTCTTTGCGATGTTTTAAATAAAAATATTCGTCACACCATTTTTTGAAATGCGGATAGTAGTCTGCGCCGAAGGGGTCGAGTGTTGATTTATTGGCCTGATGAAAATGCACGCAGTCTTCATCGAAGCCGTAATAAGGCGTGAGATCCATGCCGCCGCCAAACCAGAATGCGTCGTGCTCTGCATCGAGTGAAGAGCGCGCGATAAAGTGACGAACGTTCATGTGAACCGTCGGCGCGTAGGGATTGTGCGGATGCAACACCAGCGAGACGCCTAGCGCTTCCCACGGCCGACCCGCAATTTCAGGGCGATTGGCGGCGGCCGTCGGCGGCAGCTTGTTGCCCAAAACATGCGAAAACAACACGCCGGCGCGCTCGAACACGTTGCCACCTTCGATGATGCGCGAAATGCCGCCGCCGCCTTCATCACGCTGCCACTCATCGCGCAAAAATGGTTTGCCATCGATCGTTTCAAGCTGGGTGACAATGCGGTTTTGAAGGTCGAGTAGATATTGTTTTACGTCAGCGGTTGCCATTCAAACCATCCTCA
>JANMQR010000338.1:0-36052 GCA_031370625.1 Burkholderiales bacterium | reverse complement strand
AAGTTATTCTGCAAAAAATTCGCGACGCAGAGCGCGAACAAATTCTCTCGGATTTCTTGGCGCGTGACGAGCAGCTTGTCACTGGCACCATCAAGCGCATTGAGCGCGGTAACGTGATTGTTGAATCAGGCCGCATTGAGGCGCTGCTGCCGCGCGACCAAACAATTCCGAAGGAAAATTTGCGCGTCGGTGATCGGGTGCGCGCCTACCTGCTTAAAGTGGATCGTAATTTGCGCGGTCCGCAGCTGGTTTTGTCGCGCATCACGCCCGATTTCATTAAAGTATTGTTTGAGTTGGAAGTGCCTGAAATCGAAGAGGGCTTGCTGGAAATTAAAGCCGCTGCACGCGATGCCGGTATGCGCGCGAAAATCGCGGTGAAGTCAAATGATCCGCGCGTCGATCCGATTGGTACCTGCGTCGGCATGCGCGGCTCGCGCGTGCAAGCGGTGACGGGTGAATTGGCGGGCGAGCGAGTGGACATCATCTTGTGGTCGGCTGATCCGGCCCAATTTGTGATTAATGCACTTGCTCCTGCTGAAGTGTCGTCGATTATTGTTGACGAAGAAAAACACAGCATGGATGTGGTGGTGGATGAAGAGCAGCTCGCACAGGCAATCGGACGCGGCGGTCAGAACGTGCGTTTGGCGTCCGAGCTGACCGGCTGGCAACTCAACATCATGACCGAAACCGATGCTGAGACTAAACGCGATACTGAACACAGCGGCATTAAAGAATTGTTTATGGCCAAGCTCGATGTTGATGAAGACGTCGCGCAGATTTTGATCGATGAAGGTTTTAGTAACGTTGAAGAAGTGGCATATGTGCCGCTGGCTGAGATGCTGGAAATCGAAGCTTTTGATGAAGATACCGTCAACGAGCTACGCCGTCGTGCCCGCGATGCAATCATGACTGATGCGATCAAGAGCGAAGAAACGATGGAAACCGCTGCCGATGATTTGTTAAGCATGGACGGCATGGACGCGGATACGGCGAAGGCCTTGGCGGCGAAAGGTGTCCGCACGATGGATGACTTGGCCGATTTAGCGATAGACGAGCTAACTGAAATGACCGGGATGGAGGCTGACCGTGCCAAGCAATTAATTATGACTGCGCGTGCGCCGTGGTTTGCCGAAAAAGTGTCGGCTGTCGCTAAGGCCGAAACTAAGGCCGAAACTAAGCCTGAAGCCAAGCCCGAAACCAAAGCAGAAACAATGGCACCTGCGACGTCCGTAGCGACGCCGGAAGTCACACCAGTCGCGCCGCAGAGCTAGTTATGTTTTTAGAATCACACCAATAAGTTTCCCAGATGAAGTAGCCTCAAAAAAACGCCAAAGCAGTTGTGGGCATTGATTTTAGGAGCGGCGATGTTTAGCTGCGATATTCCTGATTTCGATGCCAGCAAACACAAGCTGCGCGCCATTTTGAGACCACTTCGCTGACGGATTAATGTAGTCACGTAGCGTAACGATAGGTATCAAATGGCTCAAACCACAGTTGCTCAATTCGCAAACCAACTCAAGCTCACCGATGAGACGCTCCTGGAGCAGCTCAAGGCGGCGGGCGTGCCCAAAAACTCAGTAGAAGAAACCCTTGCCGAAGACGACAAGGCGCGTCTGCTCGCGTATCTGCAAGAGGCGCACGGTCACAAGGAAGAAAAGAAAAAAATCACCTTGGTGCGCAAACAGACCACGGAGATTAAAAAATCTGACGCGACCGGCAAAGCCCGCACTATTCAAGTTGAGGTGCGCAAAAAACGTACTTTCCTGAAAGTGGATAAAGCTGCCGAAGCGGTGGAAGATGTGCCAGTTGTGGTTGAGCCACCAGCACCTGCACAGCCGATCATTAACGACGCCGAGGTCGCCAAGCGCCGCGCGGAAGAAGACCGGCAAGCGGCCTTGCTCGCCAAGCAAGCCGAAGAGAAAGCCAAAGCTCCCCCGAAGCGTCGTAGCAAGAAAGAAGAAGCCGAGCACGCCAAAGAAGCCGCGGACGCCGCCGAGGCTGAAGACGCCGCCGCCGAGAAAAAAGCGATTGAAACCGCTGCTAAGGCTGATAAAGCCGAAAAAGCGGACAAGGCAACCAAAGCCGTGAAGCCGGAAGAAGCCACCGCAAAAGCAGCGCCCGCAAAATCTGTCGCGGCGCCTGAAGTCGAGGTCGATCCCAATCGCCCGCGTATCGGCGAACGTGTGGTGCTGAAAAAGGATCCACCTCCTGCCAGTGAGGGCACGCTGCATCGCCCCGCTGCCAAACCGGCGGACAAAGACGCCAAAGTGGCCGACAAAAAGGTCGTCAAGAAGGTTGTCAAACCGGCTTCTACGTGGAGCGATGACGCGGCGAAGCGCCGCACTATCAAGACCCGTGGCGATGCCAGCGGTGGCCGTGAAGGCTGGCGTAGTCGCAAGGCGCGTTCGCAACAGGACAACGAAAATCAGGAAACCAATTTCCAGGCACCAACTGAGCCGATTATTCGCGATGTATTGGTCCCGGAAACCATTACGGTCGGTGAATTGGCGCAAAAAATGGCGGTCAAGGCAGCCGAGATTATCAAGATCATGATGAAAATGGGCTCGATGGTCACCATCAATCAGGTGCTTGATCAGGAAACCGCCATGATTTTGGTGGGCGAAGTAGGTCACAACGCGATTGCTGCGAAAGGCGACGATCCTGATTCGTACTTGGCCGAGGAAGAGCAGCATCCCGACGCCGTGGCTGAGCCGCGTCCGCCAGTGGTTACGATCATGGGTCACG
This sequence comes from Burkholderiales bacterium, assembly GCA_031370625.1. Taxonomy (GTDB): domain Bacteria; phylum Pseudomonadota; class Gammaproteobacteria; order Burkholderiales; family Usitatibacteraceae; genus UKL13-2. Next base: position 33,307 of record JANMQR010000338.1, on the reverse strand, counting down.
TTGATCACGGTAAAACATCACTCCTCGACACCATTCGCAAAGCGCGGGTGGCGTCAGGTGAGGCGGGCGGTATTACCCAACACATTGGCGCGTATCACGTCGAAACCCCGAAGGGCGTGATTACCTTCCTCGATACACCAGGCCACGAAGCGTTCACCGCCATGCGTGCGCGCGGTTCGCAAACAACTGACTTGGTCATTTTGGTGGTCGCAGCCGATGATGGTGTGATGCCGCAAACCAAAGAAGCCATCGCGCACACCAAAGCCGCAGGCGTGCCGATGATTGTGGCCGTCAACAAGATCGACAAGCCCGAAGCCAACATGGAACGCGTCAAGCAGGATTTGGTCGCCAACGATGTATTGCCAGAAGAATACGGCGGCGAAGTGATGTTCATTCCCGTCTCTGCCAAGACCGGCGCGGGCATTGATAATTTGCTCGATGCGATTTTGCTGCAAGCCGAAGTATTGGATTTGAAAGCCGTCAAACAATCGCCCGCCAAAGGTGTGGTGATTGAAGCGCGTCTGGATAAAGGTCGCGGCCCGGTTGCCACGATTTTGGTGAAATCTGGCACGTTGAAAAAAGGCGATATGGTGCTCGCTGGCGCCGTGTTTGGCCGCGTGCGCGCGATGCTGGATGAGAACGGTAAATCGATCAACGAAGCAGGCCCATCGATCCCGGTTGAAGTGCAAGGATTGACCGATGTGCCAATCGCCGGTGAAGACGTGATGGTCTTGAACGACGAGCGCAAAGCGCGCGAAATAGCACTCTTCCGTCAGGGCAAATTCCGCGACGTGAAATTGGCAAAGCAACAAGCCGCGAAGCTGGAGAACGCATTCGACCAGTTAGCCGAAGGTGCCAAGAAATCTCTCGCCGTCATCATCAAGGCCGACGTGCAGGGCTCGTACGAAGGTTTGGCGTATGCGCTGGGCAAGTTATCTACCGAGGAAGTTAAAGTCACCGTTATCCATGCGGGCGTTGGTGCAATTACCGAGTCGGATGTGAATCTGGCGCTGGCCTCAAAAGCAATCGTGATCGGCTTCAACTCACGCACCGATGCAGGCGCGCGCAAATTGGTCGAAACATCCGGCGTGCAAGTGCGCTACTACAGCATCATCTATGAGGCCGTCGATGATGTGAAAGCTGCGCTGGGCGGATTGTTGTCACCAGAAATCAAAGAAACCATCACCGCCACCGTCGAGATTCGCAATGTATTCAAGCTGTCAAAAGCCGGTGTGGTCGCGGGTTGCTTTGTGACCGACGGCACGATCAAACGCTCATCGATTGTGCGCGTGATTCGCGATGGCGTGGTCGTACACACGGGCGAACTGGATTCATTGAAGCGCTTCAAAGACGACGTGAAAGAAGTGAAGAACGGCTTCGAATGCGGCCTGTCGCTGAAGAGTTATACCGACATCGTGGTCGGCGATCAGCTTGAAGCGTTCGAGCAAGTTGAAGTCGCACGGACGTTGGCGTGATAAATAAAAATGGCTAACGACACCCGCAACCGTAAAATTGCTGACGCGATTCAGCGCGAACTCTCCGAACTCATTCGGCTGGGTTTGCGCGATCCGCGCGTCAGCATGGTCACGGTCACAGCGGTAGATGTGACGCGCGACAACGCGCACGCAAAAGTTTATTTCACCTCGCTCGGCTCAAAAGAACATCTCGATGCGTGTCTCGAAGGGCTCAATAGCGCGGCAGGTTTTTTGCGCTCGCAAGTCGCGAATCGGCTGACGATCCGCACCGTGCCGCAATTGCATTTCGAAATTGATGTCTCAATTGAGCGCGGCGTGCGAATTTCGAAGTTGATTGACGATGCGCTGGCTGATTCACCATCAGCTGAAGTCGAGCCTCCCGAGTCCGCGCCGCTTCCAAAGTAATTTCTGTCAGTAACTCTTTCTGTGAACGACGCTGCTCCCAAAAGTGCTCGCCAAAAGCGCCGCGCCATCACCGGCGTCCTACTGCTCGACAAGCCCGCTGGCATCTCCTCCACCAACGCGCTAGGCCGCGCCAAATGGTTGTTTCAAGCCGAAAAGGGCGGCCACACGGGCACACTTGATCCCTTCGCCACGGGTCTGCTGCCGCTGTGTTTTGGCGAAGCAACCAAGTTTTCGCGCTTCATGCTTGATGCTGATAAAACTTACGTTGCCACGCTAAAACTCGGCTCGCGCACGTTAACCGGCGACACCGAAACCGAGCCATTCGAAGATCGTGCGATCAACGTTGATCGCGAAAAAATTCACCAAACCCTCAGCAAATTCGTCGGCCCGCAAAATCAAACCCCGCCAATGCATTCCGCGCTAAAACGCGATGGCGTTGCGCTGTATAAATTAGCCCGCCAAGGCATCGAAGTGGAACGCGAGCCGCGTGCGATCACGATTTTTGCGATCAATTTTGTGAGCTTCGATGGCGTTTATCTCGTCATCGAAACCAAAGTAAGCAAAGGCACCTACATCCGCGTGCTAGCCGAAGATATTGGCGAGGCACTGGGCTGCGGCGCGCATTTAACAGGCCTTCGCCGAACCGCGACGGCCGGCTATTCCGTTGATGACGCCGATACACTCGAAGCACTCGAAATATTGGATCTCGAACAACGCGATCACATGTTGAAACCAGCAGATTCACTTTGTTTAGCGTTACCCAAAATCATTCTGGATAAGAATGAAGAACTTATTTTTTGTAATGGCGGCTGGTTGTCAGCAACGGATGAGCGCATAGCCGTAGCAAACGAAAACACGCCAAACGCCAATGAATACGCCATCTACAGCGAAGGTAGGCGCTTTCTCGGCGTCGCTGAAATCACGCTAGAGCATCCAGAGCCGCGACTGATCCCGATGCGGCTAATGGCGACGGGCAAAGTGGACTAAAAGTGAAGCGCCTTATCTGGCAAGGTGTTTGGGGCAAAAATAGCTGGAAGTGCCCGTGGATATTGGTGATTTAAATTTGAGCGCCTCTCAAAAACCTAAAAGTTTTGTCGTCCCCGACTAGGGAGATGGGCTTTGCTTCCCTCTCCCCTCGCGGGAGAGGGACAGAGGGAGAGGGGGTGTTCGCTGGATCGACGTTCAACATATTGAGTCGCCGCATTTATTGAAGTTCCCAGTTACATACACAACAAAAATGACCTGACATTCGCCGGCAACTCAATGATAAGAATATGATTGCGAAAGAACATACTCCTAGCCATAGCATGCAGCGAATTATTTACTTCGATATTGACGACACACTCGTTCGATCATTCGGCCAAAAGCGCATTCCCATGCCTGCCGTCATTTCTCAAATCCGCCGATTAAAAAACGAAGGTTGCACACTTTATTTGTGGAGTTCGGGCGGTGCGGAATATTGCAAAGCCACAGCGCTTGAGCTTGGCGTAGCCGATTGTTTTGACGGCTTTTTAGCCAAGCCAACCGTGTACGTGGATGACCAGCCCATGCACGAATGGAAGCTTTTTAAACACCTTATATCCGTCAAAAGCAGAAAATGCTTAATGCACCTCAATTTATTTCTGACAACATGAATCGTTCTATCGCTCACTTTTTAGCAGTTTTATTCTGCATTGCATCTCTTGTAGGCTGCACTAAAACTGATCCCACAAGCGTGGCGAATTACGTTCGCGATGATATCAAGCAGCAGTTCCCGCGGGCGAATCTCGAAGACCTATCCGATACAGAGCTGGCCGTGACTCATGTTGACGGCAATCGTCAGGTGGTTGATCTTGCGCCGATTCAAGAAGGTTGTAGGCGCATTCCGCGAACCTGTGGGCGGCTGGTAGGCCAGTTATTGATTGTGATGCAAGAGAGCCTCACCAAGAAAGACTCTGCGTTTAAGTTGACTGAAGTGATGCCTATCATTTCAACACCTGCATTTCAGAAGGCACTGGTCGAACAAAATCAGGCTACAAAAATGCGTGTGGATATGATCGCGGATGGTTTGGCGATTCGATATGCCGTGGCGACGGACAATACGCTCACTTTTCTTGACGATGACAAATTAAAAGCACTGGGTATTGCACCTGATGTGTTACTAAAGACCGCGTTTGAAAACGTAGAAACGAACGCTGTTGTAAATGCATCACCGTTTCCAGGTGAGACCGGTGTGCATCAGATTTTCGGTCACTTCGCGAGTAGCGGCTTGCTTACCAAAAAGCATGCTGACCTTGTACGCGACCAACTGAAATACAAAGCACTGGCAGTAGCATTTCCACGTCGAGGAATAGTGTTGGTTGCAGATGCGGAGAACGGCGCGAGTGTTATGCGCCTGCGCGAAATTTCAGCGCGGTTCCTGCAGCCGCCGCTGGCGGTGATCAGCAAAGAGGTTTATCTGATCACGCCCAGAGGGATTAACGTTATGCAACATAGTTAATAGCTGACCCATGCCCAAACCACGAATCGTCATTCTCGCTGGCCCCGATGGAGCAGGGAAATCTACTATCGCCAAATTTCTTCTCACCGAGAAGTATGGGATTAGCGAATTTGTAAACGCCGACGCAATTGCCGCAGGACTCTCTGCTTTTGCACCAGAAGCTGTTGCATTCGAAGCGGGTCGCATCATGTTGCGCCGCATCGACTCGCTGTTGATAAATAAACGCAGTTTCGCATTCGAGACAACCCTCGCCAGCAAGTCGTTTACGCGTCTGATTGCGCGGGCGCAATCGGCGGGATATCGTGTTACTTTGCTTTACGTTGCGCTACCGTCAGCACAATTGGCGAAGCGACGTGTCGCGCGAAGGGTCAAAGAAGGCGGCCATACAATTCCGGAAAACGTTATCGAGCGACGCTTTTATCGGTCGCTTGATAATTTGATAAACCGATATCGAGTAGTTGTAGATGAGTGGCTTGTGTACGACAATTCAGTTTCGAGAACGCCGACCCTTGTTGCTTATGGTCACGGTGCTGCGATAAAAATTATTGAGGAACAAAAATGGCAAAGACTGCTGAAGCTGGCAAAGAAAATCGAAAAGTAGGTAACCCCACCGAGCCGGAGATTCGCGCTGCGATGGGAAAAGCCATTCGTGAGGTAAAACGCAATGCGACACTGAAAAATATCAAGCTTGTAGTGGCGAATAAAAAGTCGTGGGTTGTTCCTAAATAGTGTTGCTGCGGCTAGATTGGAATGACCTGCCTATGGGTTACTCGTGAAAAGCAACAGTTACACCAACCAAAAATATTAAAAAACGTAATCCTCATATTGGTTCAAATTTCGATGACTTCCTCAAAGAAGAAAACATTTTTGAGTAGGTGCAAGCCAAGGCGCTGAAGCTGGTAGACGCGACCGAAAAGTAGACGTGAAGGGTTGAAGAATAAGTGAGCACATCACTTGAAAAGCAAGAAAATATACTCGCATTCGGCGCTTATCGCTTGGCAATCCGGGTGACGTAAAACCAGTTGGCGAAGGCGTTTCTGAATTGCGCATCGATCATGGCCCTGGATATCGAATCTATTTTGTAATGTGTGGCTTGTAATGCGTGGTCAAGCACGGCTGGTGGTACTTTTGGCGGGTGGCGATAAGCGATCTCAAGAGCGCGATAAAAAAAGCAATCGAATTGGCACGACAACTGTAGGAGAAAAATATGACCAAGAAACTCAAAACACGTGTGTGGGACCCCGCAGAAAATCTCGACACCGAAGAGGACATGGCCGCGTACCTCGAAGCCGCTTTGGAAGGTGGTGATCCTACACTTATCGGCGCAGCGCTTGGAGACATAGCGCGCGCCAAAGGCATGACGCAGATGGCACGCGATACCGGCTTGGGCCGCGAAAGCCTTTACAAAGCGCTGTCACCGGATGGCAATCCTGAGTTCGCCACGATTCTGAAAGTGATCAATGCGCTGGGGCTGAAACTTCATGCTTCTACTGCAGTTGTGTGAGCGCGAAATTAGTTGAGTTTGACTCCTTTGACCGCATCCGCGACTCCATTTATGGTGCCAAAGCCCATAGCCCGATTACACCACCACATTCCCCAAGGCTACCTCCGTGGTTTCGGCTGGAAAGGGAAAAAGTTTTGGTACACCAACGTTGCTGCTCTCCGGGCGCAGAATTGGTTCCAGCCGAATGTGAAGAACATTGGAGCGGAAAAAGACTTCCTCCGCATTGATGTAGAGGGTCACGCTCCGGACGCGCTAGAGAAAGCAATGGCTGGTTTCGATGATCAAGGCGCGACAGCTATCCGGAACATCAATGACTCAAGGAGGTTTGAGGGCGACGACAAAATCATTGTACTAAACCTGATCGCGTTGCTTGCAGTCAGATCCCCACAGATGCGGGAGAACTTGAGACAGTTTCAAGAGCGCGTGCATAAAAAGTTATTGGGTCTCACGCTCGCGACAAAAGAGCGTTGGGAGGGTCAAACAAACCAGATGAAAGAAGCCGGGGTTCAATGCTCTGAGGACGTTACATATGAGCAACTCAAAGAGTTTCACAACCGAGGTGAGTACGACATCAATATGAATCGTGAGTGGTTTATTGGGCTTGAGGTGCAGAGCTTTGACGTCGTACTTCGCACTCTCGTGGATCGGAAATGGCGGCTGTATGTTGCTGACGAAACTTCCGGCTCGTTCGTTACGAGCGACCGGCCGGTGGTTCCGACGTGGAATCACCCGGAGAAGGTGCCAGCCATGATGCGGCATAGTCCTGGCTACGGGATGACGGGCACTGAGGTGTACTTTCCCATAAACCACGATATGGCCCTTGTAGGCTCGTTTGAGGACGAGGAGGATGGAACACACAAAGCCTCCGCTCAAATGGTCGCTATTGCTAACACGCGAATGATTGAGCACGCCTTTGAACAGGTCTACACAATCAAAAAGGTGTTCCCATACATAGTGCCGCCATCTAGCTTTTACCAAGATGCTCTTTTCATGGAGAGGTTTGAAGTAGAGCGGAAACGAAGATCTGCGTTGGCACGCATGCATGTATAGTTTCGCAGCACTTAATAGCTTACTTATATCAAGCTGGGGTTTCTAATTCGAAGCCGGAAGCCGGGGTCAGGCCTTGCTAGTTGCCTCATAGATGCCATCAAACTGCGTTAGCCCGAAGTGAAAGCCCAGCGCATCCGGCGCAGGATTAGCATCACCGGCTATTTCCATGTATCCTTACTAAACATTAGATCGTAAGGAATTATTTTAATGACCACCGCCACACTCACCAGCAAAGGCCAGACCACCATCCCCAAGGAAATCCGCGATGGCTTGGGCTTGCAGCCGGGGGATCAAATGACATTTACGCTGCTGTCAAATGGCACCGTGGTTATGCGCGCAAAAACCAAGAGTGTGCTTTCGCTGGGTGGTTCATTGAGCGGCCGGAAGCGGGTGCCGACAAAGTTGTTGTCGCGTTAAGCTAGTCCCTCATCGATGCTGGGTCTTGATACCAATGTGCTGGTGCGATTACTCGTGCGCGATGACGCTGCGCAGTATGAGCGCGCGCGCAAGCTCATCAAAGGCGAAGTGGATCGTGGCCAACAAGTATTTGTTAGCTTGATGGTATTGCTCGAACTCGAATGGGTGCTGCGCTGCCGCTACGCGTTCAGTAAGGCCGAAATAATGGAGGCGATGTCACATCTGCTGGATGCCGCAGAAATTTGTTTTGAAGACGAGAGCACGCTTGAAGAAGCGCTTTTCTTGTGGGACGACTGCGCAGCCGATTTTGCGGATTGCATGATCGGTGCAAAACACCGTCGGCTAGGCTGCCGCGCGACGGCGAGTTTTGATGCGAAGGCAATCAAGTTGCCGATGTTTGTGGCGGTTTAGGGTGGGGAGTTCACAAAGTCGGTGCCAGACGAATAATAGAAACAGCCGGATAAACCCCAATAAAGACGAGAGTGGATGCGGCTGTTCAGGCACTTTTGTGCCGAAAGGCGCTCTGGTGCTGGGGTTTGACCGGCGCTCTGATATGCCGCGTAGAAGTGAAGTCACTGATTCCGTTGCGAAATTGAGCTAATGCGACTATAATCGCGAGTTCGCTGCTGGAAACCTCTGGTGGCCGCAATCGTCTGCGAAAAGACGTTTGATTTGAGAATGGAAATAACATGACCACCACCGTCAGAACAGCAGAAGTATTGGCGCAATATCAGCGCGCAAAGGGCGACACGGGCTCCCCGGAAGTTCAAGTTGCGTTGCTCACCAATCGCATTAACGAATTAACGGATCATTTCAAGAAGCATGTGAAAGATCACCATGGCCGTCGCGGTTTGTTGCGCATGGTTAGCAAGCGTCGTACCTTGCTCGATTATTTGAAGCGCACGAAACTAGAAGCGTATCGCAAGCTGATTGACCAACTTGGTCTGCGTAAATAATCGACATCCATTTACGATTGCCCAGAACGTTTTAGTAAAAATTGCCCCTCTGAATTCCTTCAGCGGGGCTTTTCATTTTGTGGCTTGGAATTTTAGTAACAACGTAACGTCAGTTTTAATGTGTTGAATGTGTTCTGCGCCGTGTGGTGCAGAAAATAGTTTGTGAATGTGCGAAAACCAAAGAGAAGGAATTATCGAAATGAAATCGATTAAGAAAACACTGCAATACGGGCGAAATACGCTAACGCTGGAAACCGGCGAAATCGCTCGCCAAGCCGATGGAGCCGTGCTCGTAACAATGGACGACACCGTGGTGCTGGTCACCTGTGTGGCGCGTCGCGATGCAAAAGAAGGTCAGGATTTTTTCCCGCTGACCGTGGATTATCAAGAGAAAACATTTGCAGCCGGCAAAATCCCCGGCGGGTTTTTTAAGCGTGAAGGTCGCCCATCAGAAAAAGAAATTCTGACCAGCCGTTTGATTGATCGCCCGCTGCGTCCGCTGTTTCCGGATGGTTTTTATAACGAAGTGCAGATCATTGCCACCGTGCTGTCGTCGAATCCTGAAGTGGATGCCGACATCTGCGCGATGATTGGTGCATCGGCTGCGGTGACGCTTGCTGGCCTGCCATTCGATGGCCCGATTGGTGCGGCGCGTGTGGGTTATTTGAACGGCGAATATGTGTTGAACCCGAGCAAGACCGAGCTCGAAACTTCCGCGATGGATCTCGTCGTTGCAGGAACGGAGACCGCCGTATTGATGGTGGAATCCGAAGCGATGGAACTGCCGGAAGATGTGATGTTGGGCGGCATTGTGTTTGGTCACGATCAACAACAAGCCGTGATTAACGCGATTCTGGAATTGGCGGATGAAGCCGGTAAAGACGCGTGGGAATGGCAAGTGCCGGTGCCACCGCAAGCCTTGATCGATCAGATCAGCACCATGGCCGCAAATGATTTGAACGAAGCGTTTCGCATCAAAGCCAAAGGCGCGCGTTCGGAAAAATTATCTGAAATCAACAAGCGTGTCGTTTCCGCACTTTGCACCGGTGAAGAAGGCGCGCCGGACAAAAATACCGTTAACGCATTGCTGTTCAACATCGAATCAAAAATCGTCCGCGGCCAGATTTTGAATGGCGAGCCGCGTATCGATGGCCGTGATACCCGCACAGTGCGACCGATCTCGATTCGCACGTCTGTGTTGCCACGCACCCACGGCTCTGTCTTGTTCACACGCGGCGAAACGCAAGCGATTGTCGTGGCCACATTGGGCACGTTAAAAGAATCACAAATGATCGATGCGCTGCAAGGCGAGTACAAAGATCGCTACATGTTCCACTACAATTTCCCTCCGTATTCGACGGGCGAAACGGGTCGCGTGGGTACACCGAAGCGTCGCGAAATCGGTCATGGTCGTTTAGCGAAACGCTCGCTCGTTGCGGTGCTGCCGACCGAGGAAGAATTTGGCTATTCGATGCGCGTGGTGTCGGAAATCACTGAATCAAACGGCTCATCGTCAATGGCGTCTGTTTGCGGTGGCTGTCTGGCGTTGATGGATGCAGGCGTGCCGATCAAAGCGCACGTTGCCGGTGTGGCAATGGGCTTGATTAAAGACGGCAATCGTTTCGCGGTGTTGACCGATATTTTGGGTGACGAAGATCATTTGGGCGTCATGGATTTCAAAGTGGCCGGAACTGATAGAGGTATCACCGCGTTGCAAATGGATATCAAAATCACCGGCATCACCAAAGAGATCATGGATGTCGCGCTAAAACAGGCCAAGGACGGCCGTATGCATATACTCGGCTTGATGAAACAGGCGATTCCATCGTCCAGAGCTGAGCTGTCATCGTTCGCGCCACAGATCATCAAAATCAAAATCAATCCCGACAAGATTCGTGATGTCATCGGCAAAGGCGGCGCGGTTATTCAAGCGATCACGCGCGAGACCGGTACCGAGATTGATATTGCTGAAGACGGCACGATTTCGATTGCATGTGTATCCGCAGAAGCGGGTGCAGCCGCGAAGAAACGTATTGAAGATATCACCGCAGAAGTCGAAGTCGGCAAGATTTACGAAGGCCCGATTTTGCGTCTGCTGGATTTTGGCGCAATCGTCAGCCTGATGCCCGGCAAAGATGGTCTATTGCACATCTCGCAAATCGCGCACGAGCGCGTGAATGCGGTATCGGATCACCTGAAAGAAGGCCAAATCGTCAAAGTAAAAGTGATGGAAGCCGACGACAAAGGCCGCGTGCGCCTGAGCATGAAAGCGCTGATCGATGCGCCCGCTAAGCCAGAAGCTGCACCGCACGAAACGCATTAAATTGTTGTAATCAGTCAGTAGTTGTGGCTGACTGAAACGGAAATACGACCCTAGCATAGGTGCGGCGTTTGAAGCATATTTTGCTTGAACGCCGCTCTGGTGCTAGGGTTTTTATTTTTTTAAAGCTAATTTAAAATCTACTCATAACGAAGCGCATCAATCGGTGCCAAATTCGCCGCTTTACTCGCGGGCAATATGCCGAAAATAATCCCGATTAATCCCGAAAACGTACACGCACCCACCACCGCCCACCACGGCACCGTGGGGTCTGGGAAATTTGGAATCATTTTCGCGATGCCAAAACCCAGCGCGTAGCCGAGCACGATGCCGATTAGCCCGCCAATCACCGCGAGCACCATCGCTTCAATCAAAAACTGCATCAGAATAAATTGTCGCGGTGCGCCGAGCGCCTTGGCGATACCGATTTCGCGCGTGCGTTCGGTGACTGAGACCAGCATGATGTTCATAATGCCGACGCCGCCGACCAAGAGCGAAATGCCCACAATGCCGGCGACGACTAATGTGATCGTGGTGGAAATTTCCTTGAACGATTTGGCGAGTGTATCGGAGGCTTCGATTTTAAAATCGTCGGGCTTGCCCGGTTTGATTTGATGCAGCTGACGAATGAGGGAGGCGACGCGATCCTTGATGTTTTCCATCGCATTTAAATCGGTTACCGAAAAAATCACCCATAGATCCGGCTGTATCACCACCCCGGTCACGGCGAGCGCGGTTTGATAGGGCATCAACAAATAATTGTCCTGGCTTAAGCCAAACATTTCACCGCGCGGCTCCATCGTGCCGACGACCTTGAACCACTCACTGCCAATCTGGATAAAGCGGCCCACCGGATTTTCAGGCAGCTTCAAATCGCGCCGCATTTGCTCGCCGAGCACCACCACGCGTCGCCGCGTCACATCGTCGCTCTCGGTAAGGAAACGCCCGTATTTCGGAAACGTCTGTTGCACTTCCTGATAACTTTCCGTGGTGCCAAACATTTGACCCGCCGCGATATTGGAGCCATTGCGCACATCCGCGCCGCCTCGGCTACTTGCAAATACCACCGGCGTGACATTTTTGATACCTTCGATACGAAACTTAAGTTGATCGAGATCGCTGACCTTGAGCCGATTGCGTTTGCCGCGTAACTGATCTTCAAATGGCGTCTCGGCGCGGAGCGTTAGTGTATTGCTGCCCAGGCCTTGAAATTGTTGACTGATGGATTGCGATAGACCTTGCACCAGCGCGATCACGCAGATCACGGATGCCACACCGATGATGATGCCGAGCATCGTCAAAAAACTGCGCAACCCATGCGCGCGAATGCTTGCGAGTGCGGAGCGCAAACATTCTTGCACGGCGTAGAAACTCGATTGCACGCGGTTGGTGCGCAGATCTTCGTCGGCGTTGCTTGCGCGCGCTGTCATGCTGCCACGCTTGCTGGTGTTACCGGCGTTTGTGTGCGATCTTCGCTGATGCGGCCGTCATGCAGCCGCACCACGCGATGACAATGCGCGGCGACATCCGGCTCGTGAGTGACAACGACCAGCGTCAAACCATCACGATGCAATTCGCTGAATAATTCCATAATTTCCACTGCCGTTTTGCTGTCGAGATTACCGGTTGGTTCATCCGCCAGCAAAAGTTCGGGCCGCCCCACCAGCGCGCGTGCAATCGCCACACGCTGCCGCTGACCACCCGAAAGCTCGTTCGGTTTGTGCATCAGCCGATGTTCCAGCCCCACGCGTGTCAGCGCCTCGCGTGCGCGTGCATTGCGTTGCGCCGGTGAGATGCCGCGATAGATCAGCGGCTGCGCGACATTATCGAGTGCGCTGGCGCGGGCGCGCAAATAAAAATTCTGAAACACAAAACCAATCTTGCGATTGCGCACGCTGGCCAGCGCATCTTCATCAAGACCTGCCACCGCTTCGCCATCCAGCGTGTAGCGTCCCACCGTGGGCGTATCGAGACAACCCAGCACATTCATCATTGTCGATTTACCGGATCCGGAAGCGCCGGTCAGCGCCACATATTCGTTGCGATTGATGCGCAAATTAATGTCCATCAATGCAGCAAAATCGGTCTCGCCGAGACGATAGGTTTTACCAACACCTTCGAGGGTAATCATAGTTTGATTTCGATACCCGATTTTGCCTTATCTTTATCGGACGCAACTGGCTTGGTGTCACTGCTTGCATTGACAGAAACCTTCTCACCGTCGCGCAAAAACCGTGCAATCTTCGGCGGGCCGATAATGACCGTCTCGTTTTCAGCAACACCTTTCAGAATTTCAATATAAGCATCGTCGGCAATGCCGGTATCGACTTCACGTTTTATGGCCTTGCCGTCAACAACGATATACACGCTCGCCCGGACTTTTTCAGCTTTATCGGCCTTGTCATTTTTGCCGGTTTCCGATTCTTCATAGCGAACCGCTTGCACCGGCACCGCCAGGCTTTTTTGCGCACCGGTTTTTTTCGTGGACACTTCCGCACGGCAACTCATGCCGGGATGAAATTCCACACCAGCGGTCGGTTGCAGCCGAATTTTTACCGGATAGGTTCTGCTCTGGCCTTGCACTTGCCGTGGCGTGATCGCGACTTGCTCAACACTGCCAATGAGCGATTTATCAGGAAACGCTGCGGGCACGATTTTGGCCTCCTGCCCTTTGCTGATGCGCGCGATGTCAGTCTCATCAATATTCACTTCCGCATAGAGGCTGGTGGTGTCGGCAATAATCATGAGGCTTGAGCCAGCAATGCTGGTCGCGCTCGGCACCGCGGTCTCACCGACTTTGATATAAACCGCCGTCACTTTACCGCTCACCGGTGCGCGAATTTCTGTTTTGGCGAGGCGTTCCTGCGCTTGCTTTAACTGCGCTTCGGTTTGCTTCAGCGCCTCCCTGCTGGAACGCAATTCCACCACCGCCAGATCGCGCTGGGTGACGAAATCATCGTACTTCACTGCCTCCACCATGCCTTGCGCTCGCAAGCCCTCATAGCGCTTTTGTTTCGCCGCCTGCGCGTCGCTATTGACCTGCTGACGATTGATATTTAGTTCGGCCACGCGCCGACTTGCCTGAATCTGCGCGATCTCGGCACGCGACGTTTCTGGATCAAGTCTGAGCAGTAATTGCCCTTCTTTGACGGATTCACCTTCCTTCACCAGCACTTCTTTTACGCGGCCCACCACTTCGGAGGCCAGCGTGATCTGGCTTTCATAAATCAGTGTGCCGGAGGCGAGGATGGATGGCGTCAAGGCGCGCTGCGAAATTTTTTCGGCGTCGATTTTTTTCGCATCATCGCTGCGCGCAAGTTTTAATCCGACTGGCACGATTACCAGCAACGCAATCGCTGCGATCACCACCCATTTTTTGTTCATTTCTTAGCCTTTATGTTTCCGAACAACGCTTCAAAATAGAGCCGCAAACAAGGCCCAGCCCGCATAAATCACCGTGAGCGGTGCCAATACAACAACAGCCGCGTAGGTCATCGAGCGGGCTGAGAAAACTTTTACGCCCACCATCGTCAGCCACCAGATGTAAGGATTCAAGATCGTGATCGAGGTGAGCAGGCTGTGCCATTTATGTCCCATCGGCACGTGAAAAAATAACTCATTTAATGACAGCATCGACATCGCATCCGGCGTCATCTGTGCGTTGCTGCGCATCATGAGTGCCACCGCCATTAGCGCCAGTGCAATGACTGCCGGAAAGCCCGACCAGCAGGCAAGCGAGAACCACTGTTTGAGACTTGCCTCAGCTCGCGTCATTTTGCCGATCAACAGGTAATACACCGCCTCCAGAAAGCGCATCACCGGCAACACCACCAGCGCGCCAATGATCGAGCTCCACATCATCACCGTTTTGGGAATCATCGTAACTGCTTTGGCGCGCTGCGCTTCCGACATCTTTTCAAACTGCGGGTTAGAGGAAACGATTTGCTCGCGCAGCCAGTCAAAATCAACCACCGCGTAAAACCACGCCAGCATTGCCGCCGACATGATTGAAATGATCAGCAGCGGAAACCAGAAATGCGGTTTGTCCTTCAGCGACTGAAATGCCGCGCCGGGGCTAATAATGAGTTGCCAAGCGAATTCGAGATTTTTCATGAAATATGAGCACGCGTAGGAGATTACTCAGTATAAGCATTGATCTATTCCTGAGTGCCAGCTTGCGACGAGAGTATCGAAATGAGCGATAAAAACGAATTTATGTCGACGAGTTGAGAAAAGCGCAGCGATCACAACGGAGTTGCCTATAACACTGCGACATGCGTATAATCGCAACTCGCTTGTTTGACCGTCGGGGCGTAGCGCAGCCCGGTAGCGCGCCTGGTTTGGGACCAGGATGTCGTAGGTTCGAATCCTATCGCCCCGACCATCTTCTACAAACAAGCGTGATCTGTAGTCCAATAATGTAGTCCGATACGGTTTTATGATCCACGTGATTCGTGCCCGTAGCTCATCTGGATAGAGCACCGGCCTTCTAAGCCGGGGGTAACAGGTTCGAGTCCTGTCGGGCGCACCAAAATTGCATTATTCGCGCGCGTTCACCACGCTGCTGCCCCGCACCAAATCACGCGATCATTTCCGCCGTTTTGCACGCGTCCAGGCATACGCGAGTCGATCTCCATCCTCTGCTTTCAGCTTCAAGCCTTTGCCGTTCAAGGTCGAGTATCTGAGCTCGTTTACAGATCGCATCGATTCTGGCATCAGCGCTCATCCGTTTGATAAGGCGCTTGACAAGACGAAAAGCCTGTCTCAAAATGAAAGCGCTTTCAAAAATTGCAGTCGTGAACAAATGCTGAAAAATAAAACTTGAAAATATATTGTGCAAGCGTGCTTTTACGCCACCGCTTATAAAAATTCCTGAGGAGACGTTTGATGAATGCTGATACCAAAAAGGGTGGCAAGCACCCATCTGTAGTCCAAATGAGCCAGCGCAAGTTCACGTTAAGCCCGTTGGCCGCCGCGTGTGCCGCAGCGATTTTTGCCATGAACGCGCATGGGCAAACGACCGACCCGATTGCGCAGGAGGCCGCCAAACAAGAGGTGGCGAAACAAGAGGCCATCAAACAGGATGCGGTGAAAAAAGAGGCCGCAAAGAAAGCGGCGGAAAAACTCGCTGCGCAAAAAGTGGAGACGATTGTCGTCACCGGCATTCGGCGCAGTATCGAGGATTCAGTAACGCTCAAACGTGACTCGGATTCGATTACCGAGACCGTGTCCGCCGAAGATCTGGGCAAACTGCCGGATGCCAGTATTGCCGAGGCGCTCGCGCGGTTGCCGGGATTAACCGGACAACGCGGTCCGGATGGGCGTGTCAATTTGATTACTATTCGTGGCTTGTCACCGGCATTTTCTGGCGCTCTGTTGAATGGGCGCGAGATTGTCAGTTCCAACGATGGTCGCGCGGTAGAGTACGATCAGTTTCCGTCAGAGTTAATCGGTTCAGCTACTGTTTACAAGACACCAAACGCTGCCTTGATCGGGCAGGGCTTGTCGGGCACGGTCGATCTCATGTCCCGCCGCCCCCTCGACACCCGAGGCCGCGAAATTGCCATCAATGCGCGCGCGGAAACCAATTCGAATGGCACGCAGGTGCCGGATGTGGCCAACAAGATCGGGAATCGTTTCAGTGTTTCGTATCTGGACCAGTTTGCCAACAACACCATCGGCGTCGCGCTCGGTTTCGCTCATTTGGAATCGACGACTCAACTAAGAGTGAGCGAGCTGGATAACTACGGCGATTACACCGTTTACGGCCTACCCGTTAACGGCACGGTGCGCTCGGTGAATCAGGCACCGACCGTGACCGGAACCAGCCAAGCCCTGCTGCCGATGTTCTGGACCGGTTCGCAGTCGACCAAGAAAAATACCCGTGATGGCCTGATGGCGGTGTTTGAATACAAGCCAAACAATGATCTGCGCAGCCAGCTGGATCTGTACTATTCGAAGTTCGACACCCATGAGGTGGGTGGCAAGCTGACCTCCAACATGTTCGCAACCTGGGGTCAATTATTCGGTGGGCCGGCCTCGCAGAACACGCTGTCGAACGTCGGCACAACCCAAGTGGGTTTGAATACATACGCTACCTCAGCTACTGCCAGCGCCTTGCCGACCACCACCACCAACTACGACACTAAACGCAGCGATACCATCTCGGCCATCGGCTGGAACACCGCGCTAAAGCTCGGCAGTGACTGGACAGCGACCGCCGATCTGAGTTATTCACGCGACGTGCGCGACGAGAAGTATCAGGAGGTGTATGCAGGTCCGTGGAACAATGCCGCCAACACGTGGGCTTACGGGCCGTTCCAATGGAACGTGCCGGTCGACGGCGGTGCGCAGTCGTTTACGCCGCTGCAAGCAGGCTTCCTGTCCAATGCCAACAACATCAGGTTTGGCGATGTCACCGGCTTTGACTACGTGCCGGGCGAACCGCGCTGGACCGGTGTCATCCGGGATCCCAAAGTCAAAGACGAAATCAAGGCGTTGCGCTTGTCGGGCAAGCGAACGCTGAGCGGTATTTTCAAAGCGTTCACCGGCGGCGTGAACTACACCCAGCATGACAAAGACGTGGCCAAGAACGAAACCCGCCTGCTTATACCGCTGGACGCCAGTGGTAACCTTGTCCGAAATATTCCGACCGGTGCGGTTCGCGCGCCGCTTGATATGTCTTGGATGGGCGTTTCTCAATTCATCCGGATTGACGTGCCTTATCTGGTTAGCTCAGGCGCGCTAAGCCAGAAGGTGGCGGAGCTGGGGTTAAAGACGAATGATTCGGCGGTACATGAAAAAGTGGCGACGGCATTCGCGATGCTGGATATCGATACCAGCGTGGGCGAGATCCCGATCCGCGGCAACATCGGCGTTCAATTCGTTAAAACCAAACAAAGCGCCGACGGCTGGGAATACCGTGGAAACAATGATAACGTTGATTTCAACCTGCTTTTCAGGCGCACGGGTAGCGCGAGTTACAACGACTTTTTGCCCAGCCTGAACCTGGTCGCTGAGCTTAGTAGGGATCTAATCGTGCGTTTCGGTGCGGGTACGGCCACCGCGCGCCCGGAAATCAACGACATGCGCGCTGGCACCAGCACGCCCACGCTCGACATCAAACCCGGCCCGAATCAGGGTTTTTGGTCAACGGCTTATGCGGGTAATCCCCAGCTCAAGCCTTGGAAGGCGCACACGATTGATCTGTCCGTCGAGAAGTACTTGGGAAAGCGCAGCTATGTTTCCTTTGCTGCGTTCCGCAAGAATCTTGTCAGCTACATAACTTATAGCGAGAGTCCGCGTGATAACTCCGGTATCCCCATACCAGCTGAAGCGCCAGCGGGCATTGTGGTACAGCAGTTCGGCCCGGTGTTTCAGCCGCGTAACGGCAGCGGCGGCCGTGTTGAAGGCTTCGAGCTCGCAGCCTCGCTGGATGCCGCGCTGCTGACCCCGATGCTGGAAGGCTTTGGTGTTGTCGTCAGTGCGTCCAAACTGAACAGCTCTATCAAGGATCAGAAGGTTGATCAGAACAGCGGCAGGGTGATCGCCGAATCGTCAACGTCAATTAACGGTTTGTCGGGCTTATCGAACAACGTGACCATTTATTACGAGAACTACGGCTTCTCGGCGCGCGTTAGCCAGCGTTACCGCTCCGCGTTCACGGCGACCACGCGCGATATCTTCTTCAGGCCAACGACGAAATCGCAGGGTTCAGACAAGGTGCTTGATATGCAGTTAGGATATGCCTTCAATGATGCAGGTCCGCTGAAGGGGTTGTCCGTGTTGCTGCAAGTAAACAACCTGACCGACACCTACACTCGCAGCTACAAGACACCGGGCAATCTCGATGTGCCTGACAGCACACAACTTGTGCCGAACTACACCTACCAGTTCGGCCGACAAATACTGGCAGGATTAAACTATAAGTTCTGATTAACATCTGTGATGCCCCGGTCGATTTGCTGACCGGGGTTTCGCATAAATAGACAGCGCATCTCTACAATGAATATCACACCGGTGCGAAATGTTGTCATCATCGGCGGCGGCACTGCTGGCTGGATGACCGCCGCTGCTTTCAGCAAAGTGCTGGGTAAAAGTTATTCAATTCGCGTCATCGAATCTGATGACATCGGCATCATCGGCGTCGGCGAAGCCACTATTCCCCATATCAACGAATTCAACACCGCACTCGGTATCAACGAGGACGAGTTCCTGCGCGCCACCCGTGGCACCTTCAAACTCGGTATCGAGTTCGTCAACTGGGGCGCGCTCGGCGACAGCTACATCCACGGCTTCGGCAAGGTCGGTCAGCCGACCGATGCGCTGCCCTTGTATCACTTCTGGCTGCGCATGGCGCAGCAGGGGCGCGCGAAGCCGCTCGAAGCCTACTCGATTAACACCGTGGCCCCACGCCACGCCAAGTTTATGCGCGCGCGCAACGATATGGCCGGTTCGCCCTTGGGTGATATTGCCCATGCGTTCCATTTCGATGCCGGTTTGTATTCTGGTTTCCTGCGCAACTTCGCCGAAGCGCGCGGTGCGGTGCGCCTTGAGGGCAAGATCGAACAAGTGCTACAGCGCGAGCCCGATGGATTTATCGATGCGCTGATAATGCAAAACGGTGAGCGCATCAACGGCGACTTCTTCATCGATTGCTCCGGCATGCGCGGGCTCGTGATTGAGCAAACGCTTAAATCCGGATTTGAAGATTGGTCGCATTGGCTGCCCTGTGATCGGGCCGTCGCGGTGCCTTGTGAATCGGCTGGAGCATTATTGCCGATGACCCGCTCAACCGCGCATACCGCGGGCTGGCAATGGCGCATTCCCCTGCAACATCGCACCGGCAATGGGCACGTCTACTGCACAAGCTTCATGAATCAAGATGAAGCCACATCCATTTTGATGAAAAATTTGGACGGCGCGCCCATTGCTGATCCTCGCCACATCGGCTTTAAAACCGGGCGACGGAAACGTTTCTGGAACCGTAACTGTGTCGCGGTCGGGCTCTCCAGCGGCTTTCTCGAACCGCTGGAATCCACCAGCATTCATCTGATTCAAACGGCCATTTCACGCGTTCTGAGTTTTTTCCCGCATCAGGGATTTGATGCCACCGACATTGCCGAGTACAACACGCAAACAGGGCTGGAGTACGAGCAGATTCGTGACTTTTTGATCCTTCATTACAAACTCACCGAGCGCACCGATTCAGCTTTCTGGAACTACTGCCGCACCATGTCGATCCCGGACACATTGCAGCGCAAAATAGATTTGTTCAGCAGCAATGGCCGCACCTACCGTGACGGAAATGAGCTGTTTACTGAAATGAGTTGGCTACAGGTGATGGTGGGCCAGCGAATTTCGCCGCGCGGGTACCATCCTTTTGCTGATCTGGCGCCCGAATCCGAAGTGATTGCCCATCTGCGTAACGTGGAGCAGGTGATCGCGAAATGCGTAAACGCAATGCCCACGCAGACCGAATTTATTGCAAAAAATTGCGCGGCACAATTGCGTTGAATACCGATCAATCCTTTGCCCAATTAACGCACGGTTTTTATTTTCAAGGCTCCTATGCAGTTCGACCATTCTCGTAAAACGCCTCGCCGATTTTTATTGGGTAGCGATGCTAAACAGCGCAATTGGTGCGCATGTTTTATTGCGCTGGCGTTAGCCGGTTGTGGTGCCACCGGAGGGTCGAATGTTGTGGCGCCTGCGCCCGCCATTTCGCCAGCGCGGTCTTCACTTTCAGTCCCATCAGACTATTCACTCGTATGGTCAGACGAATTCGCAACCGCTGGCCTGCCGGACTCGACCAAATGGGATTACGACACTGGCCGCAACAAGCAGGGTTGGCATAACAACGAGAAGCAATACTACAGCCGCGCCCGGCTCGAAAATACCGAAGTGCGCGATGGCAATCTCATCATCACCGCACGTCGGGAAAAACTTTCCGCCGAACCTGACTGGGGCGGCCAGAGCTACACATCAGCCCGGCTGCTCACAAACGGCAAGGCCGAGTGGACCTACGGCTTTTACGAGGTTCGCGCGCGGGTTCCGTGCGGCAAGGGAACCTGGTCAGCGATCTGGATGCTCGGTAGCAAAGGCGAATGGCCGCAAGGCGGCGAGCTCGACATCATGGAACATTTGGGCAAGGAGCCGCCGCGCATCTTGAGCACCGTGCATACCGGAGCAGCCAGCGCCGGTAATGGTCCCGGTTCGTCAACCGAAGTGCCTGACGCATGCACCGCTTTTCACAATTATCAAATGCATTGGACGCCACAACAAGCCAGCTTTGGCGTTGATGGAAAAACCCATTTTGTTTATGCAAATCCCAAGACTGGCACCGCCCAATGGCCGTTCGACGCATCGCAATTCATGATTCTCAATGTCGCGATCGGCGGAGATCTTGGCGGCATTATCGACGATAGTATTTTCCCGGTTCGCATGGAAGTGGATTACGTTCGCGTGTATCAGAAAAGCCAAAAAGCGAAATAGCTTGCCCGTTGCCTGCAAGCCGTAGTTTTACGCCAGCAGACAACCGTTCTGGTCGAAGCCCAGCGCCCGGCCTGTTTCCGGAATCAAGCCAATCGTCTGCCCGGCCCGGCATTCGGTGTGATCATTTCCCACGCCCACCTTGGCCGTCAGCAACTCGCTTATGCCGTCAACGCGCAGATGGATGATGGACGAATCGCCCAGGTGTTCGACCAGCTCTACAGTAGCGGGAATCCCTTCCTCGCGAATCCCGATACGCAAATGTTCTGAGCGAATGCCGATGCGTTCAGCACCAACACGCTCGGCACCCATGCCGATCGAAGCTGTCAATCGTTGCCACAGATTGCCGCGTGCATCTGCTGCATGGCCTGATCGTGCCCGCTCTATAAAATTCATGCGCGGCGTGCCGATAAATGCGGCGACGAATTCATTGGCCGGACGATTATACAAATCCATAGGTGAACCCAGCTGTTCGATTTTGCCCTTATTGAATACCGCAATGCGATCACCCATCGTCATCGCCTCCACTTGATCGTGGGTGACATAAATAATCGTGGTGCCCAGGGCTTTATGCAGGCGCGATAATTCAATTCGCATGTTGACGCGTAGTGCCGCGTCCAGGTTCGAGAGTGGTTCGTCGAATAAAAACACTTTCGGTTTGCGAACAATTGCCCGCCCGATTGCGACCCGTTGACGCTGACCGCCCGATAGCTCCTTCGGAAAGCGGCCAAGCAGGTCGGTGATGCCGAGTTTCTCGGCGGTGCGGTTTACTTGCTCCTCGCGCGTGGCGCGTGACTCGCCGGCCATTTTTAGCGCAAATCCCATGTTTTCAGCCACCGTCATATGCGGATACAGCGCATAGCTTTGGAACACCATCGCGGCACCGCGTTCTGCGGGATGCAGATCGTTGGCGCGCACGCCATCAATTGAAATCTCGCCGCCAGTAATACTTTCCAACCCGGCAATCATGCGCAACATGGTTGATTTGCCGCAGCCGGATGGCCCCACAAAGACCATAAATTCGCCATCGTGAATTTCAAGGTCGATGCCTTTGATGACCTCGGTTTTGTCAAAACTTTTGCACACGCCTCGTAGCGATACTTGTCCCATTTGGGCTTCCTTCGCGCCGCTCTAACTGGCCGATATAGTTTGTGGATGGATCTGGTATTGCGCCGCTTTTTGTTGTTGCAAAAAAGCGCGATACCAAATTGCACTGTCTTTTAGTGTGCGCTTTTGTGTGGCGTAATCCACATGCACGATACCAAAGCGTCGGTTGTAGCCTGACGACCATTCAAAATTGTCCATCAGGCTCCAGACCATATAGCCCGCCATGTTCACGCCTTGGCGCATCGCTTCAGCGACTGCAGCGATGTGTCTTGCGATATAAGCGGTGCGCTGTTTGTCATCTATATGACCTTCTTCGAGCACATCGTCGAACGCGCCGCCGTTTTCGGTGATGTACAAGGGCACCGGGTAGTCTTTGTGCAGGCGTACCAGCAATTCAGTGAGCCCTTTAGGATAGACTTCCCAGCCCATCGCGCTGACCTCAAGGCCTTGACTCTTTGCGTCCCAGCGCTCACCGGCACTGATCACGGCGCGCGTGTAGTAATTGACGCCCAAAAAATCGATGGGCGCAGCGATAGCCTGCATGTCGCCCGCTTCAACGATGGGTGCGTCAGCGCCCATATCATCGATCACATCTTGCGGGTAGCTGCCCTTGAATACGGGATCCAGATACCACCTGACGAGGCGGCCATCTTCCAGCTTTGCTTTTGCTTTATCGGCGGGTGAATCAGTCGCGGCGTGTATCGGCGAAAGATTGAGCACCAAACCAAGTGGAACTTTGCAACCTTGCGCGCGCAATGCCCGCACCGCCATGCCGTGACTGAGCAACAGGTGATGCGACGCTTGAATGGCAATTTTGCGGCTCTTGATGCCGGGTGCGAATTCACCGGTTTCATGTCCGAGTACCGCCATCACCCACGGTTCGTTGTGGGTGGTGATGGATGCGACTTTATTGCCGAAGCGCGCGCCAATACCTTCAGCGTATTCAACAAAACGATGTACCGTATCGCGATTCGCCCAGCCACCATGTGTCTGCAATTCAGCAGGCAAATCCCAATGGTTGAGGGTCAAGTACGGTTTGATATTGCGCGCAAGTAATCCATCAATCAAGCGCTCGTAAAATGCGATACCTTTCTCGTTCCACGCACCCGCGCCACCCGGACGAACCCGCGGCCATGAAATCGAAAAGCGGTAAGCGTCAACGCCCAGGTCGGCGATCATATCGAGGTCACTCGATAATCGGTGGTAATGATCGCAAGCAATGTCACCGTTGCTGGCATCAGCAATCACCCCCGGCACGCGACAAAATTCGTCCCAGATAGACGGACCTTTCCCGTCTTCTCGGGACGCACCCTCGATCTGGAATGCGCTAGTGGCAACACCCCACACGAAGTCTTTGGGGAAATGTTTGGGAAAAGGAAAACTCGGATCGACGGGTTCGTACTTGTTCATAGTAATTGGTATTTATAAGTGGGTTTGTTGTGTGTTTTTGGGCTACTTGACCGCACCGGTGGTCAGCCCGGAAATCAGTTGTCGCGAAGTCATCACGAACAGCAGAACCAGTGGCAGCGTGGCAATTGCCGCACCCGCCATCAACGCGCCCCATTCGGTATCCACCGGGCTTTGCAGGCTGCGCAGCGCCAGGGGCAGGGTGTACATTTCGGGCGAGCGCATCACGATCAAGGGGCCGATGAAGTTGTTCCACGAGCTGATAAAAGTGATCAATGCCAGCGTGCCCAAGGCGGGCTTGAGCAGCGGCAGCACGATGCGCCCATAGATGCCGAGCTCGCTACAGCCATCCATACGCGCGGCCTCGATAAGCTCCTTCGGGATGGATGTGGTGACAAATTGGCGCATCAGGAAAATGCCGAATGCGCTGGCCGCACCCGGAATGTAAAGCGCCTTCGGCTGATCGATCCAGCCCAGTGCATCCATGATCATGAAGGTGGGAATGATGTTCATAAAGGATGGCAGGAGCATCGTGCCCATCACCAGCGCAAACAGTAAATTTTTGCCACGAAAATCGAATAACGCGAACGCATAGCCGCCCATTGAGCAAAACAGCAGCGTGAGCACGGTGGAGGCGAGTGCCACATAAACGCTCCAGCCCAGATTGCGCCAGAAGGGAACGCGCTCAGTCAGGATTTTCAAGTTGTTAATGAAGTCGTTGCCGAAGAAAAGCGGCGGTGGCAGACTGAAAATTTCGGTACGCGAATGTGTGGCAAATACAAACATGAAGTAGAACGGCGCCAGCATAATGAACATGCCAGCCGCCACGATCAAGTAGGCGGTCCAGGGTGCGATGATCCCGGATTTTGTGGGCTGATTCGTCATGTTGAGGCACTACTGCGCGGGCGGAACGCGCGATTGGTGATCAGAGTGAGTGCCGCAATTACGATAAACAATAGCCACGACATCGCGCTTGCTGCGCCGAAGTCGTTGAAGTCAAACGCCATGCGGTAAAGGTAAATTGCCGTGGTCATGCCTGCTTGATCAGAACCACCGCGACCGCCGGTCAAGATGAACGGCTCTTCAAATAATTGCAGGCCGCCAATCACGCTGAGCGTGACCGCGAAAAAAATCATTGGCTTCAAGCTCGGCAAGGTGATGTATAAAAACTTTTGTACGCGGCTAGCTCCATCCATCGTGGCAGCCTCATAAATATCGTCCGGTATCGTCTGCAACGCGGCAAGATACAGCACCACATTAAAGCCAACATATCGCCAGAATACGAGCACGGCAATAGCCGGCTTGATGTTGTCCGCATCGTTCATCCAGTCAATCGGGCTTGCCGGCATCAGCGAGGCCATACCGGGAATGGCACTCAGCGTTTTGATGCCGATATTAATCAGACCAAAGTCGGTTGAAAACAGCGAGCTAAACAAAATCGCAATGGCAACACTGGAGGTGATGTAGGGCATGAAATAAACGCCTACGACAGTGTTGCGCAACCGCCTGAACGAGGTGTGAATAAAGTATGCGAGTGGAATCGCAATCAGATGCTGCGGCACGCCAGCCGCCAACGCCAGCCAGCCGGTATTTTTGAGCGATTTCCAAAACCATTCGTCCTTCAGCGCGAAGACGAAGTTGTCGAACCCGACGAACGACATGCTATTGAGGCCGCTGGTCGGCTCCCACGACTGGAACGCCAAATAAAGTGAAAACAGCAACGGGAATAGCCCGAACACCAGAAACAAAAAAACGAACGGACTCAGCAAAACATAGGGGACGGCCTTGGGGGATAGGCGCAGGATGGCGGGCAGCTTCATATCAGCAATGGCTCGGCAGTGACAAGGCGTTATCGATTTGCACGTTGTTGCAGTAGTCGCTGTGCGTCGGCCAGCGCGATGGTGATGTCTTTACCGCGATCCAGCACTTTGTCGAGCTCGGTATTGATCACCTCTTCCGCAAACGCATCCTGCTTGTGTACATCCACCGCCGTGATGCGTTTGGCCGCTGTGCGCCAGCCGAGCCGTGCGGTCTGACCGCCAAGGAATGCAATGGGCTGCTCGAAGAATGAGTCGTCGTAAATTTCCAACAGCGCCGGAAAAGCATCCTGCGCCTTGAACGCGCTCACCTGTATTTCACGGTTCATGGTCATGAGCTGAATAAATTCCCATGCCAATTGTTTTCGTTCTGGCGCCGCGCCGCGCGGAATGGAATAGAACGTCCCACCGTAGGCGGCAAAGGCTCCTTCGGGCAGTTGCGCGGCACGCCACGATCCCTTGGTGTTCGGTGCCAGCCACGTGTTTAAATGTCCGGCCAGCCATGCGCCCGTCATTTGGGTGGCAATAGTGCCGCGCTTGAAGCCTTCGTTCCAATCTGCTGTCCAGGTGCCAACACGAGCATCGAGTTTTTGCTGGCGCACGCGACGCGCCAGCTCGAACGCACGTACAAAGCGCGGCGATGTCACCAGCACATTTGACTGATTATCAAAATACAAACCCTCGCCGGGCAAGATGCCGCTGCGGATAACGATGTCCTTCATATCGCGTGCATGCGACAACAAATTAGCGCCGGTAGCGAGCTTGATCTTCGCACCCGCCGCCACATATCCGTCCCACGACTGGGTCAACTCCGCCTCGCTGACGCCCGCCTTCGCGAGTATGTCGGCTCGATACAACAAGGTGCCGGGACCGATGTCGGCTGGTGCTGCCACCACGGCACCGCGCCGGTTAGTCGCTTGCTGGTAGGCATAAGGCACAAAACGCGTTTGAAAACGCTTGATATCGTAGGGCGGGCGCGATAAATCCTCGAGTCCGCCGCCTTGGGCAAAACGACCCAGATAGCCCACCTCCAGCACCATCACGTCGGGCAAATAGGCCGAGGTGGAAAGGGCGGTGGTCATGGCTGTGTGGTGATCGACAAACTGACGGCTGACAACTTTTATATCTACCGTGGGATGCAATTTCTTCCACGCCGGGATCGCCGATTTAACGATCTCATCAACCGCCGGATAAGCCGCCACCGTCAAGGTGTGCTGCGCCAGAGCGCCTTGAGCCACGCCCCATAACAGCAGCCCATAAATTACGCGCTTGGCCTCGGTTTTTATCGTTTTCGTTTTCGTCGTAGTTGTAGGTTCAAGCAGCATCTCTTATCTCTTTTATACAGCTCTTTTGTACAGCTCTGTTGTACAACTCTGGTGCACACTGTTTTGTACCCGCAATGAAACGATCAAACCCGATTTGAGCCACTTGCGCGCGCGTTGAGCATCTGCTGCACGCAAAATGAAAGCGCTTTCATAAATGAGTGTAGTACCAGCTGCGCGTGTTGTCAATTATGGTTGTTGTGTTGTGTTCGTGACGCATGGCAACGCTGCGCAGTGAGGGGATTGTGTCGTCATGAGCGCTCACGCTTGTCGCGGGCGAGATGGCTGTCACGGTTTGACTTAAGGCGTCAGCAACGACCGTGTGGACCCGCGTATGACCAAGCGCGGTTCTTGCATAACCGTTGTTGGTTTTTCCCCAGCCAGCATTTGCAGCAGCGAGATCGCAGCGATTCGGCCAAGCTCATAGGCACCTTGATGAATGGTGGTGAGCGGTGGGATGCAATGTGTGGCACCGGCTTGATCGTCAAAACCAACCAGCGAAATATCGTCGGGCACAGTGATGCCGCGTCGGTGCAGCGCGAGCGCAGCGCCAAACGCCATCTGGTCATTGGCGGCAAATATCGCACTAAATTGCTCGCGACTGTCGATCAGCCGTTCGGCCGCCATCTGCCCACTTTCCTCAAGATAATTACCCGGTAAAACCAGTGCATTATTAAACGGTATGCCCGCAGCTTTAAGTGCGGTACGGTAGCCGCGCATGCGCTCAATTGCGTCAGGATGCCCGGGGTCGCCGGTGATAAAGGCGATACGACGATGCCCAAGTGCCAGCAAGTGGTGCGTGGCGAGTTGCGCGCCTTTGAAATTATTGAAATTTAACGAGTGCAGACCCGGTGCCGACAAGTTACGACCCGTGACCACCACTGGCGTCGCCTTCGAAACCCGCTGTAGCGCCTCGTCGCTGAGCCGTCCCGTCAAGATAATGAGGCCGTCAACACGACGTGAAAGTAACACGTCAATGCAACGCTTTTCCTCGTCCGCATTCCAGTGCCCGCTCACGAATAACGGGCTGTACCCGGCAGTGCCGAGCTCTTCCTCAATACCACGAAGTGCTACGCCATAAAAAGGACTATCAATAGCTTGCGTAACGACGCCTATGCTTAACGTTCGCCCACCCGCAAGACCGCGCGCAACCGGGTTCGGGATAAAGCCAAGTGCCGCAATGGCGCGGTCAACCGCCTCGCGTTTCTTGGGGCTGACGATAGCAGTCCCATTCAGGATGCGCGATACCGTGCTGGGTGATACTCCGCAGGCGGACGCGACCATCTCCAGGGTGACTTTTTTGGCGTGTGCGTTTACGTCCGGCGTTTTGATTTTTTTTGCGGTTTTTGTTGTCTTCATCGTCAGTTACAAGAATGCGAGCTTATGCCTGTTTCGTTGCAGGTGGGATTCGTCGGCCGGTGATTTATGTTTTTCACTACCGAAGTATTATGCCGCCATTCCGCGCAACACCTTGGCAGATAGTTTTAAGCGGGTCGTGGCTCGAGTTGGCCTTGCGCACAAATCGAGTGCATTTTTAGCGGGTCGCCTGTAAAATGCAGGATGAATTTAAAGCGCTGTGCATGTTTGTACGCTTTAGTTTTTATCCAAGTCGCAACAACAGGGGCAAGTAGTCAAAGTCTTGTCGGACTTGGCAAGTTATAATGACGAGATATAATGCAATTTCTAGGGTGGCTGTAGCTCAGCGGTAGAGTCCCGGATTGTGATTCCGGTTGTCGTGGGTTCGAACCCCATCAGTCACCCCATCAATTTCTCGCTGTTCTCGTTTTTTCCCACCCAAATAGATTTACGCCGTATGAGGCGTTTTGGTGTGCTCGGTGATCTTGTCATCAATAAACACCCGTGCCCGTCGTGGCCGCAAATACACCACATTACCTTCGGTGAATTGCAGGCTGTCGTAACGCTCCCGCGTAAGCTCGACTTCGACAAAATCGCCATTATCGCGCCGCGAAAGCTCCAGCCTGACCATTGCGCCGATTTTCACGGCGTGATCGAGTGTCGCTTCCACTGTCGATGCATCTGGCGCATCAGCAATGTCGATATCGTGTGGCCGCACGTAGGCCGTGCCGCGCGCCTCGTGCGCATCCGCGTGATCTGGTGCCAGCACTTCGCCGCCACCAATGTGCGCGACGCCGCGATGGATGCGGCCTTCGAAGCGATTGACGTTGCCTAAAAACTGATACACAAACGGCGTCGCCGGATGATCGTAAACATGATCGGGCGTGCCGACTTGCTCAATTTTTCCGTGATTCACCACCACCACGCGATCCGCGACCTCAAGCGCTTCTTCCTGATCATGCGTGACAAAAACGCTGGTGAGATTAATTTCATCATGCAGGCGGCGCAACCAACGGCGCAACTCTTTTCGTACCTTCGCATCGAGCGCGCCGAAGGGCTCATCGAGCAATAAAACTTTTGGCTCAATCGCCAGCGCACGCGCGAGCGCGATCCGCTGACGTTGCCCGCCCGAGAGCTGATGCGGATAGCGATCATGCAGCCAATCGAGTTGCACGAGGCCCAACAGTTCATGCACTTTGCGTTGAATTTCTTTCTCGCTCGGACGCGTTGCGCGCGGACGTACGCGCAAGCCAAACGCGACGTTTTCAAAAATCGTCATGTGCCGAAACAACGCGTAATGCTGAAACACAAAGCCCACTTCACGTTCCTGCACGCGCGTGTCGGTGGTGTCTTCGCCGTTGAAAAGTACGCGACCGCTGTCGGGTTGTTCAAGGCCCGCAATCACGCGCAGCAAGGTGGTTTTGCCCGAACCAGACGGGCCTAGTAAAGCGACTAATTCACCCGGCGCAATATCGAGGCTCACGCCGTTTAGCGCATCGAATGTGCCGAAGCGTTTTGAAACATCCACGACTTGGATGGTCATTTTAATTCCTTCAGGAAACGGTGTTCAATAATGGCTTTCACGATCAGCGTGACAACAGCCAAGCCGGCAAGAAGTGAAGCGGTTGCAAATGCCGCCGCAAATGCGTATTCGTTATACAAAATTTCAACATGCAAGGGCAGCGTGTTGGTCAGCCCGCGCACATGACCTGAGACGACGGACACCGCGCCGAATTCGCCCATTGCACGTGCGTTACAAAGAATCACGCCGTACAACAATCCCCATTTCACATTTGGTAATGTCACGTACCACAGCGTTTGCCAGCCACTCGCGCCGAGCACGGCAGCGGCTTCTTCTTCATCGCGGCCCTGCGCTTGCATTAGCGGAATCAGCTCGCGTGCGACGAACGGGAACGTGACAAAAATAGTCGCCAAGACAATGCCCGGCACGGCAAAAATAATCTTGATATCGTGCGCATCCAGCCATGGACCGAGCCAGCCTTGCAGGCCAAATACCAGCACGTAAATCAATCCCGAAATCACCGGCGAAACCGAGAACGGCAGATCAATTAAGGTAATCAATAAACTCTTGCCGTGAAAATCAAATTTCGCAATCGCCCATGCAGCAGCAATACCGAAAATTAAATTAAGCGGCACCGAAATCGCGGCGGCAATGAGTGTCAATCTGATCGCGGAAATTGTATCGGCTTCAGTAATTGCGTTGAAATAAAATCCCACGCCCTTTTTGAATGCTTCAACAAAAACCGTGGCGAGTGGAATAAATAAAAATAGTGCAAGATAAAGAAACGCGACCGTGCAAAGTACAACTGGCACCCACGGAAATGGTTTGCGCCGCTTGGCTGCTGTAGGAGTCGCAATCCTAACCGCAATTGCGCTCATCACACCTTCTCCTCGGCGCGACGTTTGCGTGCCCACCATTGCGCGGTGTTAATCAGCAGCAACATCAAGAACGACGCGACCAGCATCACCACTGCAATTGAAGTCGCGCCGGCGTAATCGTATTGCTCCAGTTTGGTGATGATAATCAGCGGCGTGATTTCCGACACCATCGGCATATTGCCCGCGATAAAAATCACCGATCCGTATTCGCCTAACGCACGTGCGAAGGCTAGCGTGAAACCAGTGACGACCGCCGGAAAAATAGTCGGGAAAATTACGCGTGACGCAGTTTGCCAATTGCTCGCGCCAAGCGATTTTGCGGCTTCTTCCAATTCACGTTCCATGTCTTCCAACACCGGCTGCACGGTGCGCACCACGAAGGGCAATCCGATAAATGTGAGCGCCACCAAAATGCCTAGCGGCGTGAATGCGACCTTGATACCCGCTTGTGCAAGAGGCGCGCCCAGCAAGCCGTTTGGAGCATAAATGGCTGTAAGTGCAATCCCAGCAACGGCTGTGGGCAATGCGAACGGCAGATCAACCAACGCATCGATTATGCGGCGACCGGGAAATTCATAGCGCACCAACACCCACGCGACCAGCAAACCGAACACCGCGTTAATCAATGCCGCCAAAAGTGCCGTACCAAAAGTAAGTTGATACGATGCCACGACGCGCGGCGCACTCACGGTAGCCCAAAACTCGCCCCAGGTGAGCGTGAACGTTTTGATAAATGCCGCCGACAACGGAATCAATACGATGAGACTTAGATAAAAAACTGTGAATCCCAACGCGATGCCGAAGCCCGGTAATACGCTGTGTGCATGTTTGAAATAGCTGGTGGAGGCGGGCTCGGCAATCAAGATTGTTTTGGCAAGTTTCATTTCACACCCGGCTGATAAATCTGATCAAACGATGCACCTTCAGCAAAGTGCGCTTTGCTGGCTTTTGCCCAGCCACCAAATGCCTGATCGACCGTCAATAAATTGAGCGCGGGAAATTGTTTTTCGTATTTCTTTGCGACGGTGAGCGAGCGTGGCCGATAGTAATTCGCTGCGGCAATTTCCTGACCTTGTTCGCTGTATAAAAATTGCAAATACGCTTCAGCCGCTTGGCGTGTTTTGTGTCTATCGACGACGCGATCAACGATTGCCACGGGCGGTTCTGCAAGAATGCTGATCGATGGAATCACCACATCAAATTTGTCCGCGCCTAATTCTTTCTGCGCCAGTAAAGCTTCGTTTTCC
Organism: Burkholderiales bacterium; assembly: GCA_031370625.1. Classification (GTDB taxonomy): domain Bacteria; phylum Pseudomonadota; class Gammaproteobacteria; order Burkholderiales; family Usitatibacteraceae; genus UKL13-2. The sequence continues at coordinate 1,554 of JANMQR010000338.1, read as the reverse complement.
CATGAAATAAATACATCGCCCACACCACGCTCAACAAACGTCGTGGTGGACCCGCGTGCGCCGGAATCGAGCACCAACACATTTTTGTAAATTGCTTTAACGAATTCACGTGCCTTGGTTTCATCGCCAAATTTCTTTTCAGCATAGCCCCACGCGGCCAAATAATTCCAGCGCGCACCACCGGATGTTTTCGGATTGGGTGTGATCACACCCACACCAGGCTTGGTAAGATCGTCCCAATCCTTGATCGCTTTTGGATTGCCTTTGCGAACCAGAAATACGATTGTTGATGTGTAGGGAGATGCGTTATCAGGCAATTTTTTTTGCCAATCTGCGCTTAACAATTTTCCACGAGTTGCCATCTCGTCAATGTCCTGCGCGAGTGCGAGTGTCACCACATCCGCCTCAAGTCCATCGATCACCGAGCGTGCCTGTTTGCCCGAGCCGCCGTGCGATTGTTTGATGGAAAGTTTTTGTTTGGTTGTTGCTTCCCATTGTGCTGAGAATGCTTTATTCACCGCTTGATAGAGCTCGCGTGTGGGGTCGTAGGAGACGTTGAGGAGCGTGATTTCGCTTGCGCCTTTAGGCGACGCGCTGTCTTGGTTTCCGCATGAGTTGAGTGCGGCAAGCGAAACAAGCAAAGCTAAAAGCCGCGCATATCTCATACAAAAACACTAAGCTAGCAGCGCGGTTTGAAGCATTTGTGCCTCAAACGGCACGCCAATGCTAGCGTTTGAATTCGCAGAGGCAGACGAAACATCAAAAACTTCCCCGATACAAAGCACTGCAGGACCACTCAAATTCAGCGCAGAAGCGGTTAACCCGGCGAGGGTCGTGAAGATTCGACGCTCTTCCTTTAGCGTCGCTGATTCAACAATTGCAACGGGTGTTGAAGCAGATTTTCCCTGTGCAATCAAGGCCGCCGCGATCTGTGGAGCTTGCCCTGCGGCCATGTACAGCACCGCAGTATCCGCACCGAGCACGCTGGCTGACCAATCACTTGCCGATTCATTTGGGCCAATGCGTGGCGTCGCGAATGTCACGCTGCGCGCCACGCCGCGACGCGTGAGCGAGATACCGAGTTGCGCGCTAGCGGCCAGCGCCGCCGTGATGCCGGGCACGATTTCAAATTCAACATTGGCTTCGCGCAACGCATCAATTTCCTCCTGCGCACGACCAAACATCATCGGGTCGCCACCTTTTAATCGCACAATATTTTCGTAGCGTGTTGCCGCTTCAACGAGGCTGCGATTGATAAAACGCTGATCAGTAGAAACTTGTCCGCTGCGTTTACCCACGGCGATTTTTTTCGCTTTCACCGCGAGTGCAATCGTGTCTGGATGCACCAGTGCGTCATAAAAAACCACATCTGCGTTTTCGAGCAAACGCGCCGCGCGCAACGTGAGCAAATCTGGTGCGCCAGGACCAGCGCCGACTAAATACACTTTAGACATATTCGACTTCTTTCAATACGGTGCCTGCGGCCACCGTGGCGTTGGTCACTTCATCAATTATTATCAATCCGCCGGTTGCATGATTGAGCGAGTAGGCGTC
>JANMQR010000281.1:0-5474 GCA_031370625.1 Burkholderiales bacterium | reverse complement strand
CTCGCGCTCAAAACCAGTGCAGCCCAGGAGCTTGTCGGTTGCGGAAAACGCACCAATGACAAAGTCATCGGAATTGTCCCCACCAAATCGCTTCGCCAATTTCTCCGGTGCCGTCGCAACACCTTCTTCATAACTGGTGGTAAATGCATCGGGAAATTCTTTCAACCCCTGATTTCGCACCTGCCAATATTGCGCAATATCACTTGGCGAATCCGCGCTCAGGCGGCGGATGGTGGGTACGCTCAAGCTACCCGTCGATTCTACCGAGCCGCACCACCGTCAGTCCCGGTTTCACATGTACCATTGTTGGCATGATTAACACGCAATTATCGTAAGGTGCGACGACCGGCGTGCCGCCATCGTGACCGATCAAATCGCCTTGCTTCGGGATGACCGACAAGCCATGCAGGCCATCAGCAAACACAAAATCCTGATGATTGGCCACCACTGCTTCGGTCACGCGCACCACGTGCGGCGCGGGTAGTGCGGCTTTATCGATTTCTGACTCCGCCGGATCACGATCCACCACGTCGCACACTCGCAAAAAACGCCACGTGCTTTGCCACGAGACATCTGCCGCCGCGCGCTCCCAATGTTGCCCACATTCCACCAGCAGTGCATTTTTTTCCGAAGCGGCATCGCCAAACCCGCCGTAATCGCGCATCCGGGTGCCATTGGCATGGCCGCGATCCGACACAATGTGCTGCGGCAGTCCCACTTGTTTTGACAGAGCGATGCCTTTATCCAGCGGGCCAGAAATCATCACCGGCCCGTGCGGATCGTGCATGGAATGAATATCAAACAGCATATCCACGCTATCAATGACCGGACGCATTGCACGGGCGCGCGTGAGTTCAACCGAATTGCGCGGCCCATCGAGCGCGGCGGGATTCCAGACACGATTGAAATCTTCATCAACAAAGCGCGAGGTGTGTGGCGTGGCCGGATCAAAGCGTAAAAACGCAGCAATATTCGCGAACGACAACGATAATTTGCCGCGAGTCGGCCGCACACTCATTTTGAACAAACGATCCACCGTGATCGCCCCGCAAATTTCATTGCCGTGCGTGATCGCGTTAATCATTACATGCGGCCCTGGCTTGCCGGAATCGAACGTGGTGATGTATTCGACGCCGGTATTGCCCGCTTGATAGGCCGAAATATCGGGCGCTACCAGCTCAACTTTGGGGATAAATTTAGTGTTTGTGGTCATGATGTTCGCCGCGCGGGCTGGTATGGTCGTCGGTGTCGTGCGCATGGCCATGACCGTGATCGTGGCCATGATCATGCCCACAATCATGATGATCCTGATGCGCGGGCATATTGTGTTTTGCGTACTTTGAAATGGCAGCGATTAAGCGCGTAACGTCCTTCTGCAAGTTTGCGAAATTGGCATTAGGTTCACGCGTTGCCTCATTCATATAGAGCTTCCGATTCACTTCAATTTGCAGCGAATGTTTATGCGTTACCGGGTCAGAATATGCGCGTACCAATTCAACACCTTTATAGGGATCGTTGACCTTTACGTTATAGCCAAAGCCGCTTAAGGTCAGCGCAATGAACGATGTAAATTCGGGCGAGCAAGTCGTGCCGTCACGATCGCCTAATACAAAATCCGCGCGCAGCTTGCCGGGGCCTTCTTCCGCAACCAGGCCCGAGACTGCCGGCATTGAATGGCAATTGATATGCCACACCGCGCCGTAGTGTTTATGCGTGGTGTTGATCGCGTCGCGCACCGCCTTGTGATACGGCGCATAGCAAGTCGAAATGCGCTTTTGCACCTCGGCCACCGTCAATTGACGGCTATAAATATCTTCACCTGTATCGAGCTTTCGCCACACCAGCCCGATACCTTTTTCAGTTTTCTTGCTGACGTTAATAGGTCCCGGCCAATGGTCACTTAACAGCGCCTGATCGATATCGAGCAGCGAGCGATTGCAATCGATATAGCTGCGGGGAAAACCGGCCGCGATCAAGGTCGCGCCATGCGCAGGTGATTCCCCATAAAGCTTTTCAACATGCGTGTCCTCAGCCATCCGCAGGGTCGCAAGCGTGACAGTGTGACCAAAATCTTCAGGATAGAAAACACCGCTGTGCGGGGAATCAAAAACGACCGGCACTTCGTGATCGTGGTCAGTGCTGGGGAGGGAAATAATGACAGGGGTAAATGGGCTTTGGGACATGGTGAATCGCTTTGCAAAAAAAGTAGTGAATCTATTTCATATCGTTCAAATGACAAGCTGAAAACCGAAGCGGTGCAATTTCACGCAACACCGGTTGCTCAACGCTACAGCGTGCCATCGCATGTGGGCAGCGCGGGTGAAAATGACAACCAGTAGGCGGGTTCAACGGTGATGGTATCTCACCGGTGATCGCCACGAAATCTTTTTTTCGTACATCCAGCCGTGGCACCTCGGCCAGCAGTGCTTGTGTGTAAGGGTGATTGGCACCGGTGTTGGCACCGTGGTTGCCATGAGCAAAAAGTTCATCGGTCGCGCCGACCTCGACTACGCGGCCCAGATACATAATGACCACGCGGTCGCTCAAATGTTTCACCACACCCAGATCGTGGCTGATAAAAAGATAAGTGAGATTGAATTCCTTGCGCAATTCGATGAACAAATTGAGCACCTGTGCCTGAATCGACACATCCAACGCGGCTACTGCCTCGTCACAGACCAAGAATTCCGGCTTCACCGCCAAGGCGCGGGCAATGCCGATTCTGGCGCGCTGCCCACCGGAGAATTGATGCGGAAAACGTTTCGACAACGCCGCATCCAGACCCACTTTTTGCATCAGACTCGCCACGTAATCGGCTTTGTCTTTTCCGCTAACCAGGCCATGCACCACCGGCGCTTCGCCAATGATGTCTTCCACGCGGTAACGTGGATTTAGCGACGCATACGGATCCTGAAAAATCATTTGCACCTGCAATTGCATGGCGCGTTTTTCCGCCGCAGACATCGTGGCGACATCGCGCCCATGCCACCAGCGTTCACCTTCCGTTTGCGGGTGAATACCGACCACCACGCGGCCCAATGTCGATTTGCCGCAGCCGGATTCGCCGACCAATCCCACTACTTCGCCACGTTCAATATTGATGCTGACATTATCAACAGCGTGGACAGTTTCTTCGCGCGCGCCCGATCCGAGCGTACTTGCTACCTTGCCCGCGAGGTCGAGCTTCTTGGTGAAGCGCTTCGAAATATTTTTAAGCTCGAGAATATGGCTCATGCGGCCACCGGATGAAAGCAGCGAACTTGCCGATGTTGAGATTGCAGCGCTAATTGCGGCGCGCCTTCACAATCTGGGGCGCGATATTTACAGCGATCCCGAAACGCACAGCCCGCGCCAATCTTGAGCAATGACGGCGTCATGCCAGGAATTTGTTTTAGCGGCTGACCCTTGACGTTACGACTTGGCACCGACTCCAACAGGCCTTGTGTATACGGATGCAGCGGCGCATCCAGCACGTTCGCCACGCTGCCGTATTCCACGACCTTGCCCGCATACATCACGGCCACATCATCCGCGAGACCCGCGACGACCGAAAGATCATGCGTAATCCAGATCAGCGCCGTGCCGGATTCGCGACACAGCTTTTGCATCTCAAATAATATTTGGCCTTGAATCGTTACGTCAAGCGCGGTGGTCGGTTCGTCCGCAATGATCACATCAGGTTTATTTAAAAGCGCCGTCGCAATCGCCACGCGCTGCCGCATACCGCCGGAGAATTGATGCGGATACGCGCTCAAACGTTCATCCGGCGACGGAATGCCGACGCGCGCGAGTGCAGCGCGACAGCGTTCACGCGCATCGCCTTTGCTGATTTTTTCGTGCGCCTGAATCGCCTCGATCATTTGCGTATCAATGCGCAACACCGGATTCAGCGTCATCATCGGATCCTGAAAAATCATCGCCACCCGATTGCCCCGCAAGCCGCGCCATTGCTGGGGTTTGAGATCAATAATGTTTTCGCCATTGAGCAAAATTTTGCCATCAACAATCTTCCCCGGCGCATCAATCAAACCCATGATCGAATAACCGGTCATCGATTTTCCCGAGCCTGATTCACCGACAAGGCCGAGAATTTTTCCGCGCGAAACGGAGAATGAAACATCATCAACCGCTTTGACCACGCCCGCTTTGGTGAAGAAATGGGTGCGCAGGTTTTCGACTTGCAATACGGTGCTCATGAATTGAAACCCCGCATCTGGATTGCCGTTTGGGGTGTTTTTGCTTGGGAAGGCAGGTGGATGCTGGGTTTTTTAATTGAGTTGCTCTCGACGTTATCACCGTCACCCCGGCGAAGGCCGGGGCCCAGTCCTTCGTATCACAAACAAACGGCGGACTGGGTCCCGGCCTGCGCCGGGATGACGGTGAAAATTTTGGCATCGTAAAACATCATTTCTTCAACCTCGGATTCAATACATCACGCAACTGATCCGCCACCAGATTAATCGACATAATCGTGAGCAGCAGCGCCAATCCCGGATAAAACGAAATCCAGTATTTACCGCTCATCAAATAGGTAAATCCATTCGAAATCAGCAAGCCTAGCGAGGGCTCTGTAATCGGTAACCCCAGCCCTAAAAACGACAGCGTCGATTCCAGCGCAATCGCATGTGCAACCTGAACGGTCGCAACAACGATCAACGGCGGTAAACAATTCGGCAGCATGTGGCGAAACAAAATCCGCGTTTTTGATAGCGCCAATACTTTCGCCGCCTCGATATATTCTTTCTGCTTTTCCACCAAGGCAGAAGCTCGCACGGTGCGCGCGTAGTACGCCCACTGCACGGTAATCAGCGCCACAATAATTTTATCGACGCCTTGCCCCAACACCGCCAGCAAAATCAGCGCAATCAAAATTGCGGGAAACGATAACTGAATATCGACAATACGCATGATCAGCGTATCGACCCAACCGCCAAAATACGCCGCGATCATGCCGAAAAATAAACCAATCGCGAGCGCGAACACGGTGCTGGCAATACCCACGCCGAGCGAAATCCGCAAGCCATAAAAAATCGCTGAAAGCATGTCGCGGCCTTGATCATCGGTACCGAGTATGTGTGCCTTGCCCGCCGCCGATTTTTCGCCGGGCGCGAGCCGCGAATCCATGATGTCGAGCTGACCCAGATCATAAGGATTCTGCGATGAAATCAATGGCGCAAAAATCGCAATAAGAATAATCACAACCAGCATCGCCAAACCGATCAACGCCAATTTTGATTCGGCAAACTCGCTCCAAAATCGTCGGAGTGGTGTCTCGATGCGAGGCGTCTCAACAGTTGGCGAATTCAATATCGGAACAGCGCTCATCTCAATGCCCCCCACCAGATTCCGCGCCCAAACGCACGCGCGGATCGAGTACCGAATACACTACATCGACCAAAAAATTGATCGCAATAAACAAGGTCACAATCACCAGCAAGTACGCCACGATTACCGGCCGATCCAGTTGATTAATT
>JANMQR010000271.1:0-12169 GCA_031370625.1 Burkholderiales bacterium | reverse complement strand
CGCGAACTCAACCCCACCGCGGAGAGCGCCTATGAGACCGTTAGGTTGACAGATGCAACCATTACGGGTTACAGCCCATTTCTGATCCAGCGCGACTTTTCAAACAGGGCAGTCGGCCATGAACACTACAATGATTTTCGTAACGATAAACGCGATCACTACGCGCCGCTGCGTGACTTGCCCGCGGTCGCGGCGCGCGCAATTGCACAGGAATTTCGATAGCGTGTCGTCAGCAAAAATGTGAGATTTATTGCGCCAATGCTAGGGAGAAACACCAGCATTGACGGGCATCTGGAGCCATTTATGCGCCAAGACGTGCGCTAGTCCTTGCCTAGCACTTCAAATCGTACGCCCATCCAGCCGGTTTCTTTTCTCAGCACGCGCTTGATACGCAGTCGATATTTCGACGCTGCCGCCGACAGTCCAAAAATGCTTTTCAAGCCAACATCGCGGTCTGGCATAACAATAACGTCTGCGCGACCGTGTTGTTCCAGGCCGGGCAAGTAGAGCGCGTGGGTGGGCGTTAGCGTGGGGTCGGGTTTGCTGTCGGCCAGCTGCGCGAATTGGCGCAGCGTAATCGGCAACGGGCGCACACAGAGTATTTCCACGCCGAGCAGCGTTTCGCCTACTGTGCGTTGCGTGAGTTTTCGTACCAGCACGCCAAGCATCCAGTGAACTTCGCCGAACGGCTTGATGGCAAGCAATTGACCCACGCTTACGGCCTCGCCGATGCCGCGTTCGACCAATAAGCCAACGCCTTTCGAACTCATGTCATGGATTTTCCAGCGGGTCGCAAGCGCTGCATCGCTCACGGACCGGTTCGCGGTATCGTCACGCGCTTTTTCGGCGGGTGCTAATGAACCACCCAGCGAAAGTGAACCGCCCAGAGAAAGCTCCAGATTCGCAAATTTCATGGTTGGTACATCTGAAGCGCTTGCGCTACTTGATTTTGTGTTGTCAGCGTCGCCGAAGATTGCACTGCACACTGCATCGAAACCGATGCGCACGTCCGCGTTCATATTGGCGACGAGCTGCCGTTCCTCAATATGCGACACGCTGTGATCAAGCAGTGATTTGTATACGCGCTCTACATTGGTGAGCAATGCGACGTGTTCTCGTACCGGAAACTCGCTCGAGCTGGTGTGGCCGTGATAAGGGCGGCCCACGCGAAGCTCGGAGCGCACCACCTCAGCCTGATCGCGCAACCGTTCCATTTTCAAATAGCGATACGAGGGCCATGCGGTGTTACCAGTGACGAGCTGAATACCCATACTCGCATCGAGATCAACGAACAGCGAATGCGCGGCTGGCGAGTAAGTTGGATCGAGCTGGTAGCCCAAGGTCCATTCCGCCAGCCAGCCATCGGCGATTTCAATTTGCGGCATCGACAAGCTGCCGGTGTTGAGCACATCCAACAGCAGGGCGCGTAGATAGAGTGCCTGCACCGATGTCTTGAAGTGGCTTTCAGCGTCGAACAAATGGGTGAGCGTGGTCGCAAAACCATTCGACTCTGCGAAGCTGAATTGCGCGTGCAGCAGCGGCCACATTTGCGGCTTTACAGTTTCGTGGCGGAAAAAACTCCACTTAATCGATGAAGTGTAATGGTGCAGCGCCAACGCGACCACGCGCTGCAGAAGTTGGTCGTTTTCCACAGGGCTATCGCCGCCGAGGTCAGTGCTGAGCCATTCGTTGCGACGGGCAATGATTTGCTCGGTTGTCGCTGCGCCAAAGTTGTGCAGCACGTGCATATCGCGGGCAAATTGGATTGCATCGGTGCGCTCCGAATTGGCAAAAAACCAGCGCTTGTCAGATTGAATAATGACGTGCAGATTATTTTCAAAGCTGATGAGATCCGCGACACGTGCTGGCGTAAGCGGGCCCTGGCGATCAGGAAATGATTTCAGCGCGATCATCGCTGCCGCACGTTTTTTACGGTCTTGAATCGATGTTGCGCCTTCAAGACCGGCCGCGACGGTCAGCGACATTTCTGTGGGTGTGGGTGTATTCATCCCTGACTTCGTTCGCCCATCGAATTCAAAAGGGTGGGCCCGCGCTCAAAATCTGCATGCGTTACACGATGTTCGGCGAATAGAGACGCGCGTAAATCGGCAATCAATGCTTCCGAAATATTTTGCGTTGCTGCATCGCCGCCGACGGGCGCATCAAGCCAATTTTCAGCCGTAGCATCGAATTGATCAGCGCCGTTCGCACCACTGAACAGTGGATTCGATGGATCAAGCCCCCAACCAGCTTGCTGAACCTTCTGCCACGATTTATCGGCACCAAACAAAAGCTCAAATTTTTGCGCGAGATCGGTGAATTGCGTTGCCATTTTTTCGAGGCGGAATAATTCGAATTGCGCCAGCCAAAAACGAGTTTCCTGTGGACGTTCTTCCACCGCGTAAATGAGCAGTTCGCAAGCCTTGCCGAGTTGATTGTCTTCATAGTAAAGGCGTGCGGCATGGATTACGGATTCAGGCTCGTCAATGGAGACAGTCCTGGCCGCCAACTCGGGGTAGCGCTCATGCATATAGCGCAGCCTGCGCAGGCGATCTTCCGATGTTTGATCAGTGCTCGACGTGGAACCACCCTGTAGGTCCAGATCGAGGTCAAGATCGAAAGTATCCGTGCTCGTAACCAAATTCGAAGTCGGGATTGGCGCGCTATCCGCCTTTGCGCGGTCAGAGGTCGCTAGCGGCAAGAGCGGTGTTGCACTTGGCAGCGTAAATCCGGCATTAGTGGATGGAGGCGGATTGCTATATGGCTGGCCACGCGCAGGTGCTGGAGCCGGAGCAGAAACGCCGTCGCTCGCTTCCGTGTGTGCGATGGAACGTGCTGCGCCATCGGCTGCAAAACGATTGGTCGACTCCGTCGCCTCAGTTTTTCCGAATCCATTGTCGTTGCGCAAACTTGCAGATTTGCTGGCCGCGCGGGCACCGCCGGGTGACCGCGCCGCTTTCGGCATCGTGGTCGCGCCAGGCAATTCGGTGTCGGGATCATTTACCCATGTGTTGAATTCATCGGAAGATGAATTTTTGCCGCGTGTTTGTTGGTCCTCAACGAGCGAATTCGCCGCACGTTGCTTCAGTACCCACCATACCAGCGCCGCTAATGCCAAGATGCTCAAGGCAATCACAATCAGCGTTGTGAAATCTGTTGAAGAGTTGCCTTGATTATCGGGCTTAGCGGATTCGGTGGCTTTTGGGGGTGCTGCCGGGGCTGGCGTAAGAGCTGCTGCTGCCGGCGCCGCCACAGTAACTTCGGATGGTGCTTTGTCTACGACGGGTGGCACCGTCGGCGCAACCACAGGCACGGGCGCCGGCACAGGTTCCGCTGGTGGTGCCCCAAGCGCCCCGGATGCAGGAAGCGTGGCCATCTTCAGTTGCATCTCATTGAGACGTTTTTCGATTTGCTTGACCGTATTTTTCAGGGCGAGCAGCTGTGCTGTCTGGTCGTCTGCGTCCAGCGCTGCGAAGCGTTCGCGCAACTGAGCACGAGTTTCGTCGGTGATGCCCTGGCTGCGCGATAAATCCAAATCGCTGCCGGAAATGCGCAACCTGAAGCCATCTGCTGCGGCGGCTTTTTTTGGCTCTGGTACTTTCGGTGCCGCGTCCGCCTTGGCCGAATTCTTTTCCTCGGCCGGTGGCACCGGCGCGCGTTTAGTGGCGGTTGGCAACGCAGCCTGTGCGGTGAGCGGTCGCAGCGCTTTATCTGCAACCACTTTCGGGCGAGCGTTGCGGGTCGCGACACCTGGTTCGCGGCGAGTGCGCTCACGCGCTGCCCGATTTGCAGCGCTGGACAATGTTTTTAGATCGGGTAAAACAAGCTGGCTGTTCAAAGGCAGTGGTACATCATTCGTGATGCCTGCCAATGATGGATTTAACGTCCGCAACGCCACAATGTATTGATTTTGACGCGCGCGATCACCCGGATGAACGCCGCGAGCGAGGCTCGACAAGGTGTCGCCCTCATACACGGTCCAACGTGCTGCTGCCGCATCGTCACCCGCGTTTACAGTCGGTGATTGAGCGGTGACGCGTGCGGTTGAATTGACCGCCGCATCGGCATTTGCAAGTGGCGGCGCGAGCAGCGGCGCGGGATCAAGCAGCAGCGGGTAATCACGCACCACGCCGGAATCGGCTTGGCAGCCCGCGCGAATTGAGAGTCTGCCGATCGGTTCGTTGAATGCGTTGGTGCCGCGCACTTCAAGATAGCGACTGACCCTTGTTTCAACCAGCGTAAGGCGAACGTCACGGCGGCTTACATTCGCCTCGCTGCCGGGCGCGTTAATGACCGCAAAACAGCCAGTATCAATCTCTTCATTTTGTTGTGTGATCACGCCAATCCGCAGATTGAGTGGCTCACCCAAGTAAGAGCGAACATCCAAATTGCCCAGACCGACCGCGTGAACGCTGGAAGGCCATCCCGTAATCGCCAGCACGCACATACTGAGCGCGACAGCCACCATGCTCTTTGCAACAGGCAAACTACATCTGCTTGGTGTCGGGAAGTCTTGGAGGTTTTGGGATGTAGTGCGACGCATTCTTGGCGGGTTTGATTGGCTTGAGTCTGACGTGCAATCAACCCGTTTCATTTTATATTCTAGGTTTTACAGGATTCTGTCACGGCCGTTTTCGCTCGTGCGGATTCTGATGCTCGCAACTCATCGGTCATGAATACTGCCTCGCCCGCGTCGTTGCTTTGTTTGATCGGCGTGCCACTTTCTAATGTGCTCAAGTAACGTTTCGCTTCTTTGCATCGCTCTTCGTTCTGCTTTGCAATCTTATCCGCCGCTTCATCTTTTTTGGCTTTTTCGGCCAAATCGGTTTTTTTCTTTTCCGCGTCTTTTGCTTGATCCGCGCCCGTTTTTGCTGATGGTAGCGCGGCTAATTTGGGCGGCGTGGCTTGCGGCGATGGCGACGCGCTGGGAGTCACTATTTTTTTCGCTTCACCTTTCACGGCTTCAGCAGGGGGCGGCGTGTCACTAAAATTTACTTTTCCGTCTTTGTCGATCCACTTGAAAACTTGTGCGGCGACGGTTGCGGTGGCCAAAAAAATGGCGAGGGCGGCAAAAAGTTGAACGGGCGATTTCATCTATGTCTCCTGGTCAAACGCTTTTTTAATTTTTTGTGAAGCAAATTTTTGTTTGGAACGTTATGTTTAAAACGCTATGTTTAAAACGTTATACGAGTCGGGCACAAGAGCCGCCAGATTTTACAAAAATTACGTTACCAGACGACTGGTGGAAGCTGCGCCTGTTTGCTGCTGAGCTCGCATAACGCAATCACTTCCCTGGCGTGCTTGAGTGTTGCATCACTATCAAAAACCTTGGCGGCTTTCCGTGCTTCTACCAACTGCTCAATTGCCGCGCTCCACAATACCCGTTTCACTCGTGCTTCGATGACGCTTTGTTCGGCCGCTTTCAGTGTGCTGGCTGCTTCTGCATTCAACGATGTCGGTGCTGCTGGTGGCGCTGCCGGTACAACAGTCACCGGCACTGGTAGTGGCTTTTGCGATTCAAACATTGACGCGCAACCGCTCAAGCAAACAGCGGCGAAAAAGAGTCCAAAACGCAAGCGAATGCGAGGCAGACTTTTTCTCGCTTTTGTACCGAATTGCTGATTCGTGCCGATCTGCAACATATCCATTACCGAATTATAGCAGCACCCCAGCGAAAAGAGCTTGGATGGTTTGTGTTAAAAAGTGAAAAATATTCGAGTGGTCAAAGGCTTAGCGAGAATACTTCGCCTAACTTCGCGCCATCTAAACTACTTAGCTAGATGGAGAATAATCACGCCTCCTACGACCATTCGCTTTATTGCGCAAACCCTCTCGCGTATAATCCGCTTTTTGCCGGAGTCCACAATTTGAAACTCGTCAAAAAGGCCCTGACGTTTGATGACGTCTTGCTCGTCCCGGCCCATAGCCAAGTCCACCCACGCGACGTCACGCTCGCGACCCAGCTTACCAAAACAATCCGCTTGAATCTGCCCCTGCTCTCGGCGGCGATGGATACCGTGACCGAATCTCGTCTCGCGATCGCCTTGGCGCAAGAGGGCGGCATTGGTATCGTGCACAAAAATTTATCAATTCGCGCCCAAGCGATGGAAGTCGCGAAAGTAAAACGATTCGAAAGCGGTGTGGTGAAAGATCCGCTGGTGGTGACGCCGGAAATGACGGTGCGCGAAGTGTTGCTGCTGCAACGCCAACACGGTATTTCTGGTTTGCCGGTGGTCGAGGCAAAAAAAGTCGTGGGCATCGTTACCAACCGCGATTTGCGATTCGAAACCAACCTTGATCAGCCGGTCAAAAATATCATGACGCCTCGCGACCGCTTGGTGACTGTCAAAGAAGGTGCCACTCTGGACGAGGCGCAGGCGCTGTTACACAAGCATCGGCTTGAGCGCGTATTAGTGGTTAACGATGCGTTTGAGTTGGCTGGCTTGATTACCGTAAAAGACATCCAAAAAGCCAAAGATCACCCCTACGCCAGCAAAGATGCGCAAGGGCGATTGCGCGTCGGCGCAGGCATTGGCGTCGGTGGCGACAATATGGAACGCGCAGCAGCCTTGATCGAAGCCGGTGCCGATTGCTTGGTCGTAGATTCGTCGCACGGCCATGCACAAGGTGTGCTCGATATGGTGCGCGGCGTGAAGGTGAAGTACCCTAATGTGCAAATTATCGGTGGCAATGTAGCCACTGCGGCTGGTGCGGCCGCGCTGGCGGATCATGGCGCAGACTGCGTCAAAGTCGGCGTAGGCCCCGGCTCGATTTGCACTACGCGGATTGTCACAGGCGTCGGCATGCCACAGATTACCGCAGTGGCGGAAGCCGCATCGGCGCTCGACAGACTGGGCATTCCCTGTATTGCCGATGGCGGAATTCGTTATTCCGGTGATGTAGCAAAAGCGATTGCGGCAGGTGCCTCGTGCGTGATGATGGGCTCGATGTTTGCAGGCACCGATGAAGCGCCGGGCGAGATCGAATTGTTTCAGGGTAGATCCTACAAAAGCTATCGCGGCATGGGATCGTTAGGTGCCATGCAGAAGGGTTCATCTGATCGCTATTTTCAGGAAAACATCAGCAATGCGGACAAGCTCGTACCCGAAGGGGTTGAAGGTCGTGTGCCTTACAAAGGCCCAGTCACCACCATCATTCATCAATTGATGGGTGGCCTGCGTGCATCGATGGGCCTGGTCGGTTGCCCCACAATTGAGCAAATGCGCACAGAAGCAACGTTCGTTGAAATCACCGCAGCGGGCATGCGCGAATCGCATGTGCATGATGTGCAGATGACCAAGGAAGCGCCGAATTATCGGGTGGATTGATCGCTCTTTTGTAGGCAACTAAATTTAGTAAAAGTGTTTAACAATGATTGTGCAAAATGACTAGCCCCGCAGCGGAATTAAACGTTTCAGAATCTGCACTGGCAGCGCTGGCAGAAGAAAAAAAACGCAAGGCAGGTTTTCGATTTGTTCTAGCCGTGGTCTTTCTCGATATGCTCGGTGTGGGCTTGGCGGTACCTGTGCTGCCGCTGTTGGTGGGCGACTTCGTTAACGGCCCTGAAGAACAGGCCAAGTGGTATGGCATATTAGCGGCCACGTTTGGGTTGATGCAATTTTTATGCATGCCACTGCTGGGCGCCATGTCAGACAAAATCGGTCGCCGACCGGTATTGATTTATTCCAGTATTGGCATGGGACTTAATTTTCTGGTGACCGCTTGGGCACCCACGCTGATGTGGCTTTTCCTGGGCCGCTTTATCGGTGGCGCGGCGTCGGCGTCGATGTCAACTGCGTCGGCGTATGCGTCCGATATTTCAACGCCAGACAAACGTGCAAAAACGTTCGGCATGATCGGTGCTGCGTTCGGCTTGGGCTTCATTTGCGGGCCGATGCTCGGCGGGCTGCTTGGCAGTATCAACTATCACCTTCCATTTTATGTTGGCGCGGGTTTGTGCTTTGCCAACGGTCTGTTCGGATTTCTATTCGTTAAAGAATCGCTCGCCAAAGATAAGCGCACGCCGTTTTCCTTCGCAAAATCGAATCCGTTTTCGTCCTTCATGCGTTTGTTTTCGCGGCCTGATATCGGCGCACTGATTATCGTTTTTGCGTTATCGAGCTTCGCGCAAATTTTGCAGCAGACCACTTGGGTGCTTTATACAAATTTCAAATTTGGTTGGGGTCCAAGAGAAAACGGTATTGCACTTTTTTGCGTCGGTCTCACGGCTGCCGTGGTACAGGCTGGGTTGTTATCGCGGCTGATCAAAACGATGGGTGAGGTCAGGCTCAGCCTTATCGGTTTACTCAGCGCATCAATCATTTATTTTGCAACCGGCTTGGCGTTCGAAGGCTGGATGATCTACGTGCTGATTGGACTGAATTTTCTATCGTACGCGGCCGGCCCCGCGCTGCAAGCCATCGCCTCGAAAGCGACTGATCCAAAAGAGCAAGGTGCGCTGATGGGCTCGCTGCAATCGCTACAGAGCTTGTCGATTGTGATTGCACCGATCATCAGCACGCAAATGCTGGCGACCGTATCGCACTATCCGCAAGGCGATTGGCGGATGGGCGTGGTGTTTTATCTGTCGGCGATTTTGCAATTTATCGGCGTGTTTGTGGCATGGCGATTCTTTACAAAAAATGGCGTGCCCGTCCATCCAGCCAACAAATCGCCACCGGCGACAGTGGTGCCCGCGCCAAGTGTTGGCAGCTAGTTACTAAATTTTATTAATCCTTCATTGCATATATGCACGACAAAATTCTAATTCTCGATTTCGGCTCTCAGGTCACTCAGCTCATCGCGCGTCGTGTGCGCGAGGCTGGCGTGTATTGCGAACTTCATCCGTTTGATATGTCGGCGGAAGATATAAAGGCCTATGCGCCCAGCGGCATTATTTTGTCGGGCAGTCATGCGAGCGTGACGGAAGCAGATACGGCGCGTGCGCCGCAAATTGTGTTTGAAATGGGTGTACCGGTACTCGGCATTTGCTACGGCATGCAGACCATGGCCGCGCAGTTAGGCGGCAAAGTGGAGAACGGCTTGGTGCGCGAATTTGGTTACGCCGAAATCCGCGCGCGCGGTCACTCGAAATTATTGGATGGCATTCAAGACCGCACCAATAGTGACGCAGATAACGATGAAAATGGCCTGCTGGATGTATGGATGTCGCACGGCGACAAGGTCACCGAATTGCCACCCGGTTTCAAAGTGATCGCATCCAACGAAACCACGCCCTTCGCGGGCATGGCGGATGAGGTGCGAAAATTTTACGCCGTGCAGTTTCATCCAGAAGTCACCCACACCACGCAAGGTTCGGCAATCTACAACCGATTCGTGCACGAAATTTGTGGCTGCGAAGCACACTGGAATATGCCCGAATATATTCCGCAGGTCGTAGCGAAAATTCGCGAGCAAGTGGGCAGTGATGAAGTTATTTTAGGCTTGAGCGGTGGCGTGGATTCTTCAGTTGCCGCTGCACTCATTCACAAAGCGATTGGCGATCAACTCACGTGTGTGTATGTGGATAACGGCCTGATGCGCTTGAATGAATCAGTGCAAGTGAAAAAAACCTTCACCGACAATTTGCACATGAAAGTGATTTACGTTGATGCAGCGGACGATTTTTTAAGCGAGCTGAAAGGTGTGAGTGACCCCGAACAAAAACGTAAAATTATTGGCCGTGTATTTGTTGAAGTATTTCAACGCGAATCCGCCAAACTGCCGAAAGCAAAATGGCTGGCGCAAGGCACGATTTATCCTGATGTGATCGAGTCCGCATCCGCAAAAACCAAAAAAGCCAACACGATTAAATCGCACCACAACGTCGGCGGCCTGCCCGATACGCTGCATTTGAAATTGCTCGAACCGCTGCGTGAATTATTCAAAGACGAAGTGCGCAAACTGGGGATTGAGTTGGGACTCGCACCCGAAATGGTCCACCGACACCCCTTCCCAGGCCCAGGGTTGGGTGTGCGAATTCTGGGTGAAGTTAGCAAACCCGCTGCCGATTTATTGCGCCGCGCCGATGCAATTTTTATCGAAGAGCTGCGCGCCACGAAAGATGAAAATGGCTTGAGCTGGTACGACAAGGTTGCGCAAGCGTTTGCGGTTTACCTGCCGGTTAAAAGTGTTGGCGTCATGGGCGATGGTCGCACTTATGAAAACGTGGTCGCACTGCGAGCCGTGCAAACCACCGACTTCATGACCGCGCATTGGGCGGAGTTGCCTTACTCACTGTTAGGTAAGGTCTCGAATCGCATCATCAATGAAGTGCGTGGATTTAATCGGGTTGTGTATGACGTTAGTGGGAAGCCGCCGGCGACTATTGAGTGGGAGTAGAAGTCCTGCGCACTCATCTCGGTGCAGCTTCCCACCCCTAAAAATTCGTTGAAACGCTGACTTTTGTCACCGACTAAAAACCAAATTTGCCGTTAGCGTTTTTCCATTCTGACTGCGGTGGAATCGGCTCGATTGTGTCCCAGTGTTCGGCGATTTTGTTGGCCTGTACGCGGAACAGGTCATAAAAGGCGACATGCTTGCCAGCAAATTGCCCCTCGCTGATGACCAGTACGAAGTTACCTTCGCCCAGCACTTTGTGGATTCGTTCGTACTTCATGGAAACACCGGCTTTCGCCATGGCCGCTAAGGCCGCGCCCAAACCGGACAAGCCATCGGCAACGGCGGGGTTGTGCTGCAGATAGTCGTCACCGTCGAAATAACCGGCCAGCTTGTCCATTCGGCCATTCACTAGAATGTCGTCCACAAAACTTCGCACGATGGCCTTATTGGGCTCTGTCCGATCAAGATCAATCACTGCAGTGGTGCCGTCGATCATGGTGCGGCCGCTGGGGTTGGCGCTGGGGTGACCCTTAGCAGTTTCTTGCAGGTTGTCCCAGTGTTCGACAATCTTGTCGTTCTCAAAGCGGAACACATCAAAACCAATTTTGGGCCCGAAGAAGTTGTACTCAGTGTGTGCGAAAACGTAGCCGCCATCTTGGAAGACGCGCGCAGTATTCGCTCTGGCAGAGCCTTTGGGCAGAGCCTGCAGCACTGCGCCAAACCCGGCAAGCCCATCGCCGACCGCCAGATTGTGCTGAATGTATTTGTTGGGATTGATACTTGATACGGGTGCTGAGTCGCCAGTTTCGATGGATTTCAAAAGTGCGACGACTTGCGCCTTGTGTGTGGTGGCCATGGCTTTCTCCTGTGAGTGGTTAGGTTTGCCCGTTGTGCAGGCCGCGAGCATTGCCGTAGTGGCAAAGACAGCGGCAGACACGACAGAGTATTGAAAAAGAGTTCTTCGATGCATGATCAATTCCTTGATGTATCCTTAATACTGTTAAGAAGAAAATATTCAGTTTCTTAAATGAATTATGTTGATTGCAAGTCGAAATAGCGCCATCATTTTTCAGCAAAATATAATCAAATTCAGTCAAAGTGGCTGATTCGTCCTACGGACAAAAGCATATGCAAGTGCCACTCGCGGGTTTGAGAGATACACGGTTTGCAAACCAGCGCTTTGCGCGGCTGGGGATCGAGTTAATGCTGTTGTCCGAACTCAAGCGTCGTACCAGTGCAAGCCAGCGGGCCAAGCCCGAGCGTGTTGAGTTCTTCATGCTGTGGCTGACAACGCGTGGGAGCAATCACCACAGTGTTGATTTTGTAGACGTCGATGTGTCAGAAGGCAGTCTGGTTTTTGTCAAACCCGCGCAGGTTCAGCAATGGCATGTGGAGACGCAGATGGAAGGCTGGATATTGTTGGTGGAGCCCACCGCATTGCTGCCCGATCAAGGGCATCGCGTAAGTCGGGATATGCTGCTTGCATTGATTGAGGAATGGCCGACAGTAGTTCAGCTGGATACCCAATTTAGCAATGAGATTAACGATCAAATTGAAACTCTGCACCGTGACTTTAACAACTACGATGAATCTAGCCTTGACAATGCCTTGATACAAAATGCGGTCGCTGGCCTGCTGCTTCGCTTGGCGAGGTGGCATGGTGCGCGGTCTGCCTTGATCGGCAGTAAGAATTCCAAGGGCCTTGCCAAGGCGGTGAGCGACGCCTCGCGGTCGGTCGGCAAGCTGAACTCGGCTTTCAAACTCGCCAAACTCAACGGCAAGTCGGTCAAGGAAGGCATGCGCGCCTTCAACGCCTCGTGGGGCGTGA
>JANMQR010000261.1:0-2689 GCA_031370625.1 Burkholderiales bacterium | reverse complement strand
CGGCGGCTTCGAACGCTGGTGCCGCAAATCCGATGAGGTAGAGACCCGCCATCAGACTCGTGAGCTGACCGAACCAGCCGGGAAACGGCGTGGAGAGTTCGAACGTGGTGGCGAGACGCCAATCCACATTGCCTGCGAAGATCGGTGCCAATCCCGAGATAAATGCCAGCAGCGCCGATGCACTTGCGACCGGAACGGCAAACCGCGTCACCCATTTAATGCCAAATAAATTGAGCGACATGAACAGCAGCACAAGACCAACTGCAAGCGGCGTTACGGGAACGCCAGGTAGATACCACTCATGAATGGCTGAAGCCGAAAGAATTGCCGTCAACCCGCACGTTGGCACCCAGCCCCACCAGTAGCAAACACCAGTAAGATTGGCCAGCACCGGACTGTAGGGACGAAACGCTTCAGAACAGGTTGCGGCAATGCCGCCGACCCGGTTCGGGTACATCAGCACCAACTCGATCCAGCCCGGCGCGGCGGCCCACGCGAGCAATAGGCCTACCGCCAGCAGTGGCACCGCGGCAGTTCCCTGACCCAAGATGTGACCCTGGCCCACAAACAAAGCGGCAAGAATAAACAGGCTTTGGTTACTCCCGCCAATTGCGAGCGCGGTAGTGCCGAGCCAGCCTAGCGTACGCGGATGAGTGGGTGACGCATCAACTGGCTGCATCGGAAATACACTTGAGGTCATTTGCGCGACGCCGTCGATTCAGGGGTCGATTATGAAACACTGCGGTTGCTTGGCCTGCAGCGGCTCGTCACCTACCCGTGGCCCGCTACCCGAGCGTTTGCCGCCGTAGCGCGTTGACTTACACGTGTCAATCATTGCGTGGTGCCCGAGAAGAGCTTCTCGTCGAACTTAAACCGGAGCCGCACAAAAATTCCCTTGTTGGTGTAGTCTGTGTCGACCAGATCCTTGTCGGAAAATCCACTGAAGTTGTAGCCCAGTGAAAGCCATAGATTGTTCTTCAGGCGATAGCCGGTTTCAAGACCGAAACCGTATTGGCGGCTGCTGCCAACTTGGCTGAAGAGCGTATTGCCGATAACCCCGACATCCCACTTTTCGGTGACATCGTAAGTGCTACGCGCGCCCAGCAGGTGCGCTGCGTATTTGCTGCGAACACCCACGTATTTTTCGTCAAGCCACTTGCCGGCGTAGTGTGCTTCGATGATCCATGGGCGGCTGACCAAATAGTCAGCATGCGCAGAGACAATATGCACATTCCGTCTCGAAGTATTGTCGGCCACACTATCGTCGCGTTCGCGCTTGAATTCGTAACGGGTGAGCGCGTTGGTTTTGTTGGTCGCGCTGTCGCGGTAGGCAAAGCCCAGTTGGAATCGATCCTGTGACTTATTGCCGGTGGTTTTGTTGTCGCTGAGACTGAAAATATTGCGGGCGAGGACGGTCCAATCGTTGTCGAGTTTTCGTGCAACGCTCAGCGTGCTGAGCCACGTGTCCGCCACGTTATCACGCCGCACTTCCAGACGGCCCGACGCCTTCCACAGCGGGTCGCGCGTGTACTCGATCCCGGTCGTAACGGCAGTGGCCTCGCGGCTCACGCCTGCCAGTGTATGCAATCGCTCCAGACCGGTGGATACGCGCACACCTTGACCGACTACCCAGAAATTGCGGAGGCCCATTGCCGCCTCCGCGTCGCGCCCGGCCAGCGCATCACGCATACGGTATTCGCTGAACACCTGCCCATCTTTCATGTAGCTGCTATCCAGGCCGATAACCGTCGCGCGCTGCTGCTGTGCGGAATTAAGGCCATACACGCCACTTAAACTGGAAATAAATTCATGCCGCGCGTAAAGCCGGGCGCGATCAAACAATGCATATTCGCCGCCAATGGCTGCTGCCTTTCTCGCGGTCGATTGAACGTCTTGCTCGTACTCGCCATAAACGTTAGCGTTAGCGGACGGAATTTTGGCCGTAATACGAGCGCGCACCGTCGTGTTATCGACAGGTGTAGCACCCGTTCCCAATGCGCCCGCTGGCGCGCTGAGTACGATGGACGAGGGGCTGCCGATGGCCGGATTGTTCAGCGCTCCGATGTCAGCACTACTTGCTGACGCCGCCACGCTCGATTCCTTCGCCTGACGAACACCCACTTCGAGTCTAATATTGTCAGTCAGATCGCGCTCAACGCTGACGCGCACGCCCTCGCGTTTGCCATGCGTCGCGGCATCCTCGCTGCGCAACAGCTCCGCCGATAGCCGGGTTTTATCGTCCATCTTGTACTGGACTTTCGCGCCCGTTTCTGCGCGACCGCCGTTCAGGGTCGCCGCCTGGTTATTGAATGCGGCATCAGTCTTGCCCGCATAGACGCGCGCCGAAAAATCGCCGTCGCTATGGCGAAGCTCGACGCGTTTGCCGTCGCCTTTGCCAAGCTGCTGTGCGCTGCCGGGCAGTGCGCCTTGGCCAATGGCTTGCCCAATCGCTTGTGTGTCGCTACGAGCGATTTCGGCAAATACAAATGTGTGCTGCGAAAGCTTGGCGATGGCGTTAACGCTGTACAGCTTGTATGGTGCCAGCGGGTTACGATCCTCAACCAGCGAGCCACCAATCTCGAAGCTGTCGCTGAGCTTGAACTGGCCATCGACCGCGCCCAACCAGAACTTTTGACCACCCTGATCCACCTCATAAGTGACGCGGATCGACACAGGGTTGAAGTTCGCG
>JANMQR010000113.1:0-6076 GCA_031370625.1 Burkholderiales bacterium | reverse complement strand
GCGGTCTGGTGCTGATTGGGCTCGGCATTGGGTTAGCAATTTGTCTCGCGCAATTTGAAGCGCCGTGGAGCATTGGCTTGATTCCACTTTTTATGGGCATCGGTTATTTACTGGTATGGAAATTGGAAACGGGCAAGGCGGGCAAAGAGTAACTAAACAGCCCAATCGCACATCTGAATCTCATGATGCCCAGCGCATCGAACGCGCCCACTTTTAGTGATAGTGATCTCATCACTCGCGTTCAATCCAGTAACGACCGCAACGCGTTCGCCGAACTCGTACGCCGTCATCAATCGCCACTACGCGCGTCAATCCGCAAGATGACCAATGGGCAAATTGAATTGTCCGATGATGTGGCGCAGGAGACTTTTATCCTCGCGTGGAAAAAAATTAAATTGTTTCGTTTCGAAGCGAAATTTTCCACCTGGCTTTATCGCATCGCATTCAATGTGTGGCAATCTGAGGTTCGCAAAAAACATGAAGTTTTACTCGACGCCGAAATCATGCCCGAGCCGGAACCTGTGCAGTCCGAAGCAGGTCATACCGGCATGAAACGAGATCTGGAACGCGCAATGGAAACATTGAATGACGCAGAACGTAACGCGATTTTGCAGTGCTACTACAACGATCTTTCTCACGACGAAGCCGCCTACGTTTTAGGCATTCCGCTCGGCACGGTAAAGACCAATATTTTGAAAGCCAAAGAAAAAATGCGTGCAGTGTTAAGCGCGTATGCTGATGACAAAGATAGCAAAGGAGTAGCCGCATGAACATGATTCGCGACCCACTGGACGAGATGCTGAAAGCGGATGCGCGTGAGCATCGCGAACGCTACGTTGATGACGCAGGATTTACGTTGCGGGTAATAGACACCCTGCCTGCGACGGCTTCAAACAAACGTCTGTCGCGCGCCATGCGATTGGCAATTCCGTTTGGATTAATGTTGATTGGGGCATTGTTTGCGACACTGTTCGCGGGCGGCAAAAACTTTTTTATCGACGTCACCATGGACTTGGCCACAGAGACGGTTACCCGTGATGTAGTGGCGCTGGCGCTGATCGCATTCGCACTGTTTGCGATGGCGATTGCGAGTTTGGTGAATGATAAATAGGGATGCAGGCACTAGCACTGGCGCGGCTTTTCGGGCATAAATGCTCTGAGACGCCCGTCGTTATTAGGGTTTACCTAAACTATTTGTCAGGTAGCCTTCGGCAACCTGACCTACTGCATGCGGCTTCTGGTAGGTCAGGTTGCCGAAGGCTACCTGACTTCTCGGCGCTATCGATCCCGCAAAATCTCGCGTGCCGCATTGTGCCCCGGCACACCCGTGACACCACCACCCGGATGCGTACCCGAGCCACATTGATACAAATTTTTGATCGGCGTGCGGTAATCGCCGTAGCCCAAAATCGGTCGGGCACTAAAGAGCTGATTAAGTGTTAACGCGCCATGAAAAATGTCGCCGCCGATGAGGCCGAATTTTTTCTCCAGATCAAGCGGCGAGTGAATCTGCCGCGCGATCACGCTGGCTTTGAAATTGGACGCGAATTTGCTGACGGTATCGATCATTAAATCAGCGACCACATCGCGTGCATCGTCCCAACTTTTTCCATCAGGCAATGTGGGTGACACGTGCTGACAAAATAAACTCGCCACGTGTTTGCCCGCAGGTGCCAACGAATCATCAACTGTGCTGGGAATTAGAATTTCGACAATCGGATTTTTTGACCAGCCAAATGTGCGTGCATCGAAATACGCCTGCTCCATATATTTGAGCGACGGTGCCATGATGATGCCCGATGAATGGTGCGGGCCCGGCTCAGGATGGCACGCAAAGCGTGGCAGTTCATCAAGCGCGACATTCATACGGAATGTGCCGGAGCCGCATTGATACGCGTCCACACGCTGCGTAAATTCTGGCGGCACGTATTCAGGCGCGACCAATTTTTGAAACAACAACTTCGGATTCAAATTCGAGATAACGCGCTTGGCCAAAATTTCGCTGCCATCTTCGAGCACGACGCCGTTTGCTTTGCCATTGCTGATCATCAAATTCGCCACGGGCGAATTCAGTGAAATCTCGACGCCGCGCGCCTTGGCCTCCGCCGCCATCGCCTGCGTAATCGCGCCCATGCCGCCAATCGCGTGGCCCCAAATGCCAGGCTTGCCATTTACTTCACCAAATACATGATGCAGCAACACATACGCCGAGCCCGGCGTGTACGGCGAGGCAAAATTACCGACCACGCTATCAAAACCGAAGCATGCTTTGATCGGCTCACTTTCAAACCACTGATCGAGCATGTCGGCAGCGCTCTTGGTAAAAAGATCCAGCACATCGCGGCGCGCGGCCATGTCGAGCGCTTTGAAACGCTTGCCGGTTTTCCATGCCTGCATCAGATCGTGCAAGCCGCCGCCGACATTCGGCGGGGTTTCGAGCAACAAGTCTTTCAACACATCGGCGACGCGATCCAGCATTTGATAATAAGCGGGAAGCTTTTCTGCGTCGCGCTTTGAAAAGCGTGCGACCTCGCGTTGTGTTTCGGTGAGACTGCCGCCGACCTTGATGTGTGAAGAATCAGTGAGCGGCAAAAAATTCGAGAACGGACGCTCCACCACGCGCAAACCATGCTCATGTAATTTCAAATCGCGAATAATTTTTGGGTTCAGTAAACTTACGGTGTAGCTCGCCGTCGAATTGCGGAAGCCCGGATGAAACTCTTCGGTGACCGCAGCACCGCCCACCACATGGCGGCGTTCCAGCACGCGCACCGACATGCCGTTGGCGGCCAGATAGCAGGCGCAGACGAGGCCGTTATGGCCGCCGCCAATGATAAGTGCGTCATGGATTTTATTCATTGATGAATCTTTGTCGTGGTAAATTTAAGGAACATCTGATTAAGTCGCTTTCGAAAAGATTGTGTTGAGATTGGGGCATATGCAAGGCGTGCGACGAAGGTGCGTTGCCAGGTTACCCAAATAAGCTACCGCACGAGGGGCCGCATTTGTATTCCAACGACGCAGATGCCCCAATATCGACGCAAGATTTTCGGAATGGACTTTATCAGAGGTTCCTTAATCATTATTTCATTGCTTTCTGAATATGCAAGTAAACATTCATCCACGCAGGTCAAGGTTGCACGCCGTGCGCAAAATCATGGCGTTAAGCATGGTTGCGCTGATCGCAGGCTGTGCAGGTGGCATTGCCGAATTCAATGGCCCTGATGCGCCAAGTTTTACGCCTTATCCTGCCGACAAGCGTGCCCGCATCGCGCTCGTGATGGGCGCTGGCGGCCCGCGCGGGTTTGCACACATTGGCGTACTCAAAGTGCTGGAAGAAAACGGTATAGAAGCTGATCTGGTGGTCGGTGCCAGTGTCGGCGCGATGATTGGTGCCTTGTACGCCAACGGCATATCGGCGTTGGAAATCGAAAAAATTGCGCTCAATCTTGACGCCAAAAAATTCATCGGTATTTCCACATCCGGGTTCAAGGGAAACGGTAATGCAGTGGAATCTTTCATCCGCGAATTCACCGATGACAAACCACTTGATGGCATGAAACGCCGTCTGGCCGTCACGGTCGCAGCCACCCGTGACAACACCCTGCATGTCTTCAATCGCGGCAACACCAGTGCGGCGACACGCGCGTCAAGTGCCACGCCAGGGCAATTCTTCCCGGTAAAAATTCGCGGTGTGGAATATCACGACGGCGATGAAGCCGCTCCCGTGCCGATCAAAGCAGCCCGTGAATTGGGTGCGGATGTTGTAATTGCGCTCGATGTGTCGGCCTACGTTTCCGCGATTCCATCAGAAGCGCCGGATAATTGGGGCGACCGTGATCGAAAACGCGCCGCGATGGTGGATGACGAAAAAAAATACGCGGACGTTTTTATTCATCCCGATTTGGGTTACTACGCGAGCATTAGTGATGGCTATCGACGCATGTGTATTAAACGCGGCGAAGACGCCGCGCGTGTGGCGCTACCGGCGATTCGCGCGGCCATTGCCAAGGTTCAAGTCAAACCAAAAAAAATCTAATAGCGCGTACTACTGCCGCACCGCCTGCATCACTTGGCTAATATCGAGCGTTTTCGCGCGCTGCTGAATATCAGGCAAGTAGCGAGTTTGCATCGATTTGGCTTCGCTCAACAATCCAGAAAATGCAGATTTAAGCGTATCGGTATTGATTGTGCGTCCACCCGCGTAATAGCGCTTCGCAACCTGACCTAGCGCATAGGTGCTGGCGAATGAAAATGCGCTGCCGGTCGCCGCGCTTCCCAGCCCACCGCCAATGCCACCAGCAATTTTGCCCAACAGACCGCCCATCAATCTGCGTCCGATTTGCTCCACATATTGCGAGGTCAAACCAACGCCGAGCGTCGCCAAAAAATCTTTGATAGAGCTGCGATCCAAATCGAACCCATGCAATTTGCCGAGTCGATAAACCATTTTCATTTGCAGCGGAATGATTGCCATCGAGGCGAGGCTCTGCGGCAACAATTCCAGCGCGCCGTTCAGAATCGAATAGTTCAAAATCATCTTGTCCATTTCCGCGTCGGTCATGGTTGATGCGAACTGGGGCTCGATGTTATTTGCTGTAGCAGCTACCGCAACCGGCGCACTCGCTATAGCCGCGGCATCATTAACAAACGTGGCGCTTGAAGCGGCATCCAGCTTCAGCTGTTCACGAAGCTGATCTAAAAATGCTTTTTCTGCCGGTGAATGCGCACCATCGGCATCACAAACACACACGGCCATTTCGAAGGCAAGTTGTTTTGATTCCTGGCTGGACAACTGTTTTGCCACGTCATTTAACGTCACCTGTTTTTGCAGCACTTTTTGATACAGCGCCGCGGTGTTGAAATCGGCACCTTCTGCAAGCGATTCTGTGATGCGTTTGATTTCTGCGCGCTCACGTTCATCGTTGTTGCCATCGGCAAAAGCGGCCATCAGGCAAATAGTCAGTACAGATTCACGATCTTGAGAGGTCATATTTTTTCCTTGAGGACGTTATTTTCTATTCGCAATAGTGACGGAATGACAAAAAATTTGCGCATCGGTTAGATAAATTGCGCGACGAAAGTTCCTTCAGAAGTTTAACGAGCGCGACTTTTGGCCGCTTTTTCCTGAACACGTTTATCAAAGCGCGCCACATCCACCACCACACGATCATGCACACCTTCGCCGATCAAATCATACTCATCACGCGCAGACACGTTGAAAAAAATATGCCGCCCGTCGATACGCGACACCACCGCAGTGGCCGTCACACGCATACCGACAGGCGTTGCCGCAATGTGCGAAACATCAAGCCGCGTGCCCAAGCTTTGATGGCCACTCGGCAGTAGTTTTTCGCATGCGGCAAGCGCTGCAGCTTCGATTAAATTAATCATCACCGGCGTCGCCAATACGCGAATTAAACCCGAGCCCACGCTCGGTGCGGTGTGTTCATCGGCGACGATGAGGGTGGCAGTGCTGCTGGCATTGATTGGAATATTCAGGACGATGCTCACGATTTTGCCTAGTTAGGAAGTTAAAAAGATTGTTGGGCGGCTTTATTCGCGAGCCCCGAACCTGTGAAGCGCACATGGGAACCACATAGGAACTCTAATATGGGCGGGCGTTTCGAAGCCAAAATGCTCTAAAGGTGCCGCCAATATTAGAGTTTAAAATGATCTGACTCGACCCATGCTCGACTCCGTTCTACGGCGCGCCGCCACTTGCGCATTTTTTCCTCGGCTTCTACAGGAGAAATATCGGGTGTAAACGTCTGCTCGCGCAACCACAGTGCAGCGATTTCATTTTGATCGCGCCAAAAGCCAACTGCCAATCCTGCCAGAAACGCGGCACCGAGCGCGGTGGTTTCAGTGACGGCTGGACGCACCACTGGAATGCCCAATAAATCTGCCTGAAATTGCATCAGCAAATTATTCACGGCAGCACCGCCATCGACCCGCAATTCAGTCAAGTCAATTGCTGCA
Organism: Burkholderiales bacterium; assembly: GCA_031370625.1. GTDB lineage: Bacteria > Pseudomonadota > Gammaproteobacteria > Burkholderiales > Usitatibacteraceae > UKL13-2. The sequence continues at coordinate 94 of JANMQR010000113.1, read as the reverse complement.
TCGTTGCGCATTGCATGGCCTAACTCTGCGCTTTGAAATGCGATTGCTTCAATGGTGGCGCGCGCGATATGGGCGCGCGTGCTGCCGCGCGTGA
>JANMQR010000118.1:0-3721 GCA_031370625.1 Burkholderiales bacterium | reverse complement strand
AGAAAGCTGGAACAAAAATATAACAACACGCCGCGTAAATGCCTCGGCTTTAGAACCCCAAGTGAGGTAGCATTCGGTCACCCGCCGCGTGTCGGGACTCGTACTTGAATCCGGGATTTTGTTTGGTGATGGCCGTAGATATTGGTGCCCACATATTTTTTACAACTCCATTTAGCCTTGACAATTGCGATGCCGTAAACGCAAAGCCTATTCCGGTTTACAGTTACTAAACTGCCTTCGCCTTGAGTTAACTTACATTCGAGCGAAACATTTTGTGTTTAGGGTTGGATAATTATTTTAATGCTGCTTTTGGGGGATTGTGCATGACCGAATTACATTGCCTTATTTGCAAAGGAAAGCTCGCAAACCCGTCGAAAGCAAACATCAGAAAAGACGCGCACGATTTTGATTGCCCAAACTGTGGTGACTTTTCGCTTTCGGGTTCTCTCGCGTCTATGATTCGCAAATCTACATATGATGAAAGGGATCTCGCAGTTCTGAGCCATGCAGTACGCAAGGCTGAAAGAGAAAATGGGCGCCCTCTTGTAACGACGTATTTTGCGGACGCTGTCATCAGGCAGAGTTACTTGCCCAACATTGAAGCACAACTAGAAAACCTAGTTTTGTATTTGGGCAAATCGCTCCCGGAGGCGGGTGCAACTGTTAGTTTGGATGCTGCAAACATACGAGCCGTTTTAGGTTGCATCAGGGAAAGTGCCGCCGGATGGTTGTTAGAGCAAGCTTACGACATGAGGTTGATTCAAGGCGTACCCCACAAAAGCCTCAGCACCGCGTTTTCAGTGCGCGATGCCACGTTGTCCATTTCAGGATGGGGTGAATACTCCAAATTACTTTCATCTGGAACCCGCTCTAAGCGCGCCTTCATGGCGATGAAATTTGGAGACGCTGAGTTGGATACAGTATTTTTTGATCACTTCAAACCAGCTTGTGATTTGGCTGGCTTCGAGCTTCTGAGACTCGACGACAACCCAAAGGCCGGGCTGATTGACGATCGGTTGCGAGTCGACATCAAACTCAGCCGTTTTTTGGTCGCTGATCTATCTCATGCAAACAACGGCGCTTATTGGGAAGCAGGATACGCTGAGGGACTAGGTCGTCCAGTCATTTACACTTGTTGAAAAGACATATTTGACAATGTTGATACACGACCTCACTTCGACACGAATCATCATCTAACAATCAGTTGGGATCCAACAAATCCCGTTGATGCAGCGAAACAACTTACAGCAGTTATTCGCGTGACCCTGCCGGGTGAGGCTAAGCTTTCAGACGATCGACCCAGTAGGTGCAGTAGGTCGCGAATCATGTAACCACCTTCGGCAAACAAACATTCCTAACATGCGTTTCAAAAATCTCTGGCAGCCGCGCCAGCACCATTTCTTTACCCATCACATCACTCGCCAAAACCGCTTCGCGCAACACGTCCAACGTGAGCGCTTCCAATGCCAATTTTGAAACCGGCCAATAGCTCAAATGCCACGGCTCGGCATAGAAGCCGCCCTGGTATTTTTGGTAGGGACGGAAGAAGCCGAATGCTTCGATATTTTCATCGAGCCATTGATGCAAATCGTAGAACACGCCGCCGGGTGCGGATTCTTCGGGGAGGAGTTTGACGTGGTAATCGCGCGGTACGCGGGCGGTATCGACGACATCAATATCGCTGCCCCAATGATGGCGGCTGGCACCGGGGACGGCGGACCAGACGAGGATGTGATCGATGATTTCTTCAGGCGACATGCTCGCGTAATCCTGCGCGACACCGTGTTGATCGTAGAGCGGTCGCTCGCCTGCAAATTTGTTGTTCCAGATTTTTAACTGCGCATCGAAATCGCGGAATGCGCTGAACGGGTGGAGCGCGAAACCTGCTTTTTTTGCTGCATCACGCAGCGCGAAAAAAGGCTCCTGCACGTCCTTGTGAATCGCGAAACGCGGCTCGTCGAATTGCGCGAGATGGGTGCGGGTGCGGCCGGTGAGTTCGAGGGGGTTTAGGGGGTTGGTCATGCGGATTTAATCTCTATTGAGCGAATTCCCCGTTGCTTGCAGCATCCTACAATGCTGCGTTTGCTTTGCGAGCAGCTTCGAATATTGCACTGTCTTTTGCATCTCGCAAATCAAAATCGCCAAGTCGCGAATGACTACGGCATCAATTAAAAACTTTGATCTAATCCACGTTGCGAGTTGTGGCGGTAGCTGCACATCCAGCCAAATAATCATGCGGCCAAGCGGGCAATTCCACTGCGTTGCGCGGCGAAGTGGAGGCACGCGCGAATGTCGTCCTGCTCTAAATCGGGGAAGTCGGCGAGGATGGTCGCTTCACTTACTCCTTGCGCGAGCAGCTCAAGAATATCAGCCACGCGAATCCGCATCCCGCGCACGCAAGGGCGACCGCCGCATTGTTCCGAATTAAAAGTGATTCGTTCGTCGAGAGTCATATCGAGCCGTATCTATATTTGCACGACGCAAGTTTTATCGTGTTCAAGAATAGCATGGACAACACATTTTGAGCCGTTGCGTTTTGTGTTTTTAAAACCCCTTATTCTGCGTCTGTTTACAAGCAAAAATGCCCCAAGATGCCCGCCAATGCTAGGGTTTTGAAAGCGATCTCAACGCCTGACGAATACCATCTGAAACCGTCACATCCGAAGGCAATAACTTCACCGCCTGCAACGCTTCGCGCTCGCTATAACCCAAGCCCATCAACGCATTCAGTACATCGGCGGCGCTGGTGGTTTTTGCTGCTTCTCCACCGACTGAGATGCGCACATCGACCTTCAATTTATCTTTTAATTCCAACAGCAATCGCTCCGCCGTTTTTTTGCCAATACCGGGGACTTTGACGAGGCGGCCACTTTCTTGTGTGGCAACCGCTTCAGCCAAATCGTTCACGCTCATGCCGGAGAGCACAGCGAGTGCGACTTTCGGGCCAACACCGCTGACTTTGATGAGCGTGCGAAACGTGACGCGCTCGCCTTCGGTGGCAAAGCCATAAAGCAATTGCGCATCTTCGCGTGTGACCAAGTGAGTGAACAGCGCGACCTTGTCACCCACTTTTGGCAGGCCGTAAAAAGTGGACATGGGCACGTCGATTTCATAGCCGACACCTGCTGCGTCGACGAGCACTTGCGGGGGATTTTTTTCGAGCAGTATTCCGGTGATTCGGCCGATCATTTTGGTTTTCCGTTTTGGTTTTTTGGGGGCTTTTGTGATGTGTTGCGCGCCCCCATCCCGGCCTTCCCCCGCGGGGCGGGGGAAGGAGTGGATAGCGGCATTATTAATGTTTTCTAAACAGGTACGGCCGGCTTCTTCCCCTCACGAGGGGAAGGCTGGGATGGGGTTCGCAGCAATACGCGCTGCATCAACGCAGCCCGAATATCCTCCAACACACCCTCAACATTTTGCATCACATCGTTATTCCAATATCGCAAAACATGCAGGCTTTGCGCGGTCAAATACTTCGTTCGCTCGGCATCGTATTGTTGTTGATCAGCATGTTGCCCGCCATCGAGTTCAATCACCAGATTCGCCTCAAGGCAAATAAAATCGACGATGTATTTTCCGATGGGGCGCTGGCGACGGAAGCGGAAATTCTCTATTTGTTTGTTGCGGATGTGGTGCCAGAGTTTTTTCTCGGTGTCGGTTGGATTTTTTCTTAGCTCGCGGGCACGTTGTACAGCTTTGCGCACCCCCATCCCGGCCTTCC
>JANMQR010000109.1:0-7847 GCA_031370625.1 Burkholderiales bacterium | reverse complement strand
CCTGACTCGCGCTGATGTGAGAAAGCTGGAACAAAAATATAACAACACGCCGCGTAAATGCCTCGGCTTTAGAACCCCAAGTGAGGTAGCATTCGGTCACCCGCCGCGTGTCGGGACTCGTACTTGAATCCGGGTTTTTGCCCCAAACGGCAATCCAGATGCAGACTTTAGTAGTGGAGAAATAAATTTACAAGAACAAATGTTAGCCGGAACGTATCTCCTTCGGCACGATATTTTGAAATTACACTGACCCGTTTTGATTTTGGCACGAGGATGAGTAGGGTTTACCTTTCGTGCATCCGCTGTACAGTTTCACGATACGATTTCAGCCCCGCGCTGAGCAACAAAATAGCCGCAACATTGGCAGCCGTGCCCACGATAAGCAGCGAATACTTTAGCGCCAGATCGTCAGCGAAAACGTAGTCCGTGACCAGCGCGACTGCCGTCGGCCCCACGCCGAGGCCAATTAAATTAACGATGAATAAATACACGGCCGCAGTCTGGCCGCGCATTTGGTTGGGCACGATCGCGACGATCGCTGCTGGAGCCGCGCCGAACGGCATGCCGAGCGCAAATATTGTTGGCACCATTAGGATCGCCGCCAGCGTGCCGGTATTTGCCAGCAAGTAAACGTTGCCGATGATCGCCACGCATGCGGCGAGGATACCCACGCGCAAAGCCGCGTCTGACTTACCCTGCTTTTGCCAATGGTCGGTGAGCCACCCGCCGAACAAAATACCGAGACAGCCAAACACCATCACGATCAGCCCGTAGATGATGCCGACATCGCCCGCCTTCCAGCCGAAGGTGCGAATGAAAAAACTCGGTATCCACGCCGATGCGCCATAAGAGCAAAACGCGATCATCGCGAAACCGAGGTTATGGCACAACACCGTCCGACGGTTTTGCCACAAATGCGCCAATACCGCGCTGAACGAAACCGCGTTCGCTGACATCGCAACACCTTCGCGCGGAGGCTCGCGCACCAGCAAGAACGCGAGGCTGAAAATGATACCGCTGCCACCCAGCACAAAAAACACCACCTGCCACGGACGCACCTCGCCCACCAGCGGCAAGATAATCGCACCCTGCGCCATCGCGAATTGGATCACCAGCCCGCCGAGCAAGAATGCAACCCCTGAGCCCAAGTAAATACCCATCGAATAAACGCTGATCGCGGTAGCGCGACGTTCCGGCGGGAAGTAATCCGCGATCATCGAATACGCCGCGGGTGACAGCGTTGCCTCGCCCACCCCGACGCCAACGCGAAATAAAAACAATTGCCAATACGAGCGCGCCAATCCACACAGCGCCGTCATCAAACTCCAGACAACCACACCGGCAACAATCAGCCCACGACGGCTGCGGCTATCGGCCAAGCGCCCGAGCGGAATGCCCAGAATCGTATAAAAAATCGCAAACGAAAACCCCATCAGCAAACTCATTTGCGTATCGCTGATGCCCAAATCCCGGCGGATGGGCCCGACCAATAAATTTAGAATCTGCCGATCAACAAACGAAAACACATAAGCGATCATCAGAATAAACACCACGAACCACGGATACGCCATCGATTTCGGTTCCGCGCTGCTTTGCTCGACTGGATTCATTTATTTTTCCCTGTGAAATCTCATCATGCCGCAAATTGTTTCTATCCGCGCGAAAATCGCCGCTTTACCCGCTATATTGGAAGATATGATGCTGGACGACCTAATACTAAAACTTCGGCCCTCGTAACGTACAGACAATGCACAATTTTTGTGTTGACGTAAACTTCATGAAGGCAACTTTGAGATGGCACTGAGATCGAATCTAGTAAACCTTGACGCCATGATCAAGAGAGAGGACTTCGCAACCTCTGACATAGACCCCCAAACCTTTGAACTCGTAGCGACCATTTCAACACGCGATTTCACACCGGGTGGTTTGATCGGTGCAAATCTACGAAAACCCGATTTTCAACGTGAGACCAATCATTGGTCGCCGGATCAAGTGGTTTCTCTATTAGAGTGCTTCGTAAATGGTGACTTAATCCCATCTGTAATATTGTGGCAGTCGCCTACTTATTTATTTGTGATTGATGGGGGACACCGGCTAAGTGCACTGAAAGCCTGGATAGAAGACGACTACGGAGATGGTCCAATTTCGCAAGCTTTCTTCGGTTATCAAATATCGGCAGAACAAAAGAAAAACGCAGACAAGGTTCGTAATTTGATCGACAAGAAAGTTGGTAGTTGGAAACACAATTCCGCGAAGTCGGGTGACGAAAATTTGGATATAACAGAACGCAAAAAACTAGCTGCGTTGATTAGCCGTGGTCTTCCTATTCAGTGGGTAAAAGGTGATGCGGACAAAGCAGAAAGTTCGTTCTTTAAGATCAACACTAAGGGCACCCCACTTGATGATATTGAAGAACTGCTATTGAAGAGCCGAAAGAAACCAATTTCAATTGCAGCCAGAGCGATCATTCGCGCAGGTAAAGGACATCGTTATTGGTCATATTTTGACAAGGAGATTGCGCTCGAAATTGAAGAGCTTGCTAAGGCGCTGCATGCGGTTCTCTTCGATCCGGAAATAAAAAGGCCAATAAAAACTCTTGATCTGCCGCTGGGGGGGCCGAAAGGAGTTAGAACTGCACTTCAAGCGTTAATTGATTTGGCATTGATTGCGGCACGAAATCAGCTAGGTGTGCCGAAGCATATTGATGATACAAACGATGATCTATTAGGGCGAGAAACTATAAACGTCCTAACCAAAACGCTCGCGCTTGCGCAACGAGTCACTGGCAATGACGTCGGGAGCCTTGGCTTACATCCAGCCGTATATTTTTATGGTCCCACTGGACGTCATTCCGGCCCTATGTTCATGGGTACTATGGCATTGGTTGGTAAAAAATTATCAAATAACGATAAGATTTTCTTTGAGAAGTTCACGAAAGTGCGGTCGATGCTAGAAAAAATATTAGTAGAGCAGAAAGATCTGATCGCAACGATTCTGCAAAAACACGTTAGTCCAAAGAGAGTAGAAAAATACGCCACTTTTCTTGACGAGCTAATTTCGCACTTGTTGGTCAATACGGCGGTGTCCGAAGTAGATCTAGTCAAAATGGCTGGCTTGGACGGAAAAATTGTTGTCGGCAAGAGTGTCGATGCGTCAGAGCGTTTTTCGGAAGACGTTAAGAGCGGCGCATTCATTACAGCTGCTCTTAGATCGTCTACAAAATGCCCAATCTGTTGCGGTTACCTAGATCCAGAAAAGTCTATTTCTTATGATCATGTTGTTAGAGTTCGTGATGGTGGCAACGGTAATATAGGAAACTGTCAGCTAACTCACCCATATTGCAATCAATCCGTAAAACAGTAGTTCATCACAATCGATGAAACTTTATTTATTCGTAAGCCCATGTCAACGGTATTCATTCGACACGCCGCAATAGATGCATGGTTTGAAAGTAAATTTATGCGGTGTATGGCAGCGCAAAGTCGAGAGTGTCCGTAAAACAACTCACCTCAGCTTCATTTTTACGATGAGCTTACGGTAACAAACAGCCCGGCCTTATGCCCATCAGTTTTTAAAACTCTACGAAGATTGATTTCAGATAGGCAGCATGGCAACCTCACCCGTCAACTGGACTCGCAACGACCGCCTTATAGCGTTCGCACTTTACTGTCGAACACCTTTCGGCAAAATGCATTCCCGCAATCCGGAAATTACCAAACTCGCCGAATTACTTGGCCGCACGCCAAGCTCGCTGGCGATGAAGTTGGTGAATTTCGCGAGTCTTGATCCGGCAATTACTTCCACCGGGCGAAGTGGCTTAAAAGGAGCGTCAAAAGGTGATCGTTTAATTTGGAACGAATTTCACAATGACTGGGAAGCGCTCGCAGTCGAGAGCAACAATGCACTAACCGCAATCGTTCCAGACGACAGCGAGGTAATCGCTACGATGAAAATTGAAGATGAAGAGCTTCTACCAAGCTACGAGGGAACGACGAAGCGTGTAACCACCGAAGTGCGCGTCAAACAATCTTTCTTTCGTCGCGCGGTGTTGAGTAGCTACTCGGGCCGCTGTTGCATGTCGCAACTTGCTGAGCCACGCCTGTTGATCGCTAGCCATATTATTCCGTGGGGTGAGGACAAGACAAATCGGCTCAATCCGCGCAACGGCTTGTGCCTCTCCGCGCTGCATGATCGCGCATTTGATCTTGGTCTGATTACAGTGACAACAGATTTTCGGGTGCGGGTTTCGAATCGGTTAAAGAAACATTCAAGCAACCCGCTTATTGATACCGCTATCGGCCAGATTGAAAATATGCTAATTCATCTTCCAAAAAAATTCGTACCCGATCTGGCATTTCTTGAATGGCACAATCTGCATCGATTCGAGGCGAATCAATGAGGGAAGCAATATGAGAGTCGAAAAAATAAATGAAGAAGTAATTTACCTCGGCACTAAACAGCCAGAAGCTTGTCGATGGTGCGGTGGCCGAACAGGCTTTGATGTGCTTTCGCCTAGTCTTCAGGCGCATCAGTGTTTGAGTTGTGCGAAACAATATTTGGTTGAATTCGAGGACTGACAGCATTGGCTTTTTTGGATTGGCACGGTGCTAGTCGGTAGAGTCAGAATTTCTTATAACAAAATTATGTAAGCCTTTTATTTACGTGCCGTTCCGAGCAAAAATTCGCTGAAGTGCGCGCCAATGCTGGTGTATTCAATAAAATTTTCAGAGTCTCCGCATTTCAGTGCAGCAGCGTGACGGATTTATTAATGCCATCCATCCAAGCAATACGCCATTCGCAATTGCATCAAAAAATGAATGACCTCGCGGCAAGCCGCAAGGTATCAACGGCAAGATCATCCAACGCAGCTCGTAGGGTGGGCAGGCTTCATCTGCCCACGAACACGTTGCGGTTCATCCGTGGGCACACTGCGCTTTGCCCACCCTACCGTCATAACGCCGCAAGCGGTGGGAATTGAACCCAAAGAGATTTAAACCACTACGCTTCTCACACAAAACAATCGCCAGAACCAAACCGATTCCGAATCTGAAGATGGCGATCAACCTTCAAGCGTCCTGCATGCCCTCTGAACATAATGTTTCGCAGCACGGCTGACATCAGCATCGCACCGCATAGCGATACAACATAGCCCTACCAACAAAAAAATTACGAGTACTCATTGGCATCGTCGCGATCAAAGAAGAAATCAGCGGGCAATTTGCCTCGGAATTTTCGCAAGCGTTTCAGCAGCTCGCGAGCATCCTGTTTCTTTGTCACCTCAAAAACGCGCGACTCTAAAATGCGAATTTCAACATCATCGCCATCGCGCAATTCAAGCGCTTCAACAACGGTTGCGGGCAAACGAATGGCGAGACTGTTACCCCATTTAAAAACACGCATAATTTATTTCGCTAAAGCTCATCACCTTTCTTCGCGGGCTTATCCGGCACCATTTTAAGAAATTTCTTGAGGTCACTGCGCTTTCCCTTGGCAGCCTCGGCCTTGAGGTAGTCACGCGTCATCACTAGTGCCATTTTTTCAGCATCGGCGCTGGCGATGAATTGGTTCACCGAAATCTCATCACGTTCAGCCAGCCCCTTGATTTTCTGATGTAGAGAATTTGGCAGGCGAATAGTCAGTGCGCGCATGAATTTGGAGGCTTCATTGTTAGATCAAAAAATTAACGTCGTTACGTTTTGCTTATGGCCTTGCCAAACCTTGCAGAACGGTTTCAATAAAAACAAAAAATAAATCAGTCTGCAGTCAGCGCGGCAACAATTCGGCGCACGATCGGCGCGACTACCAGCACAGACGGAAACGCACACGCTAAAGCAATAACAAAGGCATGCATCCACTTAAAAAAGAAGCCGCTTACCGGCCCAAGATTCACGAGCGTCAAGATGCCAGACATGATGAATGCCATCAGCATTGACATAAAAAACGCGAAAAGTAGCGTGGCAAAACGCGGGGAAATTAACATTTTTTATGTAGATGGAGAAGCAAATAAAAATAGTAGCGGATCAATTGGCTCGAACATCCGCTCACGCACTAATCAGTTTCAAATTAAACACCCGCTCCGCCAGCCACACTAGCGCGATCAACATGGTGAGAATTGATCCACCGACGAATACACCCTTGCGATAAAACACGGTATTTCGCAGCATATATGCCACCGGCAAAAACACGGCGACAATCGCGAGCTGGCCGATTTCGACGCCGAGATTGAATCCCAACAGCGAGAGCACCAGCGCATCTTTGGGCAGGCCCAATTCGGTGAGCACGCTGGCGAAACCGAAGCCGTGAATCAGGCCAAATGTGAATGCGACCAGCCAGCGTTTGCGCTCTACCACGGGATATAAATTATTGACCGCCGCCAGCACCACTGATGCGGCAATCGCGGATTCTACCCAGCGCGACGGCAAGGAAATAATCTGAAGTGCGGCGAGTGTTAACGTAATTGAATGCGCAATCGTAAACGCGGTGACGACCCACAACACTTCGGTGAGTGCGATGCGAAAGATCGGCACACCCGTCCAAATCCGGTTGTTATTGATCAGCACAGAGGCCACCAACACCGCAGGCAATAACAGCGCCAGCAAAAACAGGATGTGATCGAAACCAATCCAGATATGCCAAACACCCTCCACCAAATACTGGCCGAACTGTGCGAGGCGTGAGGTCTCACCCGCCTTGATCGTGAGCACGCCGGTGTCGGGCGCTAACACCGCGGTGTGCGCACCACTATCCAGATCAAGCCGTAACAGCCCGCGATGCAGTGCATCTATATCGAACAGCAAGCGGTAATTAATTCCGAGCGATTGCGCGCTTGACGGACACGTGCCGGTCAGCCGTAACACCGCATAGGCCCCGTCGGTGTGTGTATCCACCAGATGTTCGGCTACTTTAATCGAGCAGTCACCACCACGTTGAAGCGTGAGCCGCCCAAGCGCCCACGCGGCAATATCGTCATGGCGCGTTTGTACTTCGCCCCACGTGATTTCGCCATCGCTATTGGCATCAAGGCCGATGGCAAAATCGATGTCACGCAGCGCAATATCCCACTGCCCAGAAAGCTCCTGCCCTTTCACATTGAGCACCAGATAGCTGTCGCTGGCTTTGTGTGCGATAGCCGGTGCCGCGCACATGGCGAGCAGCGTACATAACAGCACCCACACGCGCCTCATTGCTTGGACTCCCGTTTTACGGTGGGCGACACTAGCGCAGATGCGGTGCCGAGTTGCCTCAACAATGAATCTTCAAAGCCGCTAGCCTGCAACCAATCGCGCACCGGCTGAGCGGCGGCGGCATCCTTCGCAGCAATCGCGGCTTCAAGTAATGGTCGTGCATCGCGCGGTTCGCGCTGCACTTTGTAGTTAGCGGCAGCCACCGCGAGTGCAGCGGCTGCATTGCCCGCCAAGTGCAATTCAAATCGTGCTTCTTCGGCGCGGTGCGTGGTGTCACCGCGCATTCTGGCGGCGGCAAATCGATCAGCCAGCGCTTGCACATGTGCCGGTGCTGCCGGTAGCTTGAGTGTGGTTTCAGCGAGCACCAAACGCAGCAGCAACCCGTCGGAGGCTTCCCAATTCGCCAGCCATTTCACGACCTCGGCCGGCCGTTTTTGATCGAGCAAAAAATCGCTCCACGCTGCCAACAAATAACCGTCGTCAATCCCCAACGCGAGCGCCTCACGATAAAACTTTTCTGCCTGTACCGGCTGTCCGCGCCACGCAGAAACCTCCCCCAGTCGAGTGAGCAGCCACAGGCGATTGCTAGCATCCTTTGCCTCACTGAGTGCAAGCTGCAATGCAGTAAACCCCGCCGCCAAATCGCCGCCATACGCGCGCGTG
>JANMQR010000071.1:0-4913 GCA_031370625.1 Burkholderiales bacterium | reverse complement strand
CAATTTAGTTTCTCAGCCGTAACGAGTTTGCAGGGCAAGTTGCCAAGTCGGTGCCCGCTCTGTAAACGAAGTGGTGGTGTCTGCGTTAGTATCAGTGACGTTTGACAGAGTCTTGGTTGGTTGACGGCGTTTCACCTGGGTTTGTGCGCGCGAAAATTTTCTTGCATTCTTTTCACGCATAGGAGCCGGTATGAGTAATAAATTTTTGAATTCATCTCTTCTTATTTCATCTGCGATTGCGGGGGTGCTGGCAGTTTCAGGTGCGATGCCTTCGCATGCCGCTGATGAGAAAAAGCAGGAACGAGAAAAGTGTTATGGCATTGCCAAGAAGGGCATGAACGACTGCGGTACCGCGCGACACACCTGTGCAGGAAAAGCGACCGCTGATAACATGCCCGACGAATGGAAATACGCGCCAAAAGGTTCGTGCGAAAAAATGGGCGGGTCATTGAAAAGTGGCGGCGCACCCGGTGACGGTAAGAACCCGAAGTAGTTATGCGTAATGACGAAAAACCGTTCGTGCGTGTAATTTACATTTTCCAACTTTTACAAAAATCTGCATAAGGAAAAACAAACATGAAAACATCACAATTGGTTATCAGCGCCGCCATCACCGGCTTGTTAGCGCTGAGCGCATCCGGCCTCGCGAGCGCGCAAGAGCCCGCACCGAAAAAAGAAAAGTGCTTCGGCATTGCCAAAGCGGGCAAGAATGACTGCGGTACGTCGCAGCACTCGTGTGCCGGTAACGCGAAGGCGGACAATATTCCCGAAGAATGGAAATATGTAGCCAAAGGCACTTGCGAAAAAATGGGCGGCGCACTAAAGAAACCGGCAGCAGCGGGCGACAAACCAGCAGCACCTGGCTACGGTGGTTAAGACTTGCGTTGGCGGCCAACGGATGGTTTATGCCATCCGCTGACTAGCAACTAGAATGCCTCCAGTCGTTTTGGGGGCATTTTGTTTTATGAATGATGTGCGCAAATAAAATGACTGATCGCTTAAATCTTGATGTGATGGCGCCCCCGATTACCGGCAATGCCGGTATTGGCCTTCGTGCGCCGCACTATCAGTCGATCCTTGCCACGAAACCTGATGTGGGTTTTTTGGAGGTGCACAGTGAAAACTTTTTTGGTGATGGTGGTCAGCCGCATCGATACCTGCATGCGTTTCGCGAGTTGTACCCGATTAGTTTGCACGGTGTTGGTTTGTCGCTGGGTTCTGCCGACGAAATCAATTCTGCACATTTGGAAAAGCTTAAGCGCCTTGCGGATGCAATCGAGCCCGCGCTGATTTCCGAACACCTGTGCTGGGTGGGGGTAAACGGACGATTTTTAAACGATCTTTTGCCTTTGCCATATACATCTGAATCGCTGCAGCATGTCGTGTCGCGCATTGATCAAGTTCAGGATTTCCTGGGTCGCCGCATTTCGGTTGAAAACGTATCCAGCTATCTTGAGTTTGTTGATTCGGATATTCCAGAATGGCAGTTTGTGCAGGAAGTCGCTGATCGCGCAGGCTGTGGCATTTTGCTGGATGTGAATAATATTTATGTGAATGCAACGAATCATGGCTTCGATGCGAAAACATATATTGATGCGATCACACCCGGCAGCGTCACAGAAATTCATCTGGCGGGGTTCCAAGATACCGGCGAAATTTTAATCGATACCCACGGCGCAACGGTGAGCGACGCGGTGTGGGCGCTTTATGAATATGCCATTTCGCGTCTGGGGCCCGCGCCCACATTGATCGAGTGGGATACAAATTTACCGACCCTTGAAGTGTTGTTGGGTGAGGCTAAACATGCGGATGCGCTATTGAAAATGCAGAAGAAAAGTGCCCGCGCGTCCTGATCTTAAATCGATTCAAAACGAACTGGCTGCGTCGCTTCTTAGCAGCGACCGCGCGCCAGATTTCGTGCGGGTGTTAACGTATATAAAAGGCGGCAAGCTCAGTCCCGAAAAACGAATAGAAATTTATCGGCACAACGTATCGTCAACGCTCACCGGCGCGTTGCGCGATCTTTTCCCGGTCACTGAGAAAATTGTCAGCGCCCCGTTTTTTTTGCGCCTGGCGGAACGGTTTGTTTGCGACACGCCGTCAGTCTCCGGCGATTTGAATATGTTCGGCCGTGAATGGCCGGAATTTCTGGGCAGTCACGCCGAGGCAATCAATTTGCCCTATTTGGCGGATGTGGCAAAGCTTGAATGGGCCTGGCATCAGGCATTTCACGCGCGTGATTGCGTGGCATTCGACCTGGCGACGCTCGCTGGCGTCCCCACTGAGCAACACGCCGCATTGCGGTTTCACTTGCATCCATCCGTTATGTTTATTGAATCGGCTCACCCCATCGTCCGCATCTGGGAGGTAAATCAAAGCGACTACGCGGGCGACATGCGGCTGGATTGGTCTGTTCCCGGTGATCTCACCCTTGTATCGCGCGACGATCTGACGGTAGAAATTCAATCGTTGCCGCGCCCGAGCTTTTATTTTTTGCGCGCTCTCAATGATGGCGAAACGCTGGCAACCGCAGCGGATATGGCGTTTGCGACAGACGCAGAGTTTGATTTGCAGCATGCGCTGTTATCGGCTATTCAATCGAACTTGATCGTTGATTTGAACCGAACGCATCCAAATTAGGCGGCAGCCGTATCAACAATTGGCGCGCGATTTAAGTGCAAAATAGTCGGGCAATGATAAGATCAAAACGTAAAAAATAAACAATACAGCGGATAAACATGAAAAACCAAATTCAGTCGTTGATATATTTTCCTTCCTCGCAAACAGCACTGCCGGATCTACAGCAGCCAATTAAAAACAGGCGTGCATCCTTGCTTGCCACACTGATCGTAATCAGTGGCGTTGTCGCATCGGGTGCAGTTGGCGACGTGTCGAATGCATTCGCGCAATCCCCCGCACCCGCTGCTAAAGCCCCGGTAAAGCCTGCTGCGAAGCCTTCCGCCAAACCTGCCGCGCCGAAGTCTGCACCGGTAAAGTTTGACGCTGCTGCGACACTGAATAAGGCCATTCGCCAACCCATGCTGGCCGAACGCATCACCAAATCGTTTAGTCTGATCGGGCAGAACGTGCTCGAAACACGTTCGCGCCGACAAATGGAAGACAGCGTGCGCGAGTTCGGTGTGGCGTTGAAAGAATTGCGCGCCGCGTCACCGACGCCAGAAATCAAGGAAAACTACGATTTGTTGGCGCAGCTGTTCGAGGAATACCAAGGCATTCAAACCAAGCCCGTCAACCTCGACAACGCGAAAGAGTTGGCCGAGCAAAACGAGGAATTGGTATGGATCTCGCAGAAGGGTGCAATGCTGATCCAGGCGCACACCAAGTCGACCCGCAGCGATCTCATCACCACCGTTGGCGATGCGCGTACCCTCACACAGCGGATCGCCAAGCTCTATTTATTTCGCAGTTGGGGTGTGCGCAGTGACGTGATCGCAAAAGATCTAAAAACCGCGCTGGCGGATTATCGTACTTCCGTTAACAAGCTGTTGGCCTCGGCTGAAAACACCGATGCGATCAAAAGTGAATTAGCGCTGGCAGAAACGCAATGGACTTTCCTGCAACAAGCCATGGATCGACTTAACGCCAATCAAACTTCAAAAACCGAGCTCGAGTTCGTGTCGAAATCGTGTGACAACATTCTGGAAGTGATGGAGCGGGTAGCGAAACTTTATGAAGGAGTGAAGGCGTAGTCCCGAGCCGCTACAGCACTACAACACATATCGCGCCAAATCCTCACTCTTCGCCAACGCCGATAATTTTTCATCCACATACGCGGCTGTTATGGTGAATGCTGCGCCGCGTGCAGCGCTGTCGAACGATACTTCTTCGAGCAGTTTTTCCATCACGGTGTACAAGCGACGGGCACCGATATTTTCAGTTTTTTCATTTACTGAGAATGCAATTTCGGCGAGTCGGCGCACACTTTCGGGCGGGAAGGAAAGTGTGAGGCCTTCGGTTTTTAGCAGCGCCTCATATTGCTTGGTGAGGCACGCGTCGGTGTTGGTGAGGATGGCTTCAAAATCTTCAATCGAGAGTGAGGTAAGTTCGACCCGAATCGGTAGGCGGCCTTGCAGCTCGGGAATCAGATCGGACGGCTTGGCAAGGTGAAACGCACCGCTCGCGATAAATAAAACATGGTCTGTTTTCACCATGCCGTACTTGGTGGAAATGGTGGTGCCTTCCACCAGCGGCAATAAATCGCGCTGCACGCCTTGGCGGGATACATCGGCACCCTGCATTTCAGAGCGGCTGGCAATTTTGTCGATCTCGTCCAAAAAAACAATACCGTTTTGCTCCACATTTTGAATCGCAGCAATCTTGGTGTCTTCATCGTTGACGAGCTTCATGGCCTCTTCATCCAGCAGCAGCTTTAGCGCATCTTTGACGCTCAGCTTGCGCGCTTTACGCCGCGTCTGGCCCATGTTTTGGAACATGCCCTGAATTTGCTGGGTGAGATCTTCCATGCCAGGCGGGCCAAAAATTTCCATTTGGCCGGGCGTGGCGGCGACTTCGATTTCGATCTCGCGATCATCGAGCTTGCCTTCACGTAGCATCTTGCGAAATTTCTGGCGCGTGTTGCTGCCGCTATCTGTCGCATTTTTATTCTCGGCGTCAGCTTCGTTATCATTCGCCTTGCCGTAAAAATCAAAATTGCGCGCTGCTGGGAGCAAAGCATCCAGTACGCGTTCCTCAGCGTGGTCTCGGGCAAGCGGGCGGGCTTTGTCGGCTTCCGCTTCGCGTGCTTGCTTCACCGCGATTTCGGCGAGATCACGAATGATGGAATCGACATCGCGGCCCACATAGCCGACCTCGGTGAATTTTGTGGCCTCGACTTTAATGAACGGCGCATTGGCCAGCTTAGCGAGGCGTCGCGCGATCTCGGTTTTGCCCAC
>JANMQR010000426.1:0-13973 GCA_031370625.1 Burkholderiales bacterium | reverse complement strand
TTCGCGTAGCGCCAAAAATGAGGTGATCGCGAACAGCGCTAATGTGGCGTTGCGACCGACCAACATCGCAATCACAAATATCGCCACCATCGTCCACCACGCACGCACGCGTTGATTCAAATTATCAACCACCGCGCGGCTGCTTTCAGTTTTCACTTTCAAGCCCAGCAGCCAGCCAATCAAGCTGGCGATTAGCAAGATGGTGACAACACCGCCAATGAGCCAATACGATTTTTCTGTTACGTTCATGCCAGATCCACTACCTGTTGTCGTGCGCGTTCTAAGAATGCGGCTTTTGGTTCTGCCTCGATTCGCATCATCGGTGCGCCAAATCGCACAGTGCAATTAAGCGGCAGCGGAATGAAGGTTCCTTTCGGCATCGCGCGATGCAAATTTTCAAGATACACCGGGACTAATTCAACATGCGGAAATCGCTGCGCCAAATGATAGAGCCCGCTTTTAAACGGATCGGGAAACGCCTGCGCTTTTCGGGTGCCTTCGGGAAAAATAATCAACGATTGGCCAGCGGATAAAACATCGTACAAAGGCTGAAGCGGATCGACTTCACGCGCGGCGTTGTCATCGGAATTCGCTTTTTTCGCACGTTCGATTAAAACCACGTTGAAGCCGCGCATCGCGATATAGCGGCGTAGCGCATCGCCACCCCAATAATCTTTTGCCGCGACCGGGCGCGTTTGTTTGCGCAACGCTTCAGGCAGCGCAGACCACAGTGCCAGCGTATCGATATGGCTGGTGTGATTGGCAAAATAAATACATTGTGCGTTCGACGGCGCGGCAGCCATCCAGCGCGGACTGGCCCCCACCAACAGCCGCACCAACGCAATCAAAAAATGTGAAAGCAGCATCGTCAGTTTGATTTATTGAGTTGTTTAGCGTTGAGTTGTCGTGAAATAGCGAGTGTGCGCGTGATGCACGTGAGCGTGGCACCCACCGCCACAATATAGCCCGCGGCAATCATCGCATAACGCGTTTGCCACACATGCCATTCGATGGCTCCCAGCAAGGCCGCAATAGTTAACACCGCCATGCGATGTTGTTTGGCCATTGGCCCACGAAAATCTTGCGCTAATCCCAGCGAGCCACCAAACACACGCACATAAGCGGTTAACGCCGCCATCAGCGCACCACACCAGCCCAGCCACGGCTGCATCACAAAATATCCAGCCGCAACGATAAAAAGCGAATCCGCAATACGATCCGGAAACTCGTTATAAATCCCACCGAGCGCAGATTTCTTGCCACCTTCAATCGCCACCATGCCATCCAACAAATTACAGATGAGCCGCGCTTGGATTGAAAAGGCGAAACCAATTAAACCCGTGACCGGCGATGCCAGCAGCATCGCCGCCACGCCTGCACCTGCGCAAATCACACTGAATGCCGAAATTTGATTCGGCGAAATATTGCTGCGCGCCAACATCGCCGCAAAACGCCGCGCCCACGCGCTGCCACGTGCTGCGATGGGGCGGCGATTGCTGTCGTGATTGCTGTTGTTATTGTTCATATTGGCGCGACGATTTTTTTAAGTTTGAGCGTGCATTATGCTGTGCGAATCGTCAGCGTGAACGGCATATAAATATTATGAACCCTAGTATTAGCGGGTGCTTCACAGCATTTATGGCTGAAAATGCCCGCCAATTCTAGTGTTTGATACTATGATCGCCACGGCGGCCTCGGCTTGAACTGCGCGACGAGCAGATCCGCAAACAAGCGCACGCGTGCAGACATACGTTTATGTTCACCAACGAGAATCGCGATATTGGCGGACGGCAGACTCCAATTTGGTAGCAGCCGAATGAGCTTCCCTGAATTGATATACGCCACCGCATCCCATTCCGAACGCAACATAATCCCCTTGCCCGCGAGCGCCCATTGGCGCACCACGTCGCCATCGTTGCTCGACAATATCGGGCGAATGCGGACAGCAGTTTCTTTTATTCGCGAGCGTGTTTGCGCAGGTGTGAATCGCCACATCGTGACGTCTTCTTCGTTCTGCCGCAGCATCACGCAATCATGCTCAGCCAACGACTCAGGCGTTTCGGGTACGCCACGTCTTTTCACATATGCAGGCGAGGCACACACGATTCGATTATTCGGTGCCAACGGAATTGCGACGTGCGATGAATCGGGCAGCTCGCCGATGTGGATGATCATGTCCACTTTCTCGGCATCAAGTGTGACGCGCCGATCTGATAGCGTTAACGCGATTTCGAGTTCCGGATACATTGCATGAAAGCGCGTGAGCGCGGGGGCGATATATTGGCGACCGAAGCCCAACGTCGCATGTACGCGCAAGCGGCCGCGCACCAACGAGCGACGTGAACGCAGTGTCTCGATCATCTCGTCGTAGTCCGTTGCCAGTTGCGCCGCGCGCTCGAAATAAAGTTCGCCTTCATCGGTCAGTGAAATGCGTCGCGTGGTGCGGTCCATCAGACGCACACCGATGCGCGCTTCTAGTTGTTGCAGGCGTTGCGTTACGGCGGGCGGTGTGACGCCAAGCTGGCGCGCGGCGGCGGCCAAGCTTTTTTCTTTTACCAGCATCACGAAAAAATGCGGATCGTCGAGGTGTTTCATTGTTAACTTTGGCTTAATTAAGTTGTATGCGTTATTAAATCAAAAATTTTTGATTTTGAGTATTATTTAGTGCGGCGCTGCTTGCGGTATGCGACTTATCCTAACGCTCATGCGATGGCGGCTTGCTGTATCTCCTTCCCCCGCGAAAGTGGGGGAAGGCTGGGATGGGGGATTGTTTATATCTTAGGCGACATCGGCAGAGTACGCATCGCCTCCATCCCAGCCTTCCCCCGTCGCCGGGGGAAGGAGCAGTTCGGTGGGAGCTTTAATTAATCATATCAATCACGCAACGTCGCATAAATTCATATGCATCGATTCCTATAGCCATTAAAACAAAGGTCAATCTCCAACATGTCTCCTGACACCAAACCCACCAACAAAAATCATTTCAACATCGCCGTCGTCGCCGGAGACGGCATCGGCAAGGAAGTCGTGCCGCAGGGAATGGGCGTGCTCGAAGCAGTCGGCCGGAAATTTGGGCTTACGTTTTCATTTGATGAAAAGCCGTGGAGCTGTGATCACTATTTGAAACACGGCGTGATGATGCCTGAAGGCGGGCTTAACGAAATCCGCCATCACGATGCGATTTTTTTGGGTGCGGTTGGATTTCCAACGGTGCCGGATCATGTTTCGCTGTGGGGTTTGCTGATTCCGATTCGCCGCGAATTTCAGTTGTACGCGAATGTGCGGCCGGTGCGTTTGATGCCGGGCGTGCCCTCGCCACTCGCGAATCGCAAAGTGGGCGATATTGATTTCGTGGTGGTGCGCGAAAATAATGAAGGCGAATATTCTTCCATCGGCGGGCGCATGTATGGCGGCACCGAACACGAAATGTGCATGCAGCAAACGATATTCACGCGGCGCGGCGTGGATCGCATCATGCGTTACGCGTTCGAGCTGGCGGCGACGAGGGAACGAAAACACGTGACCTCCGCCACCAAATCAAACGGCATCGCGATCACCATGCCGTATTGGGATGAACGCTTTAAAGAAATGTCGGCAAAATATCCGGCGATCAAAACATCGCAATATCACATCGATATTTTGTGCGCGCATTTTGTGCAGCATCCGGATTGGTTTGATGTGGTTGTTGGCTCAAATTTATTCGGCGATATTTTGTCCGATCTTGGCCCCGCGTGTACCGGCACGATTGGCATTGCACCGTCGGCGAATTTAAATCCCGAGCGCGAATTTCCGTCCTGCTTTGAGCCGGTACACGGCAGTGCGCCGGATATTTTTGGGCAAAATATTGCAAACCCGATCGGGCAGATTTGGTCAGGTGCAATGATGCTGGAGCATCTGGGGCAGAAAGCTGCCGCAGATGCTATCGTGAAGGCAATCGAGACCACGCTGACATCGGGCCCGCGTACGCGCGACATGGGTGGCACTGCCAGCACCGAAGAGGTTGGCCGTGCGATCATTGAAGCGTTGTAGTATGGTTTTATAACTTTTAACGGAGAAGAACATGTTTATAAACGTATTTAAAAAAACGGGCCAATATGTCATCGCATCTTTGATTGTTGTAAACAGTGTTGCCGCATTTGCACAAGCAACAACGGCCTATCCCAACAAGCCAATCCGCTACATCGTGCCCTTCGCACCGGGCGGCGAATCCGATATCGGCGCGCGTTTTCAGGCCATCGTATTCAAGAAAAAATACGGTCAGGAATTAATTATCGAATCCAAGCCCGGCGCAGGCGGCGCGCTGGCGTGGTCGCAGCTAAATTCAGCGCCCGGCGATGGCTACAACCTGACGAGCACCAATCTGCCGCACATTGTTTTGCAGCCACTTGAGGGCGTGGTGCAATACAAAACTGACGACATCACCAACGTGTATTTTTATCACTACACGCCGGATGCGATTGTGGTGCGCAACGAAAGCCCGTTCAAAACCTATCAGGATCTGGTCAAGGCCGCGAAAGAAAAACCGCTTGATGTCACGCTCGCTGGATCAGGCACAAACTCGGCAAACCATCTCGCCGCAGAGCGATTTAATGGTGCCGCCGATATCAAGACAACGTATGTGCCGTTCAAAGGTACGGGCGATTTGGTGGCCTCCCTGCTTGGCGGCCATGTATCAGCAGCGATGTCATATGTGACGCTCGCGATCACCCAAAAAGGCAAAACGCGCATGCTGGCAATCGCCACCGAAAAACGCCATCCGCAATTTCCCGATGTGCCCACCTTCAAGGAGCTGGGCATTGAATGGGTGGATGGTGCCTATCGAGGTATCGCGGTGCCGAAATCCACGCCGCCCGAGTTGCGCAAAAAAGTTTCTGACATCTTCGCCGAAATAAATCGCGATCCAGATTTTCAAAAGCGCATGGCCGAAGGGGGCTTTGAATTGATCGACGTGCCGCTGGAAAAAATGCCCGCCTTCATGGCGGAACGCAGCAAAATCTATAACGCAACGGCGAAGCGGATGGGGTTGTTGAAATAGTAGACAGAATCAAACTCTATTGCCAGCGGGCGTTTTGAGGCATTTATGTGCTCAATCGCCCGCCGGTATTAGCGTTTGGATCTCAACAAGTCTAAAAAACAAAACGCACAAAATCTTTCGTAATCGTCTGTCCGCTCGCTTGGTACGCCAATCGCGCGCCGCCGGTACTGTTAAACGTCAACGTCGCGGGGCCAATATTTTTTAGCTGCACGCGGCTGATATCGAAGCTGGGACCGATTGCGGGACCACTCGCGGAATAAAGCATTTCGCTGCACGAATTGCCACCGCCTGTATTGCACGTGAGCACATACCACGTCGCCTTGCCGGCGGTATCAAACGCATACCACGCCAAAAAAACGGTGTTGGCTAAATGGGTAATCGAAACACCGTTGCCCGATTCGTTTGGATTCCACCACACGCCAGAATAATCAACTGCAGATGCGGTGCCGGACGTAAACACAAATCGCTCAATCGGCACCGAGCGCTTCACGCCGCCGATATCAAAACTCATATTGGCGAAGGCTGAACTTGAAAAATCGAGCGTTAACGAGCCAACATCTTTGCGCGTTACCTGGCCGGGACTAAACGGTGTCGCGCACGGCGAGCCGGATGTTTCTTCCAGCCGCGATGTGCATTGACTGCCCGCAAATCGGCAATCGGACGCCGTGTACCAACGCGCATTGCCTTGGTCATCGTAAATGTAGATCGCGGCAAAAAGTTTGGTGTTATCCGCGCTCGAAGTAAGACTGATTCCCCAGCCGTTTTCACGCGCCCACCACATGCCCGATTTGCCGTTCGGTGCGACTGAATTTGCTTTTACAGTCGCACTGCCCGTGGTTAGTTTTGCATTGCCAACGCGTGGTGCGGCACCTGCCGTAGCGACCACGGCGAACCACAGCACAACCAAAATCGTGAGCGCTAAAAACGCTCGCGCGCGGCGGCGGGAAACAGTCTTGACCACTTGTTTGTGATGCGTCGAATAAAGAATTTTGCGCATATTGCCTCTGGCTCTTCTGGATCGTGCCGAACCAAAAATCGAATTAAAATCTCGTTCGATTGCCTTCGCGTGTCACGATCAATTGCGCCCTCACCTCGCGCCAGCGCGTTCGTCACCCCAGTTACATGGATAAAGAAACCCGCGCTTTTAGAAACATAAGTCTAGCGCAATGTGGGATAAATTTGTAGCGGAGTGAAAAAACCAACTACTAGCACTGGCGCGGCTTTACGAGCATAAATGGCTCAAAATGCGCGCTGGTATTGACGTTTAAAATCAGTGTGATTTTTCTATCTGCTCGGATTGCGTAGCTTCCAGCTCATCAATGCGTTTTAATAACGCCGCAATCTGTGCATCCGTCACATCAGATCGCGCGGCAAGTGTTTTGAGCACGGCATTCAGCGGATCGTTTTCATTCGTCGTCACTGCATAAGCCGAGAACGCTTTACCCGCGACACCTTCGATTCCCTCGACGATTCGCGCCGGAATGCCCACCACGGTTGCACCGGGCGGCACAGCTTTCACGACCACCGAATTCGAACCAATTTTCGCACCGGCACCGACGGTAAACGGCCCCAACACTTTCGCCCCTGCGCCGACGGTGACGCCGTTTTCCAACGTGGGATGACGCTTGCCTTCATTCAACGATACGCCGCCTAGCGTGACACCTTGATAGAGTGTGCAATCGTCGCCGATCTCGGCCGTCTCACCAACCACGATGCCAATCGCGTGATCAAAAAATACACGCCGGCCGATGATGGCACCGGGGTGAATTTCCACGCCGGTGAGTGGGCGCGTGATGACTGAGACAAAGCGCGCGAGCCATTTGAAATCAGCCTTCCACAGCGGATGCGAGATGCCGCGATGCAGCCAGATCGCGTGCATGCCCGGATAGCAGGTGAGCACGTCCCAGGAATTGCGCGCGGCGGGATCGCGAATGTAAATGCTTTCAATGTCTTCTTTAATTCGTTCAAACATGATTCTATTTTAGTGGAGGTTTCGGGTTTTGAAACGAAGCGAGCAAGCCACGCAGAATCGCGACTTCTTCCGGCTCCATCCGCGCGCGCGTGAACAGGCGGCGCATGCGCGTCATAAACTTCTTTGGTACATCGGGGTTGAGAAAGCCGGAATCAATAGCGCAGCGTTCAAGATGCGCTAAAAAATGATCAATCTCGCCGACGGTGGCGGTAATGCGCGGCTCGTGATCGACGACTTGAAATGCACCGACCTGCATCATCACTTCATATGCCGCGACTTGCACAGACTGCGCAACATTGAGCGACGAATATTCCGAATTCGCGGGGATCGTTGCCGCTAATTGGCAGAGATCAACTTGCTCGTTTGACAAGCACATTGCTTCATTGCCAAACACGAGTGCCACCGGCGCAGTCGTTTCTGTGGCAACTTGCAACGCTTGTGTCACTGCGTCACGCATCGCCACAATCGGATGCGATAACTCGCGACGACGCGCGGTAAACGCAACCGCGAACGACGTATCCGCAATCGCCTCATTCAAGCTCGCGACCACACGGGCGCGCGCCAGCACATCAGTCGCACCCGAGGCGAGCGCAATTGCATTCGGGTGTGTGCACGCATCAGCGAGCTTCGGTGCGACCAATACCAAATCGGTCAGCCCCATCGTCTTCATTGCCCGCGCGGCGCTGCCGACGTTGCCGGGGTGCGAGGTTTCCACCATCACCACGCGAACGCGATTGAGAAGGCACGATTGCGCCGCAATGGACGGTAGCGCCGGAATTGAAGGTAGCGCCGGAATGGAAGGTAGCGCGGAAGTGTCGCTCATAGTAAAATCAGGCTTCAACTTGTTCTTTATGAAAATTCGCCATGCATCCAATGTTAAACGTCGCCGTGAAAGCGGCGCGCCGTGCCGCCGCCATTATCAACCGCGCCACCAATGACCTCGACAAACTCACCGTCGAGCGCAAAGGTCATAACGATTTCGTCAGCGAAGTAGATCGCGCCGCCGAGCAGGTCGTGATCGACACCATCCGCGAAGCCTATCCCCAGCATAGCATTCTGGCTGAAGAATCCGGCGAATCCAAGCCAACTGACACCAGCGAATACCAGTGGATTATCGATCCGCTCGATGGCACCACCAACTTTTTGCATGGCTTTCCACAATACTGCGTATCGATTGCGCTCGCGGTCAAAGGCGTGGTCTCGCACGGCGTGATATTTGATCCCACGCGCAACGATCTTTTTTACGCATCACGCGGCGGCGGCGCATTTTTAAATGATCGCCGCATTCGCGTATCGAAAGTCATCAATTTAAAAGATGGTTTGATCGGCACCGGTTTTCCGTACAAAGAATTTGATAAGTTCGATAAATATTTGGCCATGTTCAAAGAAGTCACGCAAAAATCCGCCGGCGTGCGCCGCCCCGGTGCAGCGACACTTGATCTCGCCTACGTCGCCTGCGGCCGCTTCGACGGCTTCTGGGAAATGGGCCTAAGCCCGTGGGATGTCGCCGCCGGTGGCCTGCTTATTCTCGAATCCGGCGGCTTGATTACCGACTTTAGCGGCGAAGGTGATTACCTGCATGCGGGCCATGTTGTCGCGGGTACGCCGAAATTATTTCCGCAGTTGCTGGCGATTGTGCAGGCGCATAAATAGCCGCTATTTCTACCCTTCCCCCGGCGACGGGGGGGGGCCGGGAGTTTGATTGGGGTTTCGTGAAGCATGCTCACGCCAAGCAAACGGTATGCGCCTACCAGCGCATACGCTGCCTGCAAGATGGGGCGATGCGCAATGTGGGGAGACGATTCGAGACGCGGGAACGACGGGGTTTTTGGACATTCCACACATTTGAAGAGCCAAGCCTGGCGCGCGTCTTGAGGCTTAAATGGCTCATGATGCCCGCGTATGCTGGGGTTTCATTTCAAATTATTGGCGACCGCGACACCGCAATAAGCACTGGAAAACCTCCTGGCGTGTGCTGCTTTCCGGTGTTCGCCACGTCATTAAGCTGCAATGATGTGTCGATAATCTTCGGGGGCCCCCACTCGAAAAAAAATCATGCACTCACACGACGATTCTGCCAGCGAAAACCCATCCACGAACACGCATTTCAATGATATCGCGCTTGCCGTTGATCCCGCGCGCCGCCGTTTCATTACAGCCAGTATTGGTGCTACGATTGCTGCCACGTTTGCATCAACATTTGGCGCGCCCCTGAGCTTCGCGCAAGGCTCACGCCCATCGCTACCTGCGCCATCGGCACCGCTCCCCAAGATTACACTCGGCTTCAAATCCATTGATGCCACCTTCGCAAATGCCCTGGTGGTGCCGCGTGGCTATAGCGCACAAATATTGTTTCGCTGGGGCGACGCCATCACCACAAAATCTGCACCATTCGAATGGGATGCCTCGAACACCGCCCAAGAGCAGGCGTTGCAAGCAGGGATGCACACCGATGGCATGCATCTTTTTCCACTGCCGGCGGGTAACGAGAAGTTGTCGTCAACGCGCGGTTTGCTATGTGTGAATCACGAATACGCAGACGATGGCTTGTTGCACACCACCGGTCTTGAAAACTGGTCTGCCGAGAAGGTAGCGAAGTGCCAGGCAGCAGTTGGCGTATCGGTGGTTGAGATTGAGCGCGGCACATCAGAGTGGAAGACGAATTTGAGTTCACGCTATAACCGTCGCATTACCGCCCACACCGTTTGCGATGTCAGTGGCCCTGCGCGTGGCCATCTCCTGATGCGCTCTCGCACCGATGCCACCGGCAATACCGCCAAAGGCACACTTGCCAACTGCGCCCACGGCATGACGCCGTGGGGCACCTATCTGACTTGTGAAGAAAATTTTCAGGCGTTCTTTACCGCAAATGCCCTCGCCATTACGCCCGCACAAGCGCGCTATGGCTTGAGTGAAAACGGCGCGGGTTATCGCTGGACTGAATTCGACCAACGCTTTGACGCCACGGCCAATCCGAACGAATTTAATCATTTTGGTTGGGTCGTCGAGATTGATCCATTCGAGCCGAACGCGAGGCCCATCAAACGAACGGCACTCGGCCGTTTTCGTCATGAAAGTGCGGCGCTCTCGATCGCGCCCGACAATCGCGCCGTGTTTTATTCCGGCGATGACGCCGTATTTGAGTACATCTACAAATTTGTTTCGACCAAGTCCTACGACCCCAAAAATCGCGCGGCCAACAAACGACTTCTCGACGAAGGCACGCTCTATGTCGCACGCTTCAATGCCGATGGTAGCGGCGATTGGTTACCGCTCGTTCATGGACTAAATGGGCTCACCGCGCAGAACGGATTTGGCTCGCAAGCCGAAGTGGCTATCTACACACGCTTTGCCGCGGACCGCGTCGGCGCAACCAAGATGGATCGTCCTGAATGGATTGCCGTTCACCCGCAAACGCGCGAGGTTTATTGCACACTCACCAATAACAGCTCACGCGGTGCCGACGGGCAGCCCGCGGTCGATGCTGCCAATCGCCGCAAGAACAACATCATGGGCTCCATCATCCGCTGGCGCGAGGCCGATCAAGACCCCACCGCCACAAAATTTGACTGGGATGTTTTCATCGAAGCCGGCGATGCGCTCGCAACTGAAGCTAACCAAAAAGGCAACATCAAGGGCGACGCATTCGGCTGTCCGGATGGATTGTGGATCGACCCCAATGGTGTCATGTGGATCCAGACCGATGCATCATCGCGCCAGATGGCCAATGAAGCGTGGGTCGGCATCGGCAACAATCAGATGCTCGCGTGTAACCCAAGCACCGGTGAAGTGAAACGCTTTCTCACCGGCCCAACCAACGGCGAAATCACCGGCATGATCATGACACCAGACTGCCGCAGTCTGTTCGTCGGCATCCAACACCCCGGCGAAACACCGTCCGAACGCACCAATCCGCTCGAGCCAAGACGCTATTCGAACTGGCCAGACTATATGGAAAATGGTCGCCCACGATCCGCTGTCGTGGTGATTACAAAAGATGATGGCGGGGTCATTGGCACGTAGTTTTTTTATTTGATTCGTTAATGGCGGTGCGTGAGACACCAAGATGGATAAATTGATTGTGGCGTATCGAGCGAGAGGCAAAGCCTGCTATTGAGAGTTCGTAACTCGTTTGTTGGCGGGCTTCTTGGGCGAAAGTGGCTGGTGACGTTCGCAGGTGCTGGGGTTTCATTTTAAAATAATGATTCCTATTTGTGTTGGGAAAACCGATAGGGCAAGAGGCGAGGCCTGACCCTGTGCTCTTTTAGTTTTTTTCGGCTCGTGCATTGCGGTGCGTGAAACACCGCTATGGATAAATTGATTGTGGCGTATCGAGCGAGAGGCAAAGCCTGCTATTGAGAGTTCGTAACTCGTTTATTGGCGGGCGTCTTGGGGCGAAAGCCTGGCTGGTGACGCTCGCAGGTGCTGGGGTTTCATTTTAAAATAGTGAATCCTATTTGCGTTAGCAAAACCGATAGGGCAAGACGCGAGGCCTGACCCTGTGCCTGATCCTGTGACCCTGTGCCTGATCCTGCGCCTACTAATATTTACTGGGGTTTTATTTCAAAATGAAGTCAGATCGCATTTATGCCATCCCATTTATGCGTTCACATTACACCACTACGTTGAGCTCGGGCTGCGCGACAGGAGTTGGCTGAACAAACTTCATTAACTCGCTTCGCTGCTCTAACAAGAATGGCGCTTCCTTAACCTTTTCATGAAGATTCAACAAGCGGCGCTCAGCTCGAATCAAAATAGTATCGTATAGGATCGGTTGTATGGTCGCCTGTGTACCTTCCTTTCGCGATTCGGCTTCACCTTCCTCGATCTTGTCGCCCAAGATAAAACCATCCACCCGCGTTGAAGCTTTGATGTAACCGCCGCTCTTTAATTCCTTCACATACCTCCACACTTGCTCCTTTTCTTTCGAGCCAAGCGCCAAACCTGTTGTCTTCAAATCAACAATTACGACGTGCTCAATCCCGTCCTCGTTAAAGTCGTTGTCATAAGACGAGCGTCCGTAAAAGCCTACACTGCTATTGGGCAGCACAACAAAGTCGGGCCTGTTGCGACTACCCTTCGAAACTCCATCACCAAACAGCTTTCGGATGACGGCAGTCATGCCTTTGTTTGATGTGAATTCAATAGACTCAAACTGCGCCCCAAACATCCACAAGCCCTTTTCAAAGAGGGGCTGTAATTCATGTACTTCGTCAATGCCAGCAACTTGTAGCTTTGCACGCAGTTCGTTAATCAACTTGAGCCGGTTCTGAATTTCATCAAGCACTAGTTTTGCCATCCCGATCGTCCATTGCTTCATGATGTCGTGCAGGGTGTCGTAATCCGTGGGCTCGCACTTATGTAGCAGGTCAAGCAATCCATAACGAGACTTGGCTTGCTCCAGTTTTGCAAGGATATTTGAAAGTTGGACAATCTCGTGCTCACGGAAATTCGGACAGGTATCAATCACTTCATTCACAAATGTTTCTACGCGGTCTTTACTAACAGGAGAAAGTAAATTAACTGTACTACCGATTCGCTCAATTACTGCCGTTCGCTTATCATCCCGCTCCGTCTTGCTACTTGCAAAGATAATTTCTTTAATACGATCTTGGACAGCATCGCGCGTCATCGTCCAAGCGGTACTATCCTCTCTGAATCCGCTCCAATCTTCCAAAACAGCATTGTCTTGATTCAGAAAGTCTGCCTGAACGATGAACGTGAATCGCTTCGCTTCAGAAGTACGCCCATCCAAAACTCGCTCGTAGTCGCTACGACTCCACTTGCAATCGCCCACCGCTCTGCTCTGCACCCACCAAGCAATGCCATGCTGCTTTATATTTCTATCCGCACGTTTTGCATCAATGTGAAGAATGCGTGCTGTGCCATGTCCCTCGATCAAAACTTCGTTTGTTGAAAGCAAATCAGGAATATCGCTAAAAGTTATTTTGCTTCCATTTAGCGAAACAGTGAACGCAGGATTCGCGAGAAACCGGCTACCGATGAGCTCACGTGCCTTCTCAACTGCTAGTGCTAAGCGGGGAATTTCCCCAGTGCCGACTATTTCGGTGCCGTGTGCAGAAACGCCTTTGTCCTTAAACGAAACTTCTTCAATAACGAGCGGATCTGTCGAAGTACGACGCACGCGACATACAAACTCTTGACCATTTTTCCGGGAGGTAATTTGGTACTCTGTCGCAAAACAAAATGTTGCGAATCGCCCCTTACCATTCTTGCCAAAAACCACACGGGGCAGGCCACCAACGTCCGCTGGAGGATTGACAGTTGAGCCACTCGCGCTCAACCGGTTGTAGGCGATAGTTCTCCAAATGTGCTGGAACTCATCGCGAGTCATCCCCAAACCATTATCAGATATCTTAAATTGCCGTTGCGTCTCGGTATCTGGCCAAGTCACATTTACATTGGTCGCGTAGGCATCCCAGGCATTCGCAACTAATTCCACAATTGCCGTTGACGGGTCGGCAATGATTGCTCCCGCATAGCTTTCCAAGAACCTCTCGTCATAGAAGAGTGTCGTCTGTTCCATTGTTACCTCAAGTGTAGGCCTGCGTGTTCGTAGAAAACGCGCAATTCGTAGTGCCGATATATTGCCAGACTAAGGGTTGTGCGACTGGCAGAATTAAGAAAGTAAATGTGGTCATCAATCAAATCCCCTACGCCGCCAGCCACTGCACACGCAACATCGGCTTTTTCATCACCTGCCATAGATCTTATTGCATTTGCAGGCCGAGCCAAAGATCGGCGGTGGTTCCGAGCGCTTTCGACAAACGAACGGCCATTTCTGCGCCCATGCCTGCTCTCCCGTACAACACAGCCGAGAGTGCTTGACAAATTACGGCAAGACCGGTTGCTTCTTCAATTGGATTTAGCTGCTCTGACAAATACTCGCGCGGTATTTCTTTAAAACTCATCGCCCTTCTTCGCAGGTTTGTCAGGCACCATTTT
>JANMQR010000110.1:0-2764 GCA_031370625.1 Burkholderiales bacterium | reverse complement strand
CACACCCACAGCCCTAGGCCGTGGCTGCTGCTCGGAGCATCTACAACATCATAGGGCTCAAACAAACGTTCACGGCGCGCTGCCGAAATTGGTGTGCCGATGTTAATCACTTCAATTTCAAGTGCGTGCTCCTGCCTGTGTAGCGCCACCTGCACGCTGGTGGCGGTGGGCGCGGCATGGATCGCGTTCAACAGTAAATTGAGAATGATTTGGCGAATTTGAGTGGCCGGCAGCGGTATCGGCGTATCAATCTGTGAGCGCCATTCGAGCGTTAACGACTTGTGTTTTAACTCACCTTGCACCAGCGTTTCTATGTCCGCAATATCGTCGGGTACCAGCGCGCGTGATTCGCGCTTTGCTTCAACCAGCAGCGCGGTCACCGTGTCACGAATTTGTCCGAGTCCACGCGCAAGCAGCGACATGGTTTTTTGTTTAACGAGGGCATCGTTGCCGTAGCGCTCGTAGGTGTTGAGCGCATTCAGCATTCCGCCCAGCGGGTTATTGATTTCGTGTGCGACGCCTGCGGCTAACCGGCCAATGGCGGCAAGTCGATCTGACGACGCCACTTGCGCTTTTAAGGCGGTATTTTCAATCAGCCCCGCACGCATATATTCGAATTGTGATTCAAGATTTTTAATCTCATCGCGTTGCGGGATAGTGTTGCGAGTTTTGTTTGTAACCGCTCGTTCAATCGGCTGCATTGTTGGTGAAGCCAAGTTGGACAACTCCGTCATTTTCTCGCTGAGTTGGGTAAGCGGCTCGGTCAATCGCTTCGCCAGCCACCATGCGAGCGGCAGCATTAACATGACGGCCACAAATGTCGTCAACACCACCCGATCCCGTGCTGCGCGGAATCGATCCAAAAATAGTGAATCCGAAAACCGCACAATCACGGTGCCCAAGCTCAAGCCATCTTCAGCAAGGATGGGCGAGGCAGCAAGAATTTGTCCCGCCAGCGCACCTGTTTTTGCGTAATAGGTGGCGTTTCCCGCCGTACCCATGCCCGCTAACAGAAGCTGATAATTGCCATCCTGATCAAGCTGGCCAAGCGATTGGGCAAGCGGGTAAATTTTCGGTTGCGTGGAAACAAAAATATTTTGTGCGGAGTCGAGCACCACCACGGTGCGCTGCGCGCTTTCTGGTGAATCAACATTACCCATGGGAATCGAAATTGTCTCGAACGCCTGCCACACATCATCACGCGCCATTTGCGGCCCGAGGCTTCGGGCGAGCGATTTGCAAATGCTCTCGGCGCTCAACATAAGATCGCTGCGCAATTGTTGATAGGTGTACCAGCTGAGTGCCGCCGACACCATTATCGCCGTCGCAATAATGGTGGCCGCCATCACCAGTGGAAGTTTGTAACGTAGTGAAAGTTGTGACCATTGATAGCGTTGCATGTCGAGTTATGCGAGTAAGTTAACGCGTTGCAAATCGTTCATCATTTCGGTGATGGAGTCATAGAGTTTGTCGTCACCTGGAACAAAGCCATCGAGGTTGAGCCTGTTCAAAATTTGCCTGCCATGGGTCGTGCTTGACATGCCCGTGACGCCGCTGCGGATGAGTGCGACGCGCTCATTCGGGTAGTCACGATGTGCCAATAGCGGCGGAAAACCAAACTTCTGCGACTTGGCGACGACACGAGTTTTAGCCGTTAATGTTGGCGCTACTTTTGCCAGTGATTCCCAAACGTAGCCATCAACTGCTCCCGCATGCGCCAGACCAACGGCAACAGCTTCGACGACCTTACGGTGTGACGATGTAAAAAACGTCCGCGCGAAAAATTGATCCGGTGATTTATTCTGGGACCACAACTGATGCCGAGGAAACAAATACCCCGAATTGGAAAGTGGATCGGAGAATGCAAATATCTTGCCTGCCAAATCGGTGATGGAGCGAGTCAACTTGTCGTCGTTGCTGGCGATAAGGTATGACTCATAAAGCGGGGCGCCTGCGAAAACTGGCACCGCGACAAGCTGCAAGCTGGTTCTGAATCGCACATAGGGGTAGCCGCACAGCCATGCGCAGTCTAGTTGGCGCGAGAGAAGGAGTTCCAAAATTTCGCGATAGTTGCTGCGCTGTACAAACGAAACTCGTGCCTGCAGGACACTTTCCAGATGCCGCCGCCAATCGTCAAGCAAGGCAAGTTGCTGATCCAAAAAAACCGGCGTTGTGCCAATTTTAATGACGGGCTTATCAACACTGGTAGCACTGGTCGCGCGGGTCGACAGCATGGGCACGCACGTGCCAGCGAGCAATCGCTTTATGGTGAGGCGCCGATCAGAATTGATAGCTGGCATGACGTTGGCTGGCCGGATCGCTAGCGAGAGTTGGTTCGTAGAAAACGTTTAGAACAATAGGTGAAGGTTACGCCTGCGCGATGGCCTTGTGTAGCTGGTTACGGTTTCGTAACAATATCGCGACGCCGGTTGTCGATAAGTTTCGAAAACGTAACGGCAGCACAGCAATCAATTGACCTTATTGCCATTAAAAGAATGACTTAGCAATGGTGGCAGGAGTCTTGCAATCAATCTTGCGAATCTTGAAGCTTCGAATAATTTTAACCAGCCGAGGAGCATCGCAATGCGTAAAAACGAAGACAAAAATACTGAAGTCACGCGCCGTGACTTTTTTAAAATAGGTGGGGCAACGGTCGGTGCAGCGGCAGTTGGCGTAATGCCCGGCGTGGCTGAGGCGGCGAATGAATCAGGTCGAACGACGCTCAATTACCCAACCAAATCAGTCGGTAAAGTGAGCAGCATGC
>JANMQR010000373.1:0-26879 GCA_031370625.1 Burkholderiales bacterium | reverse complement strand
GTCGCAGGCGGCAGCTATGGTGGCTACATGGCGCTTGCAGTCGCCACCCATTACGCGGACCGCATCGCAGGCACGATTGACACTGTAGGGATTTCAAATTTCGTCACGTTCCTTGCCAATACCGAAAGCTATCGCCGCGATTTGCGCCGCGTGGAGTACGGCGATGAGCGCGATCCGGACATGAAGAAATTTCTGGAAACCATCTCGCCACTCAACAACGCCGCAAAAATCAAAAAGCCGCTGTTCGTCGTGCAAGGTAAAAACGATCCGCGTGTGCCTTATACAGAAGCGTTGCAAATCGTTGAGCAGGTGAAAAAACAAAACGTGCCTGTGTGGTTCTTAATGGCTAACGACGAAGGTCACGGCTTCGCCAAAAAGTCGAATCAGGATTTTTTGTTTTACGCGCAGATTAAGTTTATGGAGAAGACCTTGTTGCAGTGATGGCAGCACGGAACGTACAAATAAAAATGGGCACTCGATGAGCGCCCATTTTTCATGTTTAGTGGTTAGTTATTTTCTTCCACCGATGTGCTCTGCGAAGAAATTTTCTGCGCGTTTAAAGAAGTCTTCGATGTTCTCCTGTTTGTTGAAGCCGTGCGCCTCACCTGAATAGATCACCAACTCGTTCTTAACGCCTGCTGCATTAAGGGCATTACGCATATCGGTACCATGCTTTAGCGGAACACGAACGTCATCTGAGCCCATCGCTATCAATACCGGTACTTTGATCGCGTTAGCGTTGTAAACGGGGGAGAGTTTTGTGAGCATTTCCCGTTCTGTTTTTCTGTTGCCAATGGTGCGGTTGTAGAAGACATCCATATTGAAACGAGAGTTGTTCGAGTCACTGGTCATTTCCGTTTGCAACATTAAGAGATCGCTGACCGCAATCCACGGCAGGCTACATTTATAAAGATCTGGATCCTTCACAATGCCCTGCAAGCTCGCGTAACCGCCATAACTACCGCCATAAATGCAAACACGATTTTTATCGACGATGCCTTCTTTGACTAAATACATAATTCCGTCAGTCAAATCATCCTGCATCGCCATTCCCCACTGCTTGTAACCCGCGCTGAGATGTTTGCGGCCAAATTGAGTGGATGCGCGGGGCTCCGGCTCCAACACAACATAACCACGATTTGCAAAAAACGCCGCCTCAGAATATCGACCCCAAGGATTTGCAGAATAACTGCGCGCATTAGGGCCGCCGTGCACGTGAAGAATTAACGGAAGATTTTTCCCCGAAGAGCCTTTTGGAATAGTCACCCATGCCGGAATTTTCAGTCCATCTCTTGCCGTATATGGCATAAATTTGCGTGGTGAAATGTGCGCAGGATTAATCCACGGGCGCCGATCTGGCAAGGGCTCCAAGGCTTTTTGAATCGGATCAAACAAATAGTTGCGCCCCGGATCAGTGTCCGATGATGTGATCACAAGAGTTTTGTTATTTTCAGCATCAGCATTAAAGGACAGAACGTTGGTCGTATTTGGCAGGGACTGATCTACTTGCTTCTGCAAAGCTTCCATTGTTGGATCAAACCATTTTGTCGCGTTTGTATCCGCAGAATATCTAATCCCAGCGATTGCTTTTTGCTTTCTGTTCCAAACAATGCCTCCCTGTACGTCAATCATCGGATGTTCGAATATAAGCGCACCTAGCTTTTTAGCAGCAGGATCGTATTTGTAAATCGCGTACTTATCGCGCCCCACATTTGAAGATACGATCAACGTCTTGTTATCGCTATCGAACCCCAAAACATCAATCGAATCTTGTGCGTTATCCGATGGATTCTTAAACAACTCAGTCCATTTTGCGTCTGCGGAATCTCGATACCAAACGCTAGGCTCGGTTGTATCGACATTCGTAATGATGGCCACGCGCGGCACGCTATCCCAATCGAGGACGTACGTTTCCACTTCGCCGGGGGAATCGAAAGTCATCATCTGCGAGCGGCCGGTTTTTGTATTGAGCTTATACACGTCAGCCGACAAGCGTGCGCGCTCATTCATCACTACAAAAATCTCGCCTGCCGTATCGCCTGGAATAGTTCGTAACGGTGCCAATCCGCGCAGCTTGGTCAGGTCGCGAAGATTTGAACCATCTACGTCAATCGCGTACGTCCCTCTATAAGTAACTCGGCCAAGCGCATCTTTTCCGTCCGCGACGCGAAGGAAGAGACGTTCATTATTGATCCAACTGAAATTGATGACGTCGTTAGTCTCAAATGAGGTGATAACGTTTTTCGTCTTTTTATCCAGATTAACGACCACCAGATTATCGCGCCCCTTGTACGGGATAAGAGCAGCCAACCGGTCGCCTTTTGGTGAAATCGACATGGCCTCGAACTCCGGACGTTTCATGAACGTTTCTACCGGGATCACTGGGAGCATGCCGATCGAGGACGATGCAGACGCGACCACGTTGCTTTGCGCATGAGTCTGCGGCAGAGTGATCGTTACGATTGCTGTAGCTATGGCAAACGTAATCAAGGTGCTTGGTTTTCGCATTATGTTTCCTTTATTCATTTCAGAGAAATATTTGACTAACGATTTGAATTGAACTCTGCAACTGGTTAGTAGTGTTCTGTGACAAGCTACTGCTTGTATCGCTTAACAAGAGGTCACAATTCGTTATTAATTAAGTTTAGTGACGACCGGCTTTGAAGGCAATCGTTATGCGCTAATTTGAGACAAGCAGGGTGAAAAACGCGACGAACCTGAGGAAGAGCGCAACATCTAAGGGTAGATAAGCACAATATTGTGGTTATTGAAACAGCGCAAGTCGCAGCTTTCTTCAGTTTAATCACCATCATGTAATCTTGGATGTTTGCCGATTTAATACTTTTACTTCACGCTTGCATCGTCGTCTTCAACATCGGCGGCCTTCTCGCGATATGGCTCGGTGCATGGCGCGGGTGGAACTGGGTGCGAAATCGAACCTTTCGGATGGCGCACTTAGGACTGATTTTGTTTATCGTGGCCGAGGCAATTTTGGGGGTTGCATGCCCGCTCACCATGCTGGAGGATTGGCTACGGGGAACGGGCAACGAACAGGGTTTTATTGAGCGCTGGATTCACTCGTGGCTATTTTGGGATCTGCCGTCTTGGGTATTTATCGTGGTGTATTCAAAGTTTGCGGCACTGGTGGCGGCGACTTGGAAATTGACGCCACCTCAAGCTGCTGCCGCGAAACCCTAGATCAGCAGCGGACTTTCAGGTATTTATGGTTGTAAAAGCCCACCCGCATTAGAGATTGAAAATTCATGCGGTAGCAAAATCTATCAACGATTGGTCAATTTGCCTATTGCTATTTCAACCTTGCAACTTTTCCAGCGATTAGCACTCTTATGCAGGGAGTGCTAAAATGTGTTTTATTGAAGCACTGAGTTAAGAAGTTGTAACGCTTGCATCTGACGTTTTCAGATGTGAATATGCGGAAATTTGGATTTCCGCCCGTGGAGGACACAGTAATGACCACCGCAACCATGAATTTACCGGCACTGTCGGTTGGCAGCCTCGAAAACTATATTTCAGCCGTAAACCGGATCCCGATGCTGACGCCTGAGCGTGAGCACGCACTTGGCGTGGCGCTCAAGGAGCGTGGGGACTTGACGGCCGCGTCTGAGATGGTTTTGTCGCATTTAAGGCTCGTCGTATCGATCGCGCGTAACTATGCGGGCTACGGCCTGCAGCAGGCAGATTTGATTCAGGAAGGCAACATTGGCCTGATGAAGGCCGTGAAACGCTTCGACCCGGACCGCGGTGTGCGTCTGGTGTCGTTTGCGATGCACTGGATCAAGGCGGAGATGCATGAGTACATTCTGAAAAACTGGCGCATCGTGAAAGTCGCGACCACCAAAGCGCAGCGTAAATTGTTTTTTAACTTGCGCAGCATGAAGCCGAATTTTGGTGCGTTGTCACCGACCGAAGTGAAGTCAATTGCGCGTCAACTGAACGTGAAAGAGACCGATGTTTCTGAAATGGAGCAGCGGCTTTCTGGTCAGGAAATTTCCTTGGAGCCGTTGAACGACGATGATGAAAATTGGGTAAGCCCAATTGCGTATTTGCAGGATGCCGCGGTGGATCCATCAGAGCGTTTGTCTGGCATGCAAAAAAATGCTGCTGCGACTGATGGCCTGCGCGACGCGCTAAATAGTCTGGATGATCGCAGCCGACGCATTGTGGAATCGCGCTGGTTGCATGAAGGCGAAGAGTTGACGCTGCATGAGTTAGCGGACGAATATGGTGTATCCGCTGAGCGGGTTCGCCAGATTGAAGTCAAGGCGATGCAGAAGATGAAATCGTCCTTGGCGGCTTATCAGGCAAGCTGATTTGGTGAGGCTTAGAAATTAAAAAAGGGCAGCTGAGAAGATGCCCTTTTTCTTGGCTGCAACTTGTAGCGAGAGCTATTTCGCCGCAATAACTTGCATCTCAACCTTATAAGCTGGCTTCGCCATTTTCGCTTCCACCGTCGCGCGCGCGGGGGTGTGACCGGCGGGAGCCCACGATTCCCAGATCGCGTTCATGCCTGCAAAATCGACCATATCTGCGATATAGATAGTGACTGATAAAATTTTTGTTTTGTCGCTGCCCGCCTCGCCGAGCAGTTTATCGATGGCAGCTAAAACTTGTTTGGTCTGGCCGCCAATATCGGCACTAGTGTCATCCGCGACTTGGCCAGCGAGATAGATGGTTTCGCCATGAATTACCATGTCCGAAAGGCGTGGGCCGACGTGAAAGCGTTGAATGCTCATGTAAAAATCCTGTGATTGAAAAAACTAGAGAAGCCGTTTGATATCGGCTGCGATTTGCTCAGGCGTTAAACGCCCGTAATCTATAAACAACCGAAGTGAGCCTTGCGGATCCAAAACCAGCATCCCTGCGCTGTGATCCAGGGTGTAGCTCTCGGGCGTTTTGCCTGGCTGAATGCGGTAGATAATTTTAAAATCACGGGCGATTTTTGCCGTCGCATCATCATCACCATACAGCCCTAGAAAACTTGCATTGAACGATGGCATATATTTGGCGAGTAGCTCCGGCGTATCGCGCTTGGGATCAACGGTCACGAATAAAACCTGCAATCGTGCGCTATCGGCTCCAAGCTTTTCCATCACCCGCTTCATCTCGGATAGCGTGGTCGGGCAAACATCTGGGCAATGCGTGAAGCCAAAAAAAATCGCCACCGCTTTCCCGTGAAAATCTGCCATGGTGCGCGCCTTGCCGTTGTGATCGGTCATGCGGAAATCGTTGCCATACCCTGCCGCACCGGTGATATCGACGGCGTTAAATGGTGGCTTGGCAGGCTCGCACGCGGCGAGAAAAAGCAGTGCGACGAAGATGGAGAAAAATGTGCGCAGCTTCAGCATCATCTAACGCAATACCAACGGCGCGTAATGGTCGACGAGCAAGGCTGCGAACAATAGTGATAAATACAAAATGGAATAAGCAAACGTTTTCTTCGCCAAGGCGTCACTGTATTTTCGAAATAACTTGACCGCCAAGTAAACAAAATAGCCATCCAGCGCCAACACCGCGACCAAATAAATCATACCGGCCATTTTCATTGCGACCGGCAGCAAAGTACACGCGACCATGATGAATGTATAAAGCAGCAGATGAAGCTGCGTAAATGCATTGCCATGGGTTACAGGCAACATCGGCAAACCGGCCTGTGCATATTCCTTCTTGCGGTAGAGTGCTAACGCCCAGAAATGCGGCGGCGTCCACGCAAAAATAATGAGGAACAACAACATCGATTCTGGCGAGACTGTGTTCATCACCGCTGCCCAGCCGAGGATGGGTGGCATCGCACCTGATGCACCGCCGATTACAATATTTTGCGGCGTGGCGGGCTTCAAAATCACGGTGTAAATCACCGCGTAGCCAACAAAGGTGCCCAGCGTGAGCCACATGGTGAGCGGGTTAACAAACTGGTGCAATATCAACAATCCTGCGCCGCCGACGATGCCAGCCAGTACTAAAATTTGCCACGTCAAAATAGAGCCAGCCACGGTGGGCCGGGCGCGAGTACGCGCCATTTTTTTATCGATTTGTTGCTCAACCAGGCAATTAAACGCAGCGGCAGCACCGGCAACTAATGCGATGCCAACCGTGGCTGTGAGCATCAACGGTAAATCCCATGCGATCCCCACCGGATAGGCGAGCATCATGCCGATCATGGCGGTAAATACGATGAGCGCGTTGACGCGCGGTTTCGTCAGTTTTAGAAACTGAACGAATACGTTTTGCTGCGTTGAAATGGCGATTTCGGGCATGTTTTGATTCAAGCAATAATCGAAAAGCTAACGCTAAATTGGTCTCGCACTCAGTCGCAAATTAATGATGAGCATCCACACCACCAACATTGCGGCAACCCCATTATGCCCAACGGCCACTGGCAACGGCAGGCTAAACCAAACATTGCTCAGCCCCAACAACAGTTGCGCCGCAAGCAGGCCAAGTAACATGGCCGCCGCTTTTTTCCCAGATGGGACTTTCATCAGGCTGAAAGCGAAACTGATCAACACGACGCTGACAACAAGGGCACCCACACGATGTGCCCAGTGAATTGCCGTCAGTGCTTCCAACGTTAGTAATGAACCGTCCGGCCCCATACCCAATGGTCGGATTACGTGAAACGCGTTCGCAAAATCCATTGCAGGCATGAGCTTGCCGTGACAGGTCGGCAAATCGGTGCAAGCAAGCGCCGCATAATTCGTACTCACCCAACCACCCAATATCACCTGCCCGATTACAACGAGCAGCGCAATCAGGGCAAAAATCTTCATACCCGGCGGGGCTATTATACCGTCAGCCCATTTACCATTCATGGGTTGGCGAACAAGAAGCCACATCAACAGCGCCAGGATAGTGATGCCGCCGATCAAATGCGACGTGACGATTGCGGGTTTCAGAAGCAACGTGACTGTCCACGCGCCCAACGCCGCCTGAAAAATTACTGCTACGGCGATCACCGTGGGCAATGCGATGGGTTGTGCCCACGCGCGCCGGTTGCGCCATGCTGCAAACATGATGGCAGCAATGAGCGCACCGACGATCATTGCGAGATAGCGGTGCACCATTTCCTTCCACGCTTTTGCCATCGTGACCGGGCCGCCAGGCTGGATGGCTTCAGCGCCTCGGATTTCTGTGGCCGAATGATGTGGCGTCAAGTTGCCATAGCATCCTGGCCAGTCAGGGCACCCGAGCCCTGCATCAGACAATCGGACATATGCACCCAACATAATCAGGACTAACGTGGTGGCTGCAGTCACGGCCACCAAGCGACGAAATCGCGATTGATCTCGCTTGATCCACACAAACGCACCGACAATTATCGCGAGTGTGATGAGCCCCACCGCACCCTGTTCCAAGCCACTCATTTTCATTTCTTTATTGCATCCAAAAAACGTATTTAAAAATCAGCCAATTTGTGAGGCTTTTAAAACCTGTTGAAAATCTTTCATCATGCGTTTGATATCGGGATCGGCCTTGTAGCGAATAAACACATTGCCCAATGTGTCAACGCCGTAGATATGATTTCTTGCATTCGCTTCAGCGCTCGGCAATTTTGCGAGCCAAGGTAATACTTTTGCCGAGATCCAGATCGTGCCCTGAAACTCCTTGACCAGCGCGGGTGAGGGGGCAATATCATCGTCCACCAATATGACGCGCACAACGCGATCTTGTTCTCGGCCGATGCTTAATCGCGTCTGACGCATCGCGTAAAGTTTTTTCAGACAAACCGTTTCACATGCGCCGCTGTCGCGCGTGAGCATCAGCCACTTCCCGCGCAATGATTTTTCGATGAGTTCTTTGTTTGCAACATCATTGTCAATGCGAACCAATTCTGTTTCGGGCAAGGCAACGACCGGCGAAAGCAGCTCGCCATAATTATTGGTCACTGATGGCTTCCAGACAAGAAAAGTAATTGTCGAAGCAATAAACGGAACGGAGAACAACAAAAAAATCATGACGAATTTAGTGCGAGGGCTCATGGTGAAACTTTCGTTTTTGTAGGTGCTGTTGTATCCAAACTCGTGCGCCCAATGTGAAGATTGAGGCCGACCCAAAGGGCGACAACAGTTAAGGCCAGGGAATACCACGTGAGCATGTATTCAACATGTTTTTCAACGCCCGCATCGGGACGCTCGCGTTGCAAGGTCAACTCGTTGCTCGGCGGTAATATTTTGCTCGCCAATAATATCCACGGCAGCACGTCGATCTTCATCGTTTGTTGGTAGCGCTCAATCGTTAAATTTTGCCAAACTTTGCCTTCAGTCGCATTTGCCGTGAGTTCAAGAAAACGTTTGCTGGGAATGGTTAGCTGGCCTTGCACTTCAACTTCTCCCACGGGTGGCTTGGCCTCAGGCGGTGCAGGATATGAAGGGCCACGCGCAATCCAACCGCGATTCACCAGCACCACCGAATTATTGTCGGCAAGCTTTAACGGCGTGATGACGTGATAGCCCACCGCGCCGCTACCGTTAAACTTGTTATCAATAAATATTTGATTCGCCGCTTGCCACTCACCGCGCGCGTTTGCCAAGCGAAATCGATAGTCACTAGCGTTTTCAATTTTTTTCAGCCCGCTCGACAAAATAACTGGCGGCGTTTGAGTGCGTGCTGAATATTCAGCCTGCAATGCGCGTTTTTCTATCGCGCGACCTTGTTGCCATATCGCCAAATACAGCGTGAGCAACACCGCAATCAACGCAGCCAGCGTCGGCAGCAAAGACGGTGTAAAACTAACTTCACGACTGGCGATTTGCATGTGATGCGTTGATGCTTTCAATGCTGAAACCCAAGAAACAGCTTGGCTTATAGGACAATCTTCTGCACAATTGATTCGTTAATTTAGGGTGAAATTAGATGAAAATTCTGTTGGTGATATTGCTGTGCATGGTGCTGTTAAGTTTGTTCAGTGGACTGTATTTTATGTATAAGGATAAAGGCAAATCGAGGCGGGTCGTGAATGCGTTAACAATTCGCATCGGACTCTCTATGCTTATCATCGTGATCGTGATTGTGGGATATTTTTCAGGAATGCTTCCCCCGAAATAGTCCCATATTGTCGGCGACGTGCTTTGCAAAACATCATAAAAAAGGGCCGAAAAGCGGCCCTTTTTCTTGGTACCTTCTTCGTCCGCAGCTACACCAACACGTAAACGAATAGGAAAAGCCCCAGCCAGACCACGTCAACAAAATGCCAGTACCACGAGACGGCTTCAAAACCAAAATGTTGGTTCGGTTTGAAGTGGCCTTTCATGCAGCGAAACATAATGACCGTCAGCATCACCGCGCCCAGCGTCACATGGAAACCGTGGAAGCCCGTCAACATATAAAACGTCGATCCAAACACGCCTGAGGTGAGTTTTAAATTCAGATCGCTATAGGCGTGCATATATTCGTAAACTTGGAAGCCCAGAAACACAAAACCCAACACTACGGTCATTAGTAGCGCGGTGACAAGTTGTCCGCGTTTATCGGCCTTTAGCGCATGATGTGCCCACGTTACGGTCACACCTGAAGAAAGCAGCAGTACGGTATTCAAAAGAGGGATGCCCCACGGACTCATTTCAACGAATCGATTGCTTTCGATTTGGCCAAAATAGGGGCCCAGCGTGGGCCATTTGGCATCGTAGCCTTGCCAAATGAGCGCATTATCGAGATCACCCAACCATGGCACCGAGAAAGCGCGCGCGTAATACAGCGCGCCAAAAAACGCGGCGAAGAACATGATTTCTGAAAAAATAAACCAGCTCATGCTCCAGCGGAACGATGTATCAACTTGCGGGTTGTACATACCCGCTTCGCTCTCACGAATCACCTGA
Source organism: Burkholderiales bacterium (assembly GCA_031370625.1). Lineage (GTDB taxonomy): Bacteria > Pseudomonadota > Gammaproteobacteria > Burkholderiales > Usitatibacteraceae > UKL13-2. The sequence goes on along the minus strand of JANMQR010000373.1, from coordinate 17,046 downwards.
CCGAACCAACCGAACAACATGTACACCAGAATCGCAAAACCAATAGCGAGCGAAGTCCAGCCGTATGGCTGAATCTGGTTCATCGCCATCGCGCCACCTGCGCCAATGAAGAGCAGTGCTGTGGAGCCCACGATAGGCCATTTGGATGGAGGCGCGAAATAATATCCGCCGGTGGTTGCACTCATCAAAAACTCCCTATATTTCCATTGATTACTGAACGATTAAATTAAAAAATTTATGATTTAGCCGTCAGGAATCGCACCAAAAAAAACAAGCTTAATACAAACATCAAAACACAAAAAAGCGCAGCAACAATAATCTGCCATATCTTCAATTTTGCACGGTCGTCGTCATATCCCTTGCTGCTGCGAATACCGAAAAACGACCACAGCACTGCTTTGATTGCATCAAACATCCGCGCTACAACTTCTTGGCATCGTCAGTCACATTAAAAAACGTATACGACAATGCAATCGAGCCGATCTCATCCGGTATTTTATTTGCCACATAAAATGTTACTGGCATGTCGCGCGTCTCGCCGGCCTGTAGCGTTTGATTGCTGAAACAAAAGCACTCAACTTTATTGAAATACAGCCCCGCTTCCATCGGCGCAAAGCTGGGTACGGCTCTGCCTGTTGTCGCGTAGGGGAGCGTATTCGTCACACGATAATTCACCGTCACCACCGCACCTGGATGCACATCGACATGCTTTTGAACGGGTTCAAAATTCCAAGCAAATGTGTTGTTGAGATGCGCGATGAAATCAACCTTTATCCAGCGACTTGAATCTGTTTGCGTATTTTGTAGGAGCGCGCGTTGTGACGTAATACCCAGTACCGCGCAAATCTGTTTGTACAGCGGTACGAGCGATGCACAAAACAACAACATGACAGGAACGATCAACAACAGCTTGGCCAGCGTTGCGTGATTGTCTTGACGAACTTGTCGGGACGGCTCAGTCACTTCAGGTTACCTGGCAACTTAAAAAACGTAAACACAAAAACGCCAATGGCCCAGGCGACCAGCACTACCAAAGTGATGTACTTTGCGCGAGACTTCTTTACTTGAGCCACTTTGTTTTCCATGACCAAGTCGATTACTTCAGCACCGGCGCAGTTTCGAACGTGTGGTATGGCACGGGGGATGGCAAATGTGTCCATTCCAATGAATCAGCACCTTCCCACTGTTTGGCTTTCGCTTTCTCGCCTGAACGAATACAGCTCACCACGTTCCAGACAAACAATAGCTGGCTAAAACCCAAAATAAATGCGCCAACGGAAGAGATCATATTCCACTCCGCAAACTGCAACGCGTAATCAGGGATGCGGCGCGGCATGCCGGCAAGTCCCAGAAAATGCTGCGGGAAGAAGGTAATGTTGAATGAAATGGCCGACAACCAGAAATGCCATTTGCCGAGGGTTTCGCTGTACATGCGGCCGGTGAATTTAGGCAGCCAAAAATACACGCCAGCCATCAAGCCCCAAATCGCGCCGGGGAAGAGGACATAGTGAAAATGCGCGACCACATAATAAGTGTTGTGCAGGGTGATATCGACCGGCACGATGGAAAGCACCAAGCCGGAGAATCCGCCGAGCGTGAACATACACAGAAAACCGATACAGAAAAGCATTGGCGTTTCGAAGCTGATGGAGCCACGCCACATCGTCGCAATCCAGTTAAATATTTTCACACCAGTCGGTACCGCAATGAGCATCGTCGCGTACATAAAGAACAACTGACCCGCGGCAGGCATCCCGACCGTGAACATATGATGGCCCCACACGATGAAGGACAGCATCGCAATAGATGCCGTGGCATACACCATCGAGGCATATCCAAATAACGGCTTACGAGCAAACGTGGGAATGATCTGCGAGACGATACCGAAAGCTGGCAGAATTAAAATATAGACTTCCGGATGGCCGAAGAACCAAAAGATATGCATGAACATCGTTGGGTCGCCACCGCCGGCGGCGTTAAAGAACGACGTGCCGAAATGGCGATCTGTCAGCAGCATAGTGATGGCACCCGCCAACACCGGCATCACCGCAATCATCAGGTAAGCTGTGATAAGCCATGTCCAGCAGAACATCGGCATTTTCATCAGCGTCATGCCCGGCGCGCGCATATTCAGCAACGTCGTGATGATATTGATTGAGCCCATGATCGAGGACGCGCCCAGAATATGGATCGCAAGAATGGTCATATCCAAACCCAAACCCGCCTGAATCGAGAGCGGTGGGTAGAGCGTCCAACCGGAGGCAGCAGCACCACCTGGAACAAAAAACGACGCGAACAATAAAATCGCGGCAGGAATCATCAACCAAAACGACCAATTATTCATGCGCGGAAATGCCATATCGGCTGCACCGATTTGCATCGGAATAAGCCAGTTGGCAAAGCCGGTAAACGCAGGCATCACCGCACCGAAAATCATGATCAGCGCATGCACCGTGGTCAGCGAGTTGTACAGCTCAGGCTGGAGAACTTGCAGGCCAGGTTGAAATAACTCCATGCGCATTAGTAACGCCATGCTTCCGCCAGCAAAGAACATGAATAGCGAGAACCATAAATACATCGAGCCGATGTCTTTATGATTTGTCGTGGTGAAAATTCGCGTCCAGCTACCTGGGCCGTGATCATGATGGTCATGCCCATCCGCGTGACTGTGATCGTGTGCGACAGTGGGAGCGGTGGTGGAATTTGTGTAGGCCATAAATATCTCCAAATCTTGCTTTGCTGTTTTTACATCAGGCCGAACGATATCGGCGTGATTCAGGAGCTGCGGTTCTACGCATCATCAGTCTATAGAACTATGTTTTCCTCGCAGCTTTGATGTCGCTGGGCTGCGCTACTTTGCCGGTGTTGTTGTCCCACGAATTTTTCGTGTAAGTAATTACGGCTGCCAAATCAGCATCGCTCAAGCGCGCAAATGATTGCATTGCAGTACCCGGACGCCCATTGAGCAGCACGCCAATTTGTGCGTCCAGTGGACCTTGCACCACTTTTGACCCACTCAATGCAGGAAAGGCGGGAGGCATACCTTTACCGGTTGATTGATGGCAGGCGATACAGTTGGTTGCGTACACTTTTTCACCATGATCTTTGGCGTCAGCCAAGGTAAATTTCTTTGCTGTATCGTCAACTGCCGCCTCGCTTTTTGGCGCTGCATTTGAAGCAGTGAGCGCGGCACCCTTGCCCCATTTTGCTTGTCCGTCTTTAACCCATTTCGCGTAGTCGGCTTCGGACTTTACTTCAACGGTGATTGGCATATAGCCATGAAGTTTCCCGCAAATCTGGCTGCACTGCCCTTTGTACACACCCACTTTTTCAGCTTTGAACCAGGCATCCTTGATGAACCCTGGAATGCCATATTGATTCACCCCCAATTGAGGTACATACCAGCCGTGGATAACGTCATTTGAGGTTACCAGCAGGCGAACGCGCTTGTTAACGGGCACAACTACGGTGTTGTCGACCTCCAGCAAATAGTCTTTACCTTTAGCTTCGGTCGCCGGGCTGCCGGGCTGACCGATTTGCGACCATGGAGTAGACAAATTTGAATAGAAACCAAAATCTTCTGCGCTGTAGTCGTAGCGCCAGCCCCACTGGTAGCCCGTTACTTTGATCGTCAGGTCAGGGTTGCTGGTATCTTTCATGTCCAGAACAGTCTTGGTCGCGGGAATTGCCATTGCGATCAAAATAATGAACGGAATGATGGTCCAAATAATTTCGATCAGCGTGCTCTCGTGGAAATTCACATCGGGCTTCGCACCTGCGGACTTGCGGAACTTAAAAATAGAGTAAAACATCATCGCAAATACGATGACAAAAATGACCGCACAAACATACAAAATATACATGTGCAGCCCGTATATTTGGTTCGAAATGGGCGTTACCGGGGGCAGAATATTAACGTCGTAATCTGCCCAAGCGGCTGTACTGCCGAACACGGCCAAAGCCAGCGTTAAAAATCGCGCTAACAAATAAGTACTCAATTCGGCATATCGCTTTTTTGCGTTCAGAAACATCGTATTCATTGCTTTTTGCATTCTCGATTACTCACGTTGTGAGGCGTATCGCCAACTTGGTCCAAAAAAACGGCGTTTCAAATTTCGGTATTACGCCTTGATCGTATCGCCACTACTTCATTGCGCACTTAAAAACCGTGGCCATTCTAGCGCCAAGCGCCCGCCGTTCGACAGTGTTCATCAATCGCCCTACACGCACCTCATTACCGCCATAAAGTAGATAAATCGCATCTGCTTCAAATGCCCAGCGGCTACGACATACGCTTGCCCAGTGCCTTGATCCTTCCAGCTTTTCCAACTTCAACCCGTCTCGCCGTTCCCACCGAAATTCACTATTCGTGACCACCAGTGATTCGTAATCCATTTCATGCCTCGCGACCACATGAAAGGCCAGCCACACCAGAAATACCTCGATCCCGGCAAAAGGCAAAATCAGCCAGGCACCCACCGCTGCTGCGCCCGTCGCCACTACTAAAACTGACATCGCAATCAACATCAGCCATAAACCTCGACCACGCTTGGAAAGCGATCGATTCTGGCTCGTCGCAATTGACAATAATGGAGGCTCTGGTCGTTCGGCGTTAGTCATGTCCAATTGACGGGCTCGCCTGTTGATAGTTGCTGGTATTCACGAATGTACAAGACGCTGACAACGCTGTGCGAATGAGAGTTTATCGCAGCGAGCTATGCTGTGGCAAGAAATGCGACGATTCACGCCCTATTTTGCCAATTCTCAAGGCCGACGCGGCCGCTTTCGACCCTGACCTCGCATTCTGATTAAGCCCAAGCTAAGCCCAAGCTCACCGACTATTGAGGCTTCGAGGACCGCGTTTCATCAAACGTATCAACCTCGTCTTGCGTCAACTCAAGAAAGTCATCGGCTTCTTGAGCCTTTCCGGGAATAGAGTACTGATCCGACGCCCACGCGCCCAAATCAATCATCTTGCAGCGCTCACTACAGAACGGACGGTTGGGATTGGAAGCGAGATATTCCACCGTTTTAGCGCATTGTGGACAGCGAACTTTAGCAATTGACATGACGTTCAATACAATTAATGACAGAAAGGTAGACTCTGGGTGTTACAGATTGCAATACGTAAGACTAAAGTCCACGTCTTGTTCAAACAACTTTGTACGTTGCATACTGCCAGGCAGTATGAATCGAATATTCAGTGCGTATTTATTCGCACTGATCTCCGGCACGCAGGGCAGGTCACGATGCAAAATCAGCCGCAACATGTGGGCGGCTCGCTCCATCGGCATCTGTTGAAAAACGCCTTGATGGGCGATCAGCGGCACCGATTTACCGCTCTCGCGAAGTACCCGCAACACAATCCGCAAGGCGGCTCCCATAGAGCACAGCGGCTGTAACCATACATCTAAGTCAGCGTGCCGTTCGTCGTCAGGACGATGAAGCCAATGGTGATACGACGGCAAATCGAATTCGCAGATACCACCAGGAATGGCGGCACGCTGCTTGATCGTCATCAGCCATTCGTTTTCGCGGAGATGTTGCCCAGACTTTCCGGCGGAGGCCAACAAATCGGCGAATGCGATTTCTATCTCGGCAACAACTTCATTCAGCTTTTGCTCTGAAATGGCAGGATTATTGCGTAACGCCTCCAGGAACAGCCGTTGTCTATCCAGCTCTTGGAGCAGATCAGACTTAAGGTCGCCGCGACTGGTGACATCAAGGATTTCGAACATGCTTACCAATGCAGCTTGATGATCAAGCGGCGAATTCTGCGCGATAAAAAAATCAACTCGATCGAATAAATCTTCGAGGCGCAGCATGGTGCGCACTCTCTCGCTCAGCGGGTATTCATAGGTGATCACGAAAATTTTTCCAACATATCCGCAAATTGTGAACTATTGAGCATTAGTTTACAAATTGATATCAAAATTCGCGATCTCGATCTAAGGAAAAGGTCGGGCAAGCGCCACGTAACGCACGTTAAGCAGCGCCACACTCGCCAGAAGATTGGCTTCGCTACCAATATTTTCGATCACGTCATCGGCCAATTGAAGCCTGATTGCACGCGGCACTTGCGACGCAATAATAGCGTTTACGTCAGCTTCTGAAAGCTTTGACCGCAGCTTTACGCGAGCTGTTTGCATACTAACAGGGCAATCGACACAGAGCGTTCGAGAAAGTGCTTGCCGATAACTCATAGCATCAAAAAGAAGCGGTATTTCCAAGACAATATAGGGCGCACCGCTTGCACCTGCGATATTCACTTTTTGGGCAATTTCCTTGCGAATGAGCGGATGAAGAATACCTTCAAGTCTTGCCTTAAGCGCCGGATCTGCGAACGCGCTCACACGCATCGCTGCTCGATCCAGCGCACCATCTGGCGACATGAACTGTCCGCCAAAGGCGGCTCTAATCATGGGCATTGCCTGCCCCCCCGCAATCGTTAAGCCCCGCGCTATCTGATCTGCGTCGATCGTTGCCGCACCTTGCTGGGCGAAAAGCTTGGCTACAGTCGATTTGCCCGAGCCGATGCCACCGGTCAGGCCGACCACCATACTTTTTCTACCATCGAGATATGACGTGCCGCAATATGACGTGCCGCATTCAGTCACGGGCAAACCGCTAACCAGGTAAACGACCGAGGTACCAAGCATTGAGCGGCGCGCCCCAAATGATGGCAATTAAGCCGGCCGCGGCCAGATACGGACCGAATGGCAACTTGGCACCCTTTTCACGTCCCTGCAGCACGATGCCTGCAACGCCAACAATGGTTCCAACCATCGCTGAGAGCAAGATCACCAGTGGCAACATCTGCCATCCCAGCCAAGCACCCAACGCCGCAAGCAGCTTGAAGTCGCCATAGCCCATACCCTCCTTGCCGGTAATGAGCTTGAACGCCCAGTAGACCGACCACAAAGCGAGATACCCGGCAACTGCACCAACAACGGCGGACTGCAGCGTAGTGAAAGTACCCGCCACATTTATCAGCAGACCCAGCCATAGCAATGGCAGGGTAATGTCATCCGGTAGCAGGGTGGTATCTGCATCGATAAAGGTAAGCGTGATCAACGCCCATAGATAAATAATCGCAAAGAACGCTTGCCAAGTAACGCCAAAATGCCACGCTACAAAACCGGTCAAAACACCTGTCAGCAGTTCAACCAATGGGTATCGAGATCCAATAGGGGCGCGGCATTTCGAGCATTTACCACGCAAGGCCAAGTAGCTGAGCACAGGTATGTTTTCAATCGCTCTAATTTTGTGCCCACATGAGGGGCATGCAGAGCGTGGCACCACCAAGTTGTAACGTTGCTGGCCTGCTGGGCTCTGTCCAGCCACCTGCTCAGGGTGCAAAAATTCCAGGCACTGGGCGCGCCAATCGGCTTCCATCATTTTAGGCAACCGATGGATAACCACGTTGAGAAAGCTGCCAACAACTAATCCAAAAACAGCTGCCGTTCCAATAAAAAACCACGGGAACTCGCGAAAGGCGTCAAGTAACTCCATTTATTATTTTTCTGCTCGCGAAGGTTTATGCAGGACTAAGCATGGGCCTCTCATTTGCCCATGCTCGTGCCGCCAAAATTGCAGCCAAGTTAACCGACCACTTGACCCATTTTAAAGATGGGCAGATACATAGCGATGACCAATCCGCCAATTAAAGTGCCCAGCACCACCATGATCATCGGTTCCATCAAACTTGCCATTGCATCCACCGCATCATCGACTTCACGCTCGTAAAAATCAGCCACTTTGCCAAGCATGCTATCGAGCGCACCAGACTCCTCACCAATCGCGCACATTTGCAGCACCATGTTCGGAAACACCGCGCTATTTTGCATCGATACGGTCAAACTCGTACCAGTGCTGACATCGGCCTGAATTCGCTTGGTCGCGTTGTAGTAAACACGGTTACCCGCCGCACCAGCCACGGAATCCAGCGCTTCGACCAGCGGCACACCGGCAGCAAACATGGTTGAGAGCGTACGTGTCCAGCGTGCGATAGTGGCTTTCTGCAATACATCTCCGACCACGGGGATCTTGAGCGAAAGTCGGTCCATGAAGAACTGCATTTTTTCACTGCGCCGCCAAGTATTGAAGAACAGCCATCCGCCGCCGCCGAGCACACCAAAGATGATGTACCAGTACGACGTAAAAATGTTGGACAACTGCATTACGAACAGCGTCGGCGCGGGCAGCGCAGCACCAAAGCCATCGAACAAGGATTTAAATTGCGGGATTACAAAAATCATAATGATCGCGACCACCACAAAAGCGACCACCAAGATTGATATTGGATAAAAAAGCGCCTTTTTGATCTTTCCCTTAATTGCGAGAATCTTTTCTTGGTACGTGGCAAGTCGATCCAGCAACGTATCCAAAATACCAGCCTGCTCGCCTGCGCCAACCAGATTGCAATAGAGCGAATCAAAATACAGCGGATATTTGCGGAACGACTGGGCAAGACTGCTGCCGGTTTCCACCTCGGATTTGATGTCAATCAGCAGCTTCGTAACCGATGGATTGCTGTGCCCCTTGGCTACAATATCGAACGCCTGAAGCAGCGGCACACCCGCCTTCATCATCGTCGCCAACTGACGCGTAAAAAAAGTGATGTCTTGCGAGGTAATTTTCTTCCCACGACGTCCCGCGACTTTTCTTACCTTGAGATTTTGAATGCCCTGGCGGCGCAACGTCGAGTTAACGATTGCTTCGCCCGATGCGCGCATCTCGCCCTTGACGATCTTGCCGGTTTTGTCTTTGCCTTCCCAGTAGAAGGTATAGACCTTGACATCTTTTGCTTCTCTAGCGGGCGCTGCTGCGGTAGCCATGAGCCACTCCTTTATTCAAAATCTACTTACCAATTTACAGTAACCACGGCGAACTTCGTGTCAAATCAATCGATGACCGATTATTCATTTGTCACAGATTCGACTTCCGCCAGCGACGTAATTCCCGACTTAACTTTTCTCAAACCCGATTCTCGCAAATCGGAAACGCCCTCGCGTCGCGCTTGATCGGCGATATCGATTGAGGTACCGTTCTTCATAATAATGCGCTGCATTTCGTCTGATACAGGCATCACTTGATAAATACCGGCACGCCCTTTGTAGCCCGTATCCTTGCAGATTTCGCAGCCGACTGGGCCATAGGGTTGCCACGTCCCATCCAGCTCTTCGTCCTGAAAACCCGCACGCAACAAAGCTTCTTTTGGAATATCGACGGGTCGCTTACAGACACACAATTTGCGCGCCAACCTTTGCGCAGTAATCAAAATCACACTAGTCGCAATGTTAAACGGCGCAATCCCCATGTTCATCAGACGTGTGAGTGTTGTTGGCGCATCGTTGGTATGCAACGTAGACATCACCATATGACCAGTTTGCGCGGCCTTGATTGATATCTCGCCTGTTTCGAGATCGCGAATCTCACCGACCATGATGATGTCGGGATCTTGCCGCAAAAAAGCTTTCAACGCGACCGAGAAAGTCAGGCCCGCTTTGTCATTAACGTTGACCTGATTGATACCGGGTAAATTAATCTCGGCGGGGTCCTCAGCCGTTGAAATATTGATGCCCGGCTTGTTCAAAATATTCAGGCACGTATACAGCGAAACCGTTTTACCCGAGCCGGTAGGCCCCGTCACCAGCACCATGCCATAAGGACGCTGGATTGCGTTCATGAGTAATTCTTTTTGATCCGGATCGTAGCCCAGGGCATCAATCCCCAAGGTCGCGCTCGACGGGTCAAGAATACGCATACAAATCTTTTCGCCAAAAAGTGTCGGCAGCGTCGACACACGAAAATCGATGGCGCGTGTGGCAGACAAACGAAGTTTCATACGCCCGTCTTGCGGCACGCGCTTCTCGGAAATATCCAGCCTTGAAACAACCTTGATACGCGAGGCAATTTTTTCTTTGATTGCTAACGGCGGCTGCGCCACATCATACAAAATGCCGTCTTGCCGGTAGCGAATCCGATAAAATTTTTCGTAGGGCTCGAAATGAATGTCCGATGCACCGCTATTGATGGCATCGAGCAATACTTTCTGCACGTATTTAACAACCGGGGCGTCGTCGACCTCCTCAGCGCTGGCAGCACTTTGCGCATCATCAGCACCACCGTCACCACCCAGATCGATATTTTGTAAGTCAACATCGTCGCCCATCAACTGATCGAGCGCCTTTGCGCCCGACTCGCCAAATTTCTTGAGCAGGGCGGCAAGACGATCCTCATCGACGACGATAGGCTCAACGGTCATGCCGGTAGCAAATTTAAGCTCAGTCAGCGCTTGCTCATTGGTCGGATCAGAAATCGCGACGAACAGTCGGTTACCGCGCTTTTGCAACGGCAGTGCACGCTTGCTCGCGACCAACTTGGGATCAATGAGCGTAGTCGGCAATTGCTCAGGGTCGATTGCCCCCAAATCCACCAGTGGAAAACCAAACGTCTGCGCCGCAAATAACGCGATTTCTTTGGACGAAATCTTTTTTGATGCTGCAAGCTGCTCAATAAATGTAATGCCGCTCTTTTTCGCTTCGGCCTGGATCGCGTTGGCATCCGCCTGGACGAGCTTGCCCTGCTGGACGAGCGCGCGCCCTAGTGGGCTAAAGGTGGTTGCGACTGCAGCGGCCATAAGCTTTTACATTTTCCAAGGTATCTAAGAAATTACATCATGCACTTGCGGTAAGGTATTGTAAAGTTTAACTTATTTCTCCGCCAAGAGCTTTTCTATTTGCGCTACAAATTCTGGCGACTCAGGCGCCACGTTGCTGCCAAAGCTCTGCACTGCCTTGCCATTCCGGGCAATGAGGTATTTGTGGAAGTTCCATTTTGGCCGCTCACCGGTCGCTTTAAACAAAGCCTCATGGAGCGGATTAGCCTGCCCTACCAAAACCGAGGTTTTTTCCACCATTGGAAATTTCACTTTGTAAGTTCGCTCACAAAAATCCGCTACTTCTGCGTTCGATCCTGGTTCTTGCTTGCCGAAATCATTGGCGGGGAAGCCGACAACGACCAAACCCTTGTCCTTGTACTTGTCATAAACCGACTGTAGCCCCTTGTATTGCTCGGTGAATCCGCAGTAGCTGGCGGTGTTTACAACGACGACAACCTTACCGCTATAGCTGCAAAAGTCTTGTGGTTTGCCCTGCAAAGAGGTGAATTTTTGATTTAGTAGCGACGGGCAGGCGGACGGCGCTGAGGTATTTGTCGGCGCAGCAGTTGCTGGCGCAACTAAACCAATAAACAACGTCAAACAGGTGGTTACGGCAATCGTGAAGTTCATGCGAGAAGGGATGAGGAAAAAGTTGTTCATCAAAATAAATCCTATAAAAAATACATCACCGTAAAGTGTAATCCAATCACACAAAAGCATGATGAAAAACACAAAAACATCCGTTAAAACTTCGCCTGAGTCTTCCTCCACATTCGCTGGTAACAAATCGTTCTTGCCACAAAAGCCTTGTTTGGCTTGCGCCCGCCCGATGACGTGGCGCAAAAAATGGGAAAAAAATTGGGACGAAGTGAAGTACTGCTCTGATCGCTGCCGCGCCAGTGCAAAGAAAAAATAATTACACCAAGCACCTGCTCAAATCTAACGAAAGCACGTTATCAATGGCAACAAAAATTAAAAACGCACTGGAAACCAAGAAAACTCGACACCTGATTTTTATCTTGGGCGATCAACTTGATTCAGAAAGTGCAGCACTCGCGGATGTTGACCCACAGCAAGACATGATTTTTATGGCCGAAGTTGCAGAAGAATCAACACATGTCTGGAGCAGCAAACCGCGCACCGCGTATTTCCTTTCGGCGATGCGTCATTTCGCCGATCACTTGCGCGGTCGAGGTTTTGGCGTTGATTACGCGCGACTGGGGACGCATAAATTTCCTGATCTCGCTGCTGCGTTAGACGATGCAATCACGCGCCATCAACCGAAAAAAATTGTGCTGGTGGAGCCGGGCGACTATCGGGTTGAACAATCATTGCGCACTTATAGTGCTACAAAAAATGTGGAACTAGCGATTCGCGAAGACAGCCATTTTTTACTCTCACGCCGCGAGTTTGTAGAATGGTCAAAAGGCTACAAACAACTGCGGATGGAATTTTTTTATCGCATGATGCGCAAACGTCACGCGGTCATGATGGAAGGTGATGACCCTGTCGGCGGACGCTGGAATTTCGATTCTGAAAATCGCGGCTCGTTTGGTAAAGCGGGTCCTGCGGACGTGCCTGCTGCACCTGCTTTTACGCCGGATAAAATCACGAAAGAAGTATTCAGCGATATCGAAAAATGTTTCCCCGATCATCCCGGCAGCGTGGAAAAATTCGCGTGGGCAGTGACGCGCGAAGATGCATTGATTGCCCTAAAAGCGTTTATCCACGGGCGTCTTGGCAAGTTCGGCGATTATCAGGATGCGATGTGGACGAACGAGCCTTATCTGTTCCACAGCCTGATTTCAGCGGCGTTGAACGTTAAATTATTGAATCCACGCGAAGTGATTGCAGCCGCCGTACAAGCGCTAAAAAAAGGCCAGGCCTCAATTGAAAGTGTGGAAGGATTTGTCCGACAAATTCTAGGTTGGCGGGAATTTATTCGCGGCACCTATTGGCTTGATATGCCTGGCATGCGCGAAGCAAATCACTTCAATCATGCACGCAAATTGCCGGCGTGGTATTGGACGGCTGATACGCAAATGAACTGCATGAAACAGTCCATCGGCCAAACGCTCGAGTATGGTTACGCGCATCATATTCAGCGCTTGATGGTCACGGGTATTTTTGGCCTGCTCGCCGAAACTAAACCACAGGAAATGGAAGATTGGTATTTGGCGGTCTACATCGATGCGGTGGAATGGGTGGAGCTACCCAATGTCGCAGGTATGGCGCTGTATGCGAATGGCGGGCGATTTACCACCAAGCCCTACATTGCCAGCGGCGCGTACATCAAGCGCATGAGCAATTACTGCGCGGGTTGCCGCTATAAGCCAGACGTAAAAACAGGCGCGACCGCATGTCCATTCACCACCTTGTACTGGAATTTCCTCGATAAACATGAAAAGTCGCTGGCCGGAAACCCACGCACCTCGCTGATGGTGCGCAATATCACGCGCATGACCGACGATGAGCGTGCAGCCATACGCGGACAAGCGGCGCTTACGCTGAAGAATCTGGATTCGCTCTGATGGCAGGCACGCGAATCGCGCACGCATGCCGTCTATGAAAACACCGCTGTTATAATCTGGTGCAATTCATTGCCGCCCTGCCTCATGCGCAGCGCAATTTTTAATCATAAATCGCGGGTGTCACCACCTGCACCGCCACGCTAGATGCCACTCTTCGCTCTCGGACTTAACTATCGCACCGCGCCCATTGAGGTTCGCGAACGCGTTGCGTTTCCGCTCGAAGCGCAGCGTGGCGCAATCGATGCGTTGCGCGCGGAAACGGATGCCGAAGAAGTAACCCTGGTGTCAACCTGCAATCGCACCGAGATTTATTTTCGTGCACCAAGTGATGAAGTGCTGGCGCGCGCCGCCAAATGGCTTTCTTCCGTTCCGGCTGTAAAAGGACTCGATTTAAGTTCGCATTTTTATACCTTGTCCGAAGCTGAAGTGCCGCGCCACGCGTTTCGAGTGGCGAGTGGACTCGATTCGATGATCCTGGGCGAGCCGCAAATTTTGGGGCAAATGAAACTGGCCGTGAAAATCGCGGGCGAGGCCAGCGCATTATCAGGCGCACTGGATCGGCTGTTTCAGGACACCTTCAAAGTCGCGAAAGAGGTCCGCTCTGAAACTGACATTGGTGCCACGTCCGTCAGCATGGCCGCTGCGTCACTGAAGCTCGCGCAGCAATTGTTTGGCGATATTCGCGAGGTGAAAATTTTGCTAATCGGCGTCGGCGAAATGATTGAGCTGTCGGCCACGCATTTCGCAGCGATGTCGCCAAATAAAATCGTGGTCGCCAATCGCACACTTGAGCGCGGCAAGGAACTTGCGCAGCGCTTTAACGCAAGCGCGATTACCTTGCAGCAATTGCCTGAACACATTCACGAATTCGATGCAGTTATTACGTCAACCGCATCGACGTTACCGATCATCGGCAAAGGCATGATTGAGCGCGCACTCAAACTGCGTCGCCGCAAACCGATGTTTATTGTTGACCTCGCGGTGCCGCGCGATGTGGAAGCGGAAGTCGGCGATCTTGATGGCATTTTTCTCTACACCCTCGATACGCTCGGCCGCGTGATTCAACAAAATCTGGAAAAGCGCGAATCGGCGGTGCTGGAAGCAGATGTCATCATCAACAAACGCACCGCCGAATTCATGCACTGGCTCACCGCGCGCGCCTCGGTGCCGATCATTCAACAGCTTCGTACCAAGGCAGACCATTACAAACAGATTGAACTTGAGCGTGCGCATAAGTTGCTCGCAAAAGGCGAAGATCCGGCGAAGGTGCTGGAAGCCTTGGCTAACGGCCTCGCCAATAAATTTTTACATCATCCACTCGCCGCCCTTGGCCGCAGCGCAGGTGGCGAACGCGAGGCGCTTTCCACCGCACTCGAAAAACTTTACGCTGATCCAGAATGATGAAAGATTCAATTAGTAAAAAATTGACCTCACTGAGTGAGCGTCTGGTGGAACTGGATCGCCTGTTGGCCGAGCCGGAAGTGGTCAGCAATATGGACAGCTATCGCAAAATCACCCGCGAGCATTCAGACATCACGCCCGTTGTTGCCTTGTTTGCCGAATATCAAAAATCGGAAGCCGATATCGCCGCCGCGCAAGAAATGGGCAAAGATCCGGAGATGCGTGAATTCGCCGAAGAAGAAATAAAGGCAGGCCGTGCACGGCTGGAACAAATCGAAATCGACATGCAAAAAGCATTGCTGCCGAAAGACCCAAACGACGAGAAAAATATTTTTCTCGAGGTTCGCGCAGGCACCGGCGGCGATGAATCTGCATTATTTGCAGGCGATTTGTTTCGCATGTACACGCGCTATGCCGAGCGCAATCGCTGGCAGGTTGAAGTTATTTCCGAGTCGCCCGGTGAAGTCGGCGGCTATAAAGAAATCATTGCACGCGTCGTTGGCCAAGGTGCCTATTCGCGGCTCAAATTTGAATCCGGCGGCCATCGTGTGCAGCGCGTACCTGATACCGAAACGCAGGGCCGCATTCATACTTCCGCCGCGACAGTTGCTGTGATGCCCGAAGCCGATGATGTAGTCGATACGGTGATCAATCCGTCCGAAGTGCGCGTGGATACGTTCCGCGCATCCGGCGCGGGCGGACAGCACATTAACAAAACAGATTCTGCGGTTCGCTTAACGCACATTCCCACCGGCATCGTTGTCGAGTGCCAAGATGGCCGCTCGCAGCACAAAAATAAAGAGCAGGCATTTCGCGTATTGGCCGCGCGAATCAAAGACAAACAAACTCGCGAAGCACAAGCCAAAGAAGCCGCCACCCGCAAATCACTGGTCGGTTCAGGTGACAGAAGCGAGCGCATCCGCACCTACAATTTTCCGCAAGGCCGCATGACCGATCACCGCATCAACCTCACGCTCTACAAACTCGATTTCATCATGGATGGCGATTTATCAGAGTTGACGGATGGTTTGATGGCGGAGCATCAGGCAGAATTGTTGTCGGCGCTGGGCGAAGCCGCTTAAACGAAACCACATAAATTTTGGCTATCAGTATTGGCGCGCTAATTAAAGAAAGCGTAATCCCTTCACGCGAAACCACGATGCTGCTTGAGCGCATTTTGCAGATGTCACGCGCCAGGATCGCAGCACATCCCGAGCGTTTCCTCGACGTACAGCAAGAGCACCTCGCACGCGCATGGATTCAGCGCCGCGTGGCGGGTGAGCCGATGGCCTACATTCTTGGTGAGCGCGAATTTTATGGGGTGAAATTAGTCGTCACACCCGATGTCTTAATTCCCCGGCCCGAAACCGAGACTCTTGTAGAACAAGCACTGGCGCGCCTTTCCAAGCAATATGCTCCAAACGCCGCGCGGGTGCTAGACCTTGGGACAGGTAGTGGTGCGATTGCGATTAGCTTGGCCGAGCAGCGCCCTGCGCTTGATATTGTTGCAACCGATATTTCCGCAAAAGCGCTCGCGCTGGCAAAGGAAAACGCGAAGCGAATAGGCGTGCAAATTTCGTTTGTTGAAAGCGATTGGTTTAGTAATTTAATTGGCGAACGATTCGATTTGATCGTCTCAAACCCGCCGTATGTTGCCCATGGCGATCCGCATTTATCGCAAGGTGATTTGCGTTTTGAACCCATCGCAGCACTTACCGACAACGAACCAAATCAAGGCGGCCTCGCCTGCATTCGTCGCATTATTGAGGACGCACCAGCACATTTGAATGGTGAAGGCTGGCTGCTGTTTGAGCATGGCTATGACCAAGCCGACGCATGTCGAGAATTTCTGGCGGCGCGTGGCTTTGTCGAACTTATGTGCGCGTATGATCTCGCGGGCATTGCGCGTGTGAGTGGTGGGCGGTGGCCCGCTGCTTAAATTTTATTCAACCATTCAAATGCGGATTGGTTGAATCCGTTAAAATCAACTCGACATCTTTTTACCATTACCAACCAAGGAAACTCCATGGACACTCAAGACCGCATCCGCGAAACCGTTACCGGCCACCCCGTCGTGCTATTCATGAAAGGCTCGCCGCAATTCCCGCAATGCGGTTTCTCCGCCTCCGCGATTCAAATTCTGAAAGCCAGCGGCGTCGATAAACCCTTCACCGTCGATGTGCTGCAAGACGACGAAATCCGCCAAGGCATCAAGGAATACGCGAATTGGCCCACCATCCCACAGCTATACGTAAACGGCGAATTCGTCGGTGGTGCCGATATTTTGCGTGAGATGTATCAGTCGGGGGAGCTGCAGCAGATGGTGGGGCCGAAAGTTTAGTTGGTTCGCAAAGTTGATTCGGGTTGTTTGCCCGAGACCGACGATCATTCGCGCGGAAGAATCTGTGCGTACTCGCGAGACGACATTTAATCGGCCGATTTTCATTCTGG
>JANMQR010000342.1:0-2362 GCA_031370625.1 Burkholderiales bacterium | reverse complement strand
CGTACATTGATCGGCGCGGGTTGCAACCCAAACGTCGCCGCGGTGGTCGTCATCGGCATCGAAGATAGCTGGACGAAAAAAGTGGTGGACGGCATCGCCGCTACCGGCAAGCCCGTGGTTGGCTTTGGTATCGAAGGTCATGGTGATCACGACACTATTCTTCGCGCCAGCAAAGCCGCGCGCGAATACGTGCAATGGGCCAGTGAAAAACAGCGCGAGACTTGCGCAATATCCGAACTCTGGATCTCCACCAAGTGCGGCGAATCGGACACCACCAGCGGCTGTGGTGCCAACCCTACCGTCGGCAATGCATTCGACAAGCTGCATCCACTCGGCAATTATTTATGCTTTGGCGAAACCAGCGAAATCACCGGCGGCGAAAAAATTGTCGCCGCGCGCTGCAAAACGCCCGAAGTGGCCGATCAATTCATGTTCATGTTCAACCGCTATCAAGACATGATTAATCGCCATAAAACGAGCGACCTCTCGGACAGCCAACCAACTAAAGGCAATATTGCCGGCGGCCTCACCACGATCGAGGAAAAAGCGCTTGGCAACATCCAGAAGATCGGCAAGAAATGCACCGTCGATGGCGTGATCGACAAGGCTAAAGTACCGTCTCATCCGGGCCTGTGGTTTATGGATTCGTCCAGCGCTGCCGCCGAGATGGTAACGCTGTGTGCGGCCTCTGGATACGCCCTGCACTTCTTTCCGACAGGTCAAGGCAATGTGATTGGCAACGCCATTGTGCCCGTGATAAAAATTTGTGCAAACCCACGTACTGTGAGGCTGATGAGCGAGCATATTGACGTGGACACTTCTGGCTTGCTGCAGCGCGAAATCACGCTTGATCAGGCGGGCGACAAGTTGCTTGAATCAATGCTGCGCACCGCGAATGGCCGTCTCACGGCTGCTGAAGCACTGGGCCACCGCGAGTTTGTGCTGACGCGTTTGTTCGAGTCTGCTTGAACGCGAGCGGTTCTCTCGCCGCTCAGCGCGCGGAAGCTGAGCGGCGAACCTTCACATTGAGCCGCGCAAATCTGCTTCATTCTTCACGATGCGGCCACCCACATGAGTAAAATTCCGCATGAGGTTGATGGTCACAGCACGAAATCGCGGTCGTTGATGAGCTGGCAACACGCCCTCACCTTATGGCCAGGTTGTGCGCTCTCTGTGGTCATCGCATTGGCGGCCACCGCCGTCTCCACGCTGCACGGCGGGCCGCAATTGCTCTACGCGTTGTTATTCGGCGTCGCGCTGCATTTCCTCAGCAACGAGGCATCCACCAAGCCCGGAATTGAATTCTGTAGTCGCGGCTTATTGCGTTTAGGTGTGGGTTTGCTCGGCGCGCGTATCACCGTTGATCAGATCGCCGGGCTCGGCTGGCACACCGCACTTATCGTCATCGCTGCGGTGGCGACCACTATGCTATGCGGCTTGCTGATCGGCCGCAGACTCGGGCTGACAGTGCCACAGGGCATACTTTCGGGCGGTGCTGTGGCCATCTGTGGCGCATCTGCGGCGCTGGCCATTTCCTCGGTGCTGCCACGCGAGAAAGGGGGCGAGCGTTTTACGCTGATGGTGGTAGTGGCCGTGACCATATTGTCCACGCTCTCGATGGTGCTATATCCGCTTATTGCGAGGCTCCTGCACCTGCCACCCGAGCTGGCGGGCATTTTCATTGGTGGCACCATCCACGATGTCGCACAAGTGGTCGGCGCGGGGTACACACTCGGCCACGAAGCCGGTGATGTAGCGACCATCGTGAAGCTGTTTCGCGTGTCGCTGTTGGCTGTTGTTGTCGTGATCGTGGCGGTGGCATTCAAGGCTTCGCGCGAACGGGCGCGTGCGTCGGACGAAGCCGGTATCCAAGCCGCGGATCAGGCGCTTATTCCGTGGTTTCTCTGGCTATTTGTTGGCATGGTGATTCTGAATTCGACCCAAATGCTGCCAGCCTTCGCGCAGACGGGGTTAAACGAAATATCGCGCGGCTGCCTGGTTACCGCCATCGCCGCGCTGGGCATGAAAACCAGCGTGCAACAACTCGCTCAAGCAGGCTGGAAGCCGATGGCATTAATCATCGTTGAAACGCTGTGGATCGCAGGTTTTGTGCTCACACTAATCCTGTTGCGCCGCTAAATTGGGCAAGATGTGCGACGACCGCCCGACTGTCGAAAACTCAAACACTAGGACTGGCAAGGCGAATGGAGCAAAAATTGCTTGAAACGCCCGCCCCACCTTGAGTTTGCAAAGCGGGAACTTCTAAAAACCTCGTCGTTCCCGCGCACCGAATGGTGTCTCCATCGACAGGCGGGAATCCAAGTCTGGTTAAGTTATTGATACATCAACGAACTTGGATCCC
>JANMQR010000317.1:0-4286 GCA_031370625.1 Burkholderiales bacterium | reverse complement strand
GCGAAAAATGCTGAAGCTTGATATCCGCAATGTTGATGACCTTGCTGTCGATTACGCGGCCGCTCATCTATCGCTCACCTGTCAATCTCGCCGAACACAATGTCCTGCGTACCAATGATCGTCACCACGTCCGCAATCATGTGGCCACGCGACATTTCGTCGAGTGCGGCCAAATGCGGAAAGCCGGGCGCACGAATTTTCAGGCGATACGGCTTGTTCGCGCCATCCGAAACCAGATAAATACCGAACTCACCCTTCGGATGTTCCACCGCTGTATAAACCTCACCCGGCGGCACATGCATGCCTTCGGTGAAGAGCTTGAAGTGATGAATCAGCTCTTCCATATTGGCCTTCATGTTTTCGCGCGAAGGCGGGGCAACTTTATGATCTGTCGAGATCACCGGACCGGGATTCGCGCGCAACCAATCCACACATTGTTTGATGATTCTGTTCGACTCGCGCATTTCCTGCACGCGCACCAGGTAACGGTCGTAGCAATCGCCATTGGTGCCAATCGGGATATCGAAATCCATCTTGTCATAGACTTCATAGGGCTGCTTTTTTCGCAGATCCCACGCAATGCCAGAGCCACGCAACATCGGGCCGGTAAAGCCAAGCTGGAGCGCGCGCTCGGGTGAGACTACACCGATGCCAACGAGGCGCTGTTTCCAGATGCGGTTATCGGTCAGCAGCGTTTCATATTCATCAACATACTTCGGAAAACGCCGCGTGAAATCGTCAATAAAATCGAGCAATGAACCTTGCCGATTTTCGTTAAGCCGCTTCATTGCCTCGGCATTGCGGCCCTGCATGGTGGTGTACTGCGGCATACGATCCGGCAAATCGCGATACACGCCACCAGGGCGATAGTAGGCGGCGTGCATGCGTGCGCCAGACACAGCCTCGTAGCAATCCATCAAATCTTCGCGCTCGCGGAAGGCATATAAAAAAACCGTCATCGCACCCACGTCCAGCGCGTGCGCACCAAGCCACAGCAAATGATTCAGCACGCGGGTAATTTCGTCGAACATCACACGGATGTATTGCGCGCGCACCGGCACATCCACGCCCATGAGTTTTTCAATCGCCATCACATACGCGTGCTCGTTGACCATCATCGACACATAGTCGAGGCGGTCCATGTACGGCACGCTTTGAATGAAGGTGCGCGTCTCGGCAAGCTTTTCTGTTGCACGATGCAGCAAGCCGATATGCGGATCGGCACGTTGTACAACCTCACCGTCGAGCTCCAGCACCAGACGCAATACGCCGTGGGCCGCCGGATGCTGCGGCCCAAAATTCATCGTGTAATTTTTAATTTCTGGCATGACTACTTCCCACCCGTGTTTCTAACAACACCTTGGGCGTAATGCTCTTCGCGAATCACGCGCGGCACAATTTCTCGTGGCTCAATGGTCACGGGCTGATAAATAACGCGTTTTTGATCGGGGTCGTAACGCATTTCAACCGTGCCATAAACGGGGAAATCTTTGCGGAACGGGTGGCCGACAAAACCATAGTCGGTGAGCAGACGGCGCAGATCCGGATGGCCGTTGAACACGATGCCATACAAATCAAACGCTTCACGCTCGTACCAATTGGCGGATGCCCAAACGCCAATGACGGATTCGAGCAACGGGAAATCATCGTCTGTCGCATATGCACGCACACGAACGCGCCAATTGTGTTGAATCGAAAGTAGTTGATATACAACCGCGAAGCGTGGACCGGCGTCAGTGCGCTCTTCCACACCGCCAAACTCGGCGTAGTCCATGCCACATGCGTCGATTAGCTGGCTAAATCCGAGCGCAGGATTGTCGCGAAGAACGGTCATGACTTCGATTAAATTCGCCGTTTTGACGTCAACAATAATTTGCTCGGTATCCACCGTGATCGAGGCACCACCACTCCCTGCGTACGCCTGAAGAGTGGCTTCCAGATTGGCTTTCAGGGCATCTAGCTTTGCGGACATTTCGCTTATCTCGCAATCGTGTTGGTGCGTTTGATTTTATTTTGCAGCTGGATAATGCCGTACAGGAGCGCCTCCGCCGTCGGCGGGCATCCGGGCACGTACACGTCCACGGGCACGATGCGATCACAGCCGCGCACCACAGAATACGAGTAATGGTAATAGCCGCCGCCATTAGCGCACGAACCCATCGAAATCACCCAACGCGGCTCGGCCATTTGGTCATAAACCTTGCGCAATGCGGGAGCCATTTTGTTGCACAGCGTACCCGCGACGATCATCACGTCTGACTGGCGCGGACTGGGGCGAAACACGATACCGAAGCGATCCAAATCGTAGCGCGATGCGCCAGCGTGCATCATCTCCACCGCGCAGCAGGCGAGCCCAAATGACATCGGCCACATCGATCCTGTACGGCTCCAATTCAGGAGCGAATCGATTGAGGTGGTGACAAATCCTTGCTGGGTCAGACTGTTCGAAACACTTTTTGCTGCACTGCTATCGCCGTCCGGCATGGTGATTCTCCAATAGGAAGGTGCGGAGGATTAGCTCAACGCGACGCAACTCTTGCTAAATGTAATCTTCAATGTTGAATGCAAAACTATGCACAAAATTAGACTGGCAAATTGTTGAAATGTTTGGCTCATATTTTCACCAAACAACTACTCCCAATCCAACGCGCCTTTTTTCCACTCGTATATAAAGCCAACCACGAGAATGCCTAAAAATACCATCATTGCACTAAAGCCAAACCAGCCAATCTCCTGCAGCACAATCGCCCACGGAAACATGAACGCAATCTCGAGATCGAACAGAATAAACAAAATAGCGACGAGGTAATAACGCACGTCAAATTTCATGCGCGCGTCCTCGAAAGCTTCGAAACCGCACTCGTAAGGGGAAAGTTTTTGCGCGTCGGGGTTGTCATTGCCCAAAAGCATGGTGAGCCCCTTGCTCATCACCAGCGGCAACACACCGATGGCAATACCCACAATGACAAAAATCAGGATCGGAAAGTAGTTACTTAACATACTTGATTGGCCATTAATGGGTCGGAATTTGAACTAATTGCGGTGGCGATGCCGAGGACGCGTCACGCTATAAATTACGTTAAAACATACTGCAAAAAATGGTGCCGTCGGCGAGACTCGAACTCGCACAGCTTTCGCCACTACCCCCTCAAGATAGCGTGTCTACCAATTTCACCACGACGGCATTACCAACAAGCCCAGGCTTTTCCGCCCGGGATACTAGGATTTTACTTCGGAATCTGTTGCGATTTGGGATCAAGCTTCGGATCGGGCTTTCCAGCGTCTGAGGCACCAGTCGGCGGCGTCAATGCAGGAACGGTAGCCGCTGGCACTGGCACACTAGCTGGCGTTTGCGCAGGTGCTGGCACCGGGATTGCGCTGGCATCTTTCGCATCCGTTTTTACCGCTGGTGCCGTGACGCTATCCATTACACCGCCGCTCATCACGCCACCGCTAATTTTCGGCGCGTGAAAATAGGTCAGGCCCAAGCTGGTCGCAAAAAACAATGCGGCACACACCCCAGTGGATCGCGACAAAAAATTCGCAGCGCCGGACGAGCCAAACAAGCTGCCTGCCGAACCGCTGCCAAAAGCCGCACCCATATCTGCGCCCTTGCCGTGCTGTAAAAGCACCAAAACGATAATGGCTAATGCCAAAATGCAATGAATAATTAAAATTGCGTTTGCCAACATTTCATTTTCCTAACACCGTTCGCTCAAACTTCGGAGGATGTGGCGTTGCTCACTTTGTGTGAATCAAAGCGCCTGCCAAATCCCTAAAAACTCATCTACCACCAGCGATGCTCCACCGATTAAGCCACCATCGATATTGGGCATCGCAAATAATTCTTTTGCGTTTGCTTTTTTGACACTCCCGCCATACAAGATGGGTAAGGAAGCGGCAATTCCACTCGCTAACTTGCTTACTTCTGATCTCAACAAAGCGTGTACTGCTTCCGCTTCATCCGGCGTCGCGGTTTTACCAGTACCGATTGCCCAAACTGGCTCGTAAGCCAAGACTGAATCTGATAATGCTGCCACGCCATGCATTTCAACCACCGCACGAAGCTGCCGCATCACTACATTTTCGGTATCTCCCGCGATCCGTTCGTCGAGCGTTTCACCGACACATAAAACTGCTGTTAATCCTGCTTTTTTCGCATTACCAAACTTTTCTGCTACCACCACATCAGTATCGCCTAGCGTTGCGCGGCGTTCTGAATGACCGATAATCGCGTAACGGCAGGCGAATTCAGACACCATTTTCGCCGACACTTCACCGGTGTA
>JANMQR010000303.1:0-28307 GCA_031370625.1 Burkholderiales bacterium | reverse complement strand
TACGAAGGACTGGGTTCCGGCCTATCGATGGAGACACCATTCGGTGCGCCGGAATGACGAACCTTTTAAGACGTCGCAATATTACACGCCAATATCCGCGTGCCGTCCCAGCCAAAAATGTTCCAAACGCCGCACCAGTGCTAGTGTTTAAAAATTAACTATTGTCGAATGAGGCTCAAGTGCCCCGAATCATCACCGTCGCCGCCACCCAAATGTCCTGCACTTGGGATCGCGCCGCGAATATCGCGAACGCTGAAAAACTCGTTCGCCAGGCTGCGGCTAAAGGCGCACAAATAATCCTGATTCAGGAATTGTTTGAGACACCGTATTTTTGTCAAAAACCGAACGCGGATTTTTTACAGCTCGCCACGACAGTGGAAGCTAATCAAGCGATCAAACATTTTCAAAAAATTGCCAAGGAATTGGAAGTGGTTTTACCGATCAGTTTTTTCGAGCTGGCGGGCCGTGCACGATTTAACAGCGTCGCGATTATCGATGCAGATGGCGCAAATCTCGGCAGCTATCGCAAGAGCCACATTCCCGATGGGCCCGGTTATCATGAGAAATATTATTTCAATCCGGGTGACACCGGATTCAAAGTCTGGACCACGCGCTACGCGAAAATCGGCGTGGGTATTTGCTGGGATCAGTGGTTCCCCGAATGCGCGCGGGTGATGGCGCTGCAAGGTGCGGAATTGCTGTTCTATCCGACCGCGATTGGTACTGAGCCGCATGATCCCACCATCAGCTCACGCGACCACTGGCAGCGCGTGCAGCAGGGTCACGCGGGTGCGAATTTGCTGCCGCTGATTGCGAGTAATCGCATTGGTCGCGAGGATCAGGATGATTACCACATCAATTTTTATGGCTCATCTTTTATCGCGAATCAATTCGGTGAAAAAGTCGCTGAGCTAAACGAAACGGAAGAGGGCGTTCTTGTTCACACATTTGATCTGGATGAGCTTGAACATATTCGCAGTGCGTGGGGAAGCTTCCGTGATCGTCGCCCGAATCTTTATGGCGCATTGAAAACGCTGGATGGCAAGCTGGAATCTTGAGTATGTCATTGCTAAAAACAACCCCGCGCGCCGATGGTTTTCGCATGCCCGCCGAATGGGAGCCGCATGCGCAAACGTGGATGGTGTGGCCAGAACGCCCGGATAATTGGCGCTTGAATGCGGGGCCTGCACAGGCCGCATTTGCAGCTGTTGCGAAAGCGATTGCGCGCTTCGAAGACGTTACCGTTTGCGTATCAGCAGCGCAATTATCAATTGCGCGTGCGATGCTCGATCACGCCAATATTCGCGTGGTCGAAATGACCACTGATGACGCATGGGCGCGCGATACAGGGCCGACATTTGTCATGAACAATCAAGGCGAAGTGCGCGGCATCGACTGGGAATTCAATGCGTGGGGCGGCCTGAATGGCGGGCTATATTGGCCGTGGAAAAATGATGATGCCGTTGCCGGAAAAATTCTGGAAATGGAAAACGCGCCGCGATATCGTACTGACGGTTTCGTGTTGGAGGGCGGCTCGATCCATGTCGATGGCGAAGGTACCGTCATCACCACCGAAGAATGTTTGCTCAACAAAAATCGCAATCCGCATATCACGCGTGAGGCGATTGAAAACAAGCTGCGTGATTATTTGAACATTGAAAAAATACTCTGGTTGCCGCAAGGTTTATTCAACGACGAGACCGATGGGCACGTCGATAATTTTTGTTGCTACGTGAAGCCAGGTGAAGTTTTACTCGCATGGACAGACGATAAAAACGATCCAAACTATTCGCGATGCCAGTCGGCGATGCAGGTTTTAGAAACAACGCACGACGCAAAAGGCCGCAAATTTACCATTCATAAAATGCCAATTCCCGGCCCGCTTTATGCGACTGCGGATGAATGCGCGGGCGTGGTGCAAGTTGCAGGCACGCAGCCGCGTGACTCGTCCGTGCGTCTCGCGGGCTCATACGTGAATTTTCTGATTGTGAATGGCGGCGTGATCGCGCCGTCATTTGGCGATCCCGAAGATGCAGAAGCGGAAGCCATCCTCAAGAAATTATTTCCGCAGCACGAAGTGGTGATGGTGCCGGGCCGCGAGATTTTATTGGGCGGTGGGAATATTCACTGTATTACTCAGCAGCAGCCGCGTGGTTTGTTGTGATCAAATTTCAGCAACCGTCTTCGCCAAATAAAACCATTCGTTACCCGGCTTGGCACCCGCATCCGGAAACAAAATGAATCCGTCATGCGGCGCAGCCAGAACCGTGCCGTTATGACGCGTACCAATGACATCGCCACGCTGCAGCGGATTAAAGCTCGCCCACGCGCGACTGAATGTGTCGCCATCATGCGCCCTGTCGATCACCTCATACATGTGCAAAGCTTCGTATTTTTCCACAGGCGAAGGCGGCGTATCGGTGGAGATTTCGAGGAAAGCCAGCGCATTCAAAATCGCACGATAACCGACTTCAGGTGAGGCCGGATCATCATGCGCGCCGCATTCCAGTGTGATTGCATAGCCGCCAACGGAGCGCATGTATTCGGTGGTGCCGATGCCATAGCGCGAATCTGCGTTGAGCGGATTAAGTGGATGCCCGGAGCTAGCCGCTCCACTCACGCGCCGCTCAACCCCACGCGCATACGTGTCCAGCCAGCCATCCACAAAACGATTTACCCCCAGCCGCTTCGCCAACGCACGCTCGCTTTCAAAATGATGAAACGGCTGCAGCGAACCGGTATTGTTATGCGGCCCCAACATAGCAAACGCCGGATTCTGTGCACGCGTTGAATGCAGGTCGAGCAACACATCATGCTGCGCAAACAACGGACATAGCCAGTTCGCAACGTGATCTTCAAAATCGTGTGGCTTATCGAGGGGCCCGAGATTGCGATTCAGATTACGATCACCCACACGTTCGCCGCGCGCGTAGGCGAGGGGATTGGTGATTGGGACGAACGTGACGTGCCCACTGGCGATTTGCAGCTTGCCACTATCGATGTCGTTGATGACGCGCTGGATTGCTTTCGTACCGCAAGTTTCGTTGCCGTGAACTGCGCCGGTGATGATGATGCGCGGGCCGGGGTTTAGGCCGGTGTAGGTTAGGGATTTGAAACTAAGGTTTTGGAACAGCGGAAAATTTAACATGTTAAGAGGGCGACGTTGAGCGGCTTAACTGGTCAGCATAGAAAGATACGACTTGCACTAGTTGAGTGGGTATCTTGGTGCTATTCAATTGAGTGGCGTCAAGTTTCATGTACGCTCCAATGGACATCGGTATTGGGCTCGCAAAAGAAGCCTTCGAAATTAGCATTCTGAGTAATTCGTGAAAGAGCCGCCTGCGAACCGCACAAAAAGGAGAAGTGGCTATCCCAATGTGTGGTGTAAAGCAAAGACTTATCTGCAGCAAAAACATTACAGTGTCCTGCGGTTGCAGCCGAGTGCTGGGTCTTGAGATCTTCAATCCAATACAGTTTTCTCTCGGTACAAAGATCGTCTCCCACCCAAGCCCATTTATGCCCCAGCTCTTGAAAAAGGGCGAGCACTTGGTTGTGTCTCAGGTCAGAAAAATTTCCTTCGCTGGGCGGTACTACATCATGGGAGTCATAAAGCGTATCCAAACGGTTACCGTAAGCTTCATTGTTTAACTCCTTTTTCAATCCGCCGATATTGGTACGGAGTGCAATGTCAACTGCCGCTATCGAAGGTAGGTTCGAGAGTGACATAACCCTCGTCCAAGGAACAGGTTCACAATTCGCAATGATGGACCGCCTATCAGGATAGCTAATCGGCTTAAATAGCTCTTTTGCGATTGAAATTGGGTGAATAAATGGATGCAGAAGCACGTATACAGCGTCAAACGTGCCGCCGTAGTAGTTCAGCACTTTACCCACTGTGGGACAAGTGGCGAAACGATCTGGTTCGGGCAGAATACGTTCGCTCATTGCGCTGGCCTATGGTTTGATTTTTTCATGATCTTAGTTAGCTCGGCGGGAAGGGCAGAACATAGCAGGTACTAATTCAAATTAAGATTCAACTTCCGATGCGAAGCCGCGCAGTCACGCAAATACAAATTAATTGGGCTTTTATAAGGAATGCCCACATCTTCAGAAATTGTTTTGAAGTACGCGATGGAATTTTCATCGAGTCGGATCGTGATTGGCTTGCTGAGCTTTACCGCATACGAATTTTTCGTGGCTTGTGAGAAGTCGTAGTCTTTGCGCATATGAAAAGTCTGTATAAGAAACTTGCATTTTGGTGTTTCCGCCTTAATTGGCGTGAATCCAATAATGTCGATTAAACCACCGCCCCCATCTCCTTCGCCCGCCGCAACGAACCCTCATTCGCCTCCCGCTCCACATCCCAATCAAAATCCCTATCCACCCACCCCTGCAAATGCGCAGAAGCAATCTCGGTTAACGCACCCACATATGCGGGCGTGTCATTCGCGATTGGCAAATAATTAAACGTTTTTCCACCTGCATGTAAA
Organism: Burkholderiales bacterium; assembly: GCA_031370625.1. GTDB lineage: Bacteria > Pseudomonadota > Gammaproteobacteria > Burkholderiales > Usitatibacteraceae > UKL13-2. Next base: position 23,817 of record JANMQR010000303.1, on the reverse strand, counting down.
AACGTTTCCTTGCCTTCATCGGCAATTTCTTCCAGCGTTTCCAGGCAGTCTGCAGCGAAGCCGGGGCAGATGACGTCTACCCGTTTGATGCCTTCTTTGCCGAGTGCTTCGAGGGTTTTATCGGTGTAGGGTTGCAGCCATTCGGCTCGGCCGAAACGGGATTGGAAGGTGACGACGTATTCGCCTTTTTTGAGCTTTAGCGCTTCCGCAATCAGGCGCGCGGATTTGTGCGCTTCGCAGTGATAAGGGTCACCCTTGTCGAGGTGAAATTTTGGCACGCCGTGGAAGGTCATGAGCAATTTATCGGTGGCGAAATCGGGGCGGCCGATTTTGGCCCAGTGTGCGATGACGTTATCGGCCACGGCTTTGATAAATGCGGGATGATCGTGAAAATTGCGGATGAATCGCAATCCCGGCACGTTGCGCTTTTTCATCAACACCTGGGCCACTTTGTCGAACGTGGAACCGGTGGTGCTGGCGGCGTATTGTGGGTACATCGGCATCACCAAAATATTGTGGCAATGTGCGACTTTTAATTTGTCGATGCCCGCTTCAATACTCGGATTGCCATAGCGCATGGCGGGCACAACCAGCGGCGCATCTTTATAAATTTCACCCAAATAGCCGCGCAGCATTTGCGCTTGCCGCTCGGTGTACACGCGCAAGGGTGAGCCTTCTTTCTTCCACACGGTTTGATATTTTTTCGCGCTCTTCGCAGGCCGTACGCGCAGGATGATGAGATTTAAAATCAGCCACCAGATTGGCTTCGGAATTTCGACGATGCGCGGATCGGATAAAAATTCTTTGAGGTAGGTGCGGACGGATGATGTCGTCGGCTCATCAGGTGTGCCGAGATTGACGAGCAGGATGCCGGTTTTGATCGGGGTGCCGTGGACGAATGCGGGTTCTGCCTGAAATGCCATGTGGTGCGCCTGCGAGTTGATGCAATGAAATGCAATATTGAAGAGCTAGTTTTGGTGCGGTGATTGGGCATAAAATGCTTCAAACGCCGCGCGGGTGCTAGAGTTTATAAATTTAAATTTAGTGCGTGTTTTAGTGGCTACTCAACGCCGCCGACATCAGTTTCGCCGTCACGTCCACAATCGGAATCACGCGTTCATACGCCATCCGTGTCGGCCCGATCACGCCGACCGTGCCAACGATCTGCCCATCGACTTCATACGGCGCGGTGACCACTGAAAACTCATCCAATGGCACCAACGCCGATTCGCCGCCAATAAAAATTTTCACACCCTCGGCACGCTGCGAAATATCGAGCAATTCGAGCAACTGCGTTTTCTGATCAAACACATCAAACAATTTTCGTATCGACACCATGTTCGAGCCGATATCTTCTGAATGCATCAAATTCCGCTCGCCAGACATCACCATGCCCACGCCTTCAGTGCCCTTGCCACGCGCTTCCACCACAGCCGACATGAGCGTGGAAATATCGTGATGAAGTTGTGACAACTCAAACTTTACCTTCTCGCGAATTTGGTCAAATTCGTAGCCCGCGTAATGGCGGTTGATGTAATTGGCGGCCTCTACTAATTGCGAAGGCGTGTACGGCTTCTCGGTGACGATGATGCGGTTCTGCACATCGCCATCAGTCGCCACAATAATCAGCAATACGCGTTTTTCGGAGAGCTGCATAAATTCAACATGCTTTAACCCAATCCCGGCGCGGCGCGGCGTCATGACGATACCTGCGAAATGGGTGAGGTCAGACAACATTTGCGAAGCGGCAGCGACCACCGAGCGCGGATCATCAGGCCGCAATTGATCGCGAATTGCATCGTGCTCAATCATTTGCAGTGGGCGAATCGTGAGCAGCGTATCGACGAATAATCGATAACCTTTTGGCGTGGGAATACGGCCGGCGGAGGTGTGCGGGCTTGCGATGTAGCCCATCTCTTCCAAATCCGCCATCACATTGCGGATCGAGGCGGGGGACAATTCCATACCGGAAAATTTGGATAGCGCGCGCGAGCCAACGGGTTGACCATCAGCGATGTGGCGTTCGACTAAAAATTTGAGTAATGTTTGCGCGCGTTCTGAAAGCATGCCTTATTGTAAGTAAATCTTTGCTCAATTGGCAAAATCGTTTGGTTTTGACTTTACAAACTTGGTCGATTTCGTTGCGATTATGTTTTAATCAAAGTCCATGATCAAATTCAAAAAAATCGCCGTCATTGGCAAGCCCGAAGGCGAAATCCCGACTGAGCCGCTGAATGAGCTATACGCGCTGCTGAACGCGCGTGGCCTTACGGTGCGTACTGATGCACGCACGGGTGCAGCGTTCGGTGCCAGGGCCGACGAAATATTTGATTCGGTGGATGTCATTCCCGGTGCCGATTTGGCGATAGCTGTCGGCGGCGATGGCACCTTATTGGGTGTGGCTCGCATCGCCGCAACGCACAGCGTGCCGTTGGTCGGCGTCAATTTAGGCACTCTTGGCTTTCTGACCGATGTGCCCAAAGACGAACTTGTCGAGCTGATCAACGCGATTCTCGATGGCCGCTATACCGAAGAAAAACGCTTGATGCTCGATGCGGAAGTTAAACGCGATGACGAAATTGTGTTTGAAGCTGTCGCCTTAAATGATGTGGTGATCAGCCGGGGGGCGATGGGCACCATGATCGAATTCGCGGTGGCGGTGGATGGTGAATTTATTTATTCGCTGCGTGCGGATGGCCTTATTGTCGCCACGCCAACCGGCTCTACCGCGTATGCGCTCTCGAGCGGCGGGCCGATTTTGCATCCGACCTTGCCCGCCATTTCTTTGGTACCAATTTCACCGCATACGCTGTCGAATCGCCCCATCGCGATTGCCAGCACATCGGAGGTGCGCGTCAAGCTCATTCGTGGCACCAACGCGCGCGTTAATTTTGATGTGCAATCGTTTTTCGATCCGCAATCTGACGACGTGGTGATTATTCGCGCCGATCCAAATCCACTGCGGCTGCTGCATCCAGAAGGTTATTCGTATTTTGGTATGTTGCGTTCCAAGCTGCACTGGAATGAACGTACTTCCTAATTTATCGTTAGAAAAAATTTATGCTGCGTTCGCTCACTATCCGTGATTTCGTTATTGTTGACAGCCTCGAACTTGATTTCGATGGCGGCTTTACCGCACTTACTGGCGAGACAGGTGCGGGTAAATCGATCATGATCGATGCGCTGTCATTGGCGCTCGGCATGCGGGCCGATGGCAATGTGGTGCGCGTTGGTCAGGCGCGCGCCGAAATCGCGGCGGAATTTGATCTCACTAACGCACCCGCATCACGTCAATGGTTGATCGACAATGATCTTGCGGACGACGATGCGAACATCTGCATTTTCCGTCGTGTGCTGGATGCGAGTGGTCGTTCAAAATCGTTTATCAATGGCGCGTCTGTTACGCTAAGTCAGGCGCGCGATTTGGCCGCGTTACTCATCGACATTCACGGTCAGCATGAGCATCAAACGTTATTAAAACGTGATTCGCAATTAACCTTGCTCGATGATTTTGCGGGCAATGGCACGCTGCTCGATACGCTCACCACCAAACACGCCGCGTGGTCGCAACTCGCCAGTACGCGCGCCGCGCGCGAGGCGAACGAAGCGGCGATTTTGCGTGAGTTTGAAGATTTGAGTTATCAAATTTCCGAATTCGAAAAATTGAATTTCAGCACCGCGCGATGGGAGGAGACGCTCGGCGATCAGCGGCGTTTGGCGAATGCGGCCAGCCTGATTTCGAGTACTGATGCCGCGATCAATGCGCTATCAGAATCGGAGTCTGCCGCACTCACGCAGATTGATGAAATCGTCGTCGATTTGGGCCAAGCTGCCGATACCGACCCCGCGTTGAATGAAGCCGTAAAGCTAATCGAAAGTGCCAGCGTAGAGCTGCGCGAAGCGGTGACTGAGCTGCGTCATTATTTGCAAAAACTCGATGTTGATCCGGAGCGTTTGGCAGAATTGGATCGCGAGATTTCGGATGTGCAGGAAATCGCGCGTAAATTTCGAATCGAGCCCAAACGCATTCCCGAAATGCTGCAACAAAAACGCGATCGTTTGACGTCACTTGGTGGTGGGCAATCGCTTGACTCGCTGATTGAGCAGGAGAAAATCGCCGAAGCGGCGTACCTTGAAACCGCGAAGAAGCTTACGAAGGCGCGCCAAACCGCCGCGAAAAAATTCGCGATGGAAGTAACGAGATCACTGCAAGAACTCGCCATGCCGGGCGGCAAATTTGGGGTCGAATTCGCACCACGCGAGCCATCGGCCAGCGGGCTGGAAATGTGCGAATTCCAAGTCGCCGCCCACGAAGGCCAGCCGCTTGGCCCGCTCGCAAAAATTGCTTCGGGCGGCGAATTGTCTCGCGTGTCACTCGCCATTCAAATGATGGCCTCCGCCAAAGGTGGCGTCGGCACGATGATTTTTGATGAGGTGGATGCGGGTATTGGTGGCCGCGTTGCCGAAGTGGTTGGGCGCTTGTTGCGCGCGCTGGGCAGCAATCATCAGGTGCTGGCCGTCACGCATTTGCCGCAAGTGGCGGCGTGCGCGGTGAATCAATTTCAGGTCGCAAAAATGTCACGTGATGGTGTGGTCGCGACTTCAATCACGCCACTCGTTGCGGCGAAACGCGTCGATGAAATTGCCCGCATGTTGGGCGGCATTACGATTACGGCGGCAACCAAAAAAGCGGCGGCGGAGATGCTGGAAAACGCGGCAAAGAAAAACAAGAACGCGTAATTGTTGAGCATGCACGGCTAACGTAAACCCATGCCAAAATTCGCCGCCAATCTCACGATGCTGTTTAACGAAGTGCCGTTTCTGGATCGGTTCGAGGCAGCAGCGCAAGCGGGTTTTCGTGCGGTGGAGTTTCTATTTCCGTATCAGCATTCCGCAGATGAAATCGCCGCCAGATTGCGCGCGAACAAATTGGAAAATGTTTTATTCAATTTGCCGCCGGGCGGTTTTGCTGCGGGCGAGCGTGGAATCGCTGCGCTGCCGGGACGTGAAGCAGAATTTCGTGAATCGGTTGCGCTGGCAATTTCGTATGCACGTATTTTTGCGACGCCGAATCTGCATGTGATGGCGGGTCTCGCGCAGCATGGAGCGAATCGACAAACGTATATCGAAAATCTGAAATATGCCGCCGCAGAAACCGCGAAGCACAACATCACTGTGCTGATCGAGCCGATCAACACGCGCGATATTCCCGGCTATTTTTTAAATTCGCAAGCCGATGCGCATGCGATTCGCGAAGAGGTCGGTGCGGCGAATTTAAAAGTGCAAATGGATTTTTATCACGCGCAAATTGTTGAGGGCGATATTGCTATGAAGCTGCGCCGCTATTTGCAGCATATTGGTCATATTCAGATTGCCGGTGTGCCAGATCGACACGAACCGGACGAGGGTGAAATCAATTATCCGTATTTGTTTGATTTGCTTGACGAGCTGGGTTATGCGGGTTGGATTGGTTGCGAATATCGACCGCGTGGCGATACGGTTGACGGGCTAGGATGGTGGCGTTGGTTCCTAGCGAAATAGAGAAAAAGTCCGCATCTGGATTGCCGATTGAGCCAAAAGTGCTTGGAACTGCCCGCCAGTGCTGGTTTTCGTAGGTAAGGTTGCGAAGCTACCTGACATCGGTTCCCACAAATAGAGATTGTCAGGTGGCTTCGCAACCTGCCCTACGGTTACTGTTTTGTTGCATCGTAAAAAAGCAGATTCCTCACCAGATGAAGTCGGGTTCGGAATGCCAATTTTGTGGCGATGAACTAGCCAAATAGCGCTGCCCACGCCGCCATCACCGCATGGCGTTCTTCGCTGAGTGCATTGATTGCCACCCACGTTTTCAGCTGATTATTATTGCGCGCCAGATGTTGTTGTTCGCGGTAGGCGAGATAGGCTTTCGCGACTTTTGCGGCGATGTCTTCATCGAGAATGCCGAGCGCGCCGGCGCGCATCAAGAGCGCGAAGTTGCCGAGATTTTTCAGGAAATCCGGATGCTCGTGCGAGTAGGCGAGGATCAAATATTGGACGATGAATTCGACATCGACGATGCCGCCGCGTGTGTGTTTTAAATCGAGCTGGTCAGCGCGATCTTTTTTTTCTGATCGCATCTTGTCGCGCATTTCGATAATTTCTTGCCGCAGTTTTTCTTTGTCGCGCGGCTTTGACAATACTTCGTCGCGAATCGCATCGAATGGTGCTGCAAGCGCTGCGTCGCCTGCACACCAGCGCGCCCGCGTGAGCGCCTGATGCTCCCATGTCCACGCGCGTGTTAGCTGGTAATCGCGAAACGCGTCAAGGCTTGACACGAGCATGCCGCTTGCGCCATCGGGACGCAAGCGGAGATCGGTTTCATAAAGCACACCACCGGCAGTCATGGTGTTGAGCCAGCTGCTTAAACGCTGCGCGAGCTTGGCGTATTTGTCGGCGGTGATGCCGGAATTTTCATCGTACAAAAACACCAAATCGAGATCAGACGCATAACCTAATTCTTTGCTGCCGAGCTTGCCATAACCAATGATTGCGAAGCCGCGAAGCGCGGGGTTTTCCGCAACTTTCATGTTTTGCCACGCGAGTTTGAGCGTGGTTTCCAGCAGCATATCAGCGAGCATGGAGAGCCCGTCGGACAGCGCCATCACACCCACGCGGCCTTCGATGTCGGCGATGTTGAGTTTTAAGGTGATGACTTGTTTGGTGTGACGCAATAATTCATAAAGTGCTTCGGTGTCGTTGGCCAGGCGATCAGTTTGTGCGGTCAAATTTTGGCGTTCAAAAGCCCAGTCGGTCACGGCATTTCGGTGTTGCAACAACTCATCAAGTAACACCGGATGTTTACGCAAGAAATCTGCCGCCCACGCGCTTTTTGCGGCAATGCGTGCGACGCGATTAATCACATCCGGATGCTCGCTCAGCAGCGCCAAATACGTTTCGCGTTTATCGATTGCGTCGAGCAAATCGAACATGCGAAAAGCGGTGACTGGTGACGAATCATGCGCCAGTGCTGCGCGAAGCGCGGCCGGAATTAGCGTCTCCATTCGTGCGCGAACTTTCGGCGAAAGTGTTGCGGTGCGTGATGCGGAAGTCCATGTCGCTACGCGGCCCAAGATGGCCGTTTTACTTGCCTCTTCAAGCAGAAATTGCTCAAACACCGCGTGGATACTGGCGTTTAGGTCTGTTTCTTTCACAATGCTTGAGCCATTATCGCTGTCAGAAGTTTTTGCAAATACGTTTTCGAACTCGGCGGTTACGATGTCGCGATGCTTTTTTAACGCCACAGCAAACGCCGCCCAATCCGCAAAATTCATCGCGTGCGCAATGCGCGCTTGCTCGAACTCTGTTGTGGGCAATGCCTGGGTTTGTGCGTCATCAACATATTGCAATCGGTGCTCCAGATTGCGCAGGAAAACATAAGCCTCGCGTAATCGGGCAACGCGAGCGACATCCATCAGGCCAAGGATTGCAATCACAGCAAACGAGTCGCGGGTCGAGGCGATTTGCAAACGCGGCTCGCGCCCGCCGCGAATGAGCTGATGCATCTGCACGACAAATTCCACTTCACGAATCCCGCCGGGCCCGACCTTGATATCGTTGAGTCGATTGCGCTTGGTGGCTTCGGCACGAATTTGGCCGTGAATATCGCGCATTTCTTCAATCGCGCCGTAGTCGTGATAACGCCGATAAACAAACGGTGTCACCAAATCGAAAAGCGTTTTGATTGTGGAAGTTGCACCCGTGATCGCACGCGCCTTCAGCCATGCGTAGCGCTCCCATGGTCGTGCCTGAGTCCGAAAATAAGCATCAAGTGCTGCCAGGCTACTCACCAGCGCGCCACTGGCACCGTAGGGCCGCAAGCGCATATCGACGCGGAACACGAATCCATCTTGCGTCACATCATCGATGGTGCGGATCACGCGCTTGCCGATTTCTGAGTGAAATTCATGCCACGATTTTTCGGCATTGGCTTCACCGTCTTCGGCGTGAATAAAAATCAAATCAATGTCTGAGGACACATTAAGCTCATGCGCTCCCAGCTTGCCCATGCCGACGATCACGAGCTTGGCGCGATCACTCGCTCTTTGCACGTCAGACAACTTGAATTTGTCGGCAACTTGGGTCGTGTGAAAGTTCAGCGCGGCGGTGAGTACGAAATCTGCGAGTGCCGAAATGGTTGTGACGACTTCGTCTAAATTGGCGAGGCCATTCAAATCACGAAAAATCAGACGCAGCATGATGCGCTGGCGCAATCGGCGCAGGCTGTTATTTATTGCTTCGCTGGTTTCTATGGGTGATAGCGCAGCCAGAGCGTCCTGCCGGATAACGAACGGTGCATTTCCATTGGCGCGCAAATCGTCAGTTAACGATGGATTGGCCGAGCAAAGTCGCTCCGCGGAGGGAGATCCTTGAAACGTTTTGTTGAGTTGTTGGTCGAAAGTCATCTAGTCAAAAAACATTATGTTGGGTTGCACGCACGCTTGAGTATGAATGCTTGTTAGTGCGACCCCAAGTGGGCAAATAACGACAGTGTCGTCCACTTCGCACAGTGAGCGTTAAAATAGCATGGCCGATGGCATTCCGGCGGCGGTTCATCTCGCGCATTTGACGCAACTTGAGGCAACATCATCGCAAAATCTGGTTTTCAGCTTCTACATATGGGTCGCATTTGCGGTCGAGTCGTTTATTGGTTCGCGATCGCGCTCGGATTGCTGTTCTCGGTCGTAGCCCTTACGCTCAAGTATGCGGTGCTGCCCAATATCGAGCGTTATCAAGGTGAGATCGTCAGCCGTGTGGCAGCGGCTTCCGGGATGGATGTCTCAGCCAGTGCCATCCGGGGTGGCTGGGACGGGTACATGCCCTATGTGGAACTTGAAAACGTTACATTTATGGAGTCCGCTGCAGGCGCAGCTAATGCTGCGTCCGTGCTTCCAACGCCTGTGCCTCCGGTGCCCGCGCGGACTGCGGGTGAAGCGGCACTTACGCTACCCAGCCTGCGCGCATCGGTTTCATGGTGGTCGTTGTTTGCGGGGCAAGTGCGATTTGCGGAATTTCTGATTGAAGGGCCAACGCTGTCGCTGTCGCGCCGCGCTGATGGCTTGCTGTACTTTGCGGGTCGTGCCCTCAATGCGCCGACGCCCACGCCGGATGATGGGCAACTGCTTGCGTTTTTACTGGATCAGCCCGGTATCGAAGTCAGAAACGCCACGCTTTTCTGGCAGGATGAACTGCGGCCTGGACAGGATTTACGGTTTACCAAGGTTGGTGTGGCGATAAAAAAGCGCGGTAACGCGCATGCGATTGGCTTGGTGGCGAGTCCGCCCGCAGACTTGGCGCAGAAAATCGAGGCCTCGGGCGAACTTAAGCTCACCAATCAAACAGGTCACTGGACTGCGGCGGGCCCGGTTTTTGTCGCCGCGAGCAATGCGAATCTGCGAAAGTTGCGTCTGCACTTGAGCGTGCCCGACGAGTTGCAAGCCGGTTTCGGCAACGTTCGTGCGTGGGCTGAGATCAATACCAACCCCGTGCGCTCGGCCGGGTTGACCAACAATGCCAATGACGCTATCAACGCTAACAACGCGCCGGAACCGACTACCGCTAACCCTATTCGATCAATCACCGCTGATTTGCACGTGACCAACGCGAGTGCGCAACTGGAGCCAGCGTTGGCCTCGTTGAATCTGGCCAAACTTGCCGGACGTATCGAATACAAGTCGCAATCGGGTGGCTTTACCATCGGCAGCACGGCGTTAGAGCTGCGCACTAAAGATGGCGTGGTGTTGCCACCCGCAGATTTTTCCTTGACGCTGGAAAATCAATCGAGCGAATCGGCCGCGAAAGGCCAATTTACCGGCAACGGAATTGATCTCAAAGTAATGACATCGCTAGTTGAGTTTTTCCCGGTCGGCAAAGAGGTTCGCGCGCTCTTTGCACGCTATAGCCCGCGCGGCGTGGTGCGCGAATCCAGTTTTGCGTGGAACGGCTATGTTGAGCGTTTGAGTGGCTACAAGGTTAAGGGTAATGTCACTGATTTTGCGATCAACGCAATCGAGAAATTCCCGGGTGTTTCTGGTTTCTCAGGCGCAATTGACGGCGATAGTAAAGGCGGCACCTTCAATATCGCTTCGAAGAATTTGACACTGGATGCACCGCTACAGTTTGCGCAGCCACTCAAGTTTGATGAGTTTGTGAGCGGCGGATCGTGGAACATCACAGCGGATGCGGTCGAGGTTAAGCTCGATAAAGTCAGCGCGAACAATGTCGATTTGAATCTTGAGTTTCAGGGCAAGTATTCGCGACTGCGATCAGATGGCCCCCGCGCGGCGCAAGAAAAAGGCCCCGGCGCAATCGACATCAAAGGCAAAATTATGCGCGGCAACGCTATTGCCGTTGCGAGCTATGTGCCCAATGGTTTGGCGAACACGCGCGAATACATCAAGTGGGCGGTACAGGGAGGTGAAATCACCAACACAGATTTTTTGGTGAAAGGAGACCTTTATGAGTTCCCGTTTCACCAGGGCAAGGGCGGTTTGTTCAAGCTGAACGCGAATCTGAAAAAAGTTGACTTTCGCTATGCCGAGGGTTGGCCAATCGTCAACGATATCGCGGGCGTGTTGAGTTTTGAGAATACGAAGATCAGCGCCAAGGTAGAAAGTGCGCGCATCTACAGCGCGCAACTGAAGAAAACGGTGCTGGGCATTGAAGATACGAAAATCCACCCGTCGATATTTTCGCTCACCAGCGAAGTGGATGCGCGTGCGGAAGATGTGTCGCGGTTCTTGATCGAGAGTCCACTCGCCAATAGCGCTGGCGCATTCACCAAATTTGCGACCATTGATGGGCCCGGCAAACTTAATCTGGCGCTGAAAATTCCGATTGGCACCGCAGAGGAAAAAGCCGCAGCAAAAGTTACGCCGAGCGTGAATGGAAATTATCAATTGGCGCGAGGAAGTGCGAAATTAAATTTCGGCTCGGTCGTGAGTAATCTCAGCGGTTCGGTCGCGTTTACCGAATCAAGTGTTAAAAGTTCAAACCTTCAGGGGATCGCGTTCGGGAATCCGGTCGTTATTGTGATCGCCAGTAGCGGTGAGCAAGGTGTTACTACTGACTTTACGGCACGCGCGGACGTCGCCCAACTTAAAGACGTGTTGCCATTCAAAATGCCCGCACAGATAACGGGTACCGCAGATTTTCGTGGCCGCGTGTTGCCGACAAAAAATGGTTCTGAACTCATTCTGGATTCGCCATTGGTGGGCGTGGTTTCGCGCCTGCCGTATCCGCTCGCCAAACGCAGCGACGAGCCGCGCGCGTTGCGGGTGGCGATCACGGATGTGGGTCAGCCTGCGGAGCGCATGCATGTAACGCTCGCGGCAAACGCCGCCGATGGTGCCGCGGCATCAACGGAGCCGCCGGAATCGCGCGTAGATGCACGAATTCAGCGTCGTTTCGATAGCGCAGGTGCATCGCAAGGACTCTTTGGTGCGGTCGTAATGGTGGGTGCCGGTGCCAATACCGCTTCTATTCCGGAAGGGGTCTGGTTGGAAGGTGCGTTGCCAAAATTGGATTTTGATGCGTGGCGAGGCGTAATCAATAGCGCTGATGGGCCGGTCGGTGCGACGATGACCGCTAGTGAAAAGAATGCGCCATCGATTGCCGGCTTCGACGTGAAACTTGGCAGCGCGGTTGCCTATGGGCGCACGTTTAAAGCAGTGGCATTAAAGGGCCGTCGCGTGGCAGATGACTGGCGTTTCGCGTTGGAAGGCGCTGAGGCTAGCGGCGACTTTACATGGCGGCCCGGTGCGTTCAATGATCGCGGCTCGGTTCGTGCGCGATTAAAAAATCTGGAACTTGCCGATCAGACCCCATCACTCACGCCAACAGTGAACACCAACCAAGTGGAACCCATTGCGGCTGAATTGCCCGCGCTCGATATTGTTGCAGATTCGTTCAGACTCAAAGATCGGTGGATGGGCAAATTAGAGCTGCGCGCCACTCCGCAAGGCGAGAACTGGCGAATAGATGGGCTGACTATTTCGAACGGTCACGCCAAGCTGGAAATGGACGGACTGTGGCAGCGGCGCGGGGGCGGAACGTTGGCGACAACAGCAGCGGCGGCAAGTGATTCAAGAACGTCTGCTTCATCGCCCCAGTCGCGAACGGTGATGAATCTGAAAGTGGAGGCATCAAATCTGAATGCGCTCATGTCCCAATTTGGTCACGGTGATCAAATTCGCGGCGGTGTCGGCAAACTCGAGGGGAAATTGTCATGGCCCGGTCATGCGTTTGATTTTGCAACCGTAAACTTATCGGGTAACTTTAAATTTGAGGGCACCAATGGCGCATTTACGAAGGTCGAAGCGGGCCCGGGAAAGTTGTTGGGATTGATCAGCTTGCAGTCGCTGCCGAGACGCATTACGCTGGATTTCCGCGATATTTTTTCGAACGGCTTTTCGTTTGACCGCGTTGGGGGGGATGTGCAAATTGATCGTGGCGTGATGTCCACGCAAAATTTCGAAATTGTGGGTCCCGCCGCAGAGGTTAAAATGGTCGGCGATATTGCGCTGCCGACCGAGCGGGCGAATCTTACCTTTACAGTGGCCCCCAAACTTGATGAGACAGTCGCGCTGAGCGCTGGTCTGTTCACCTTGAATCCGCTGGTAGGCGTTGCGGTTTATGTCGGGCAGAAGGTGATTGGCAATCCATTTGAAAAGCTGTTTTCATTCAAATATGCGGTTTCCGGAACATGGGATAATCCAGAGGTAGAACGGCTCAGTCGTGGTGCCGGATCACCAGCCGCGGTACCGGTGACCGAACCCGCGACAAGGTCAGACGGTACACCGGTAGCCAGCGCAAAAAACACGCTTGTTGGTGATCAGGTTTTACCTCCAAAAGTCGAACAAAATGATGTGATCAGGCGCCGATCAGATTCCACGGCTTCGCCAAGTGTGCCAAACGCCGCGCCTGCAAGCAATCCCGCAAATATGCCCGCTATCGCTGAAATTGACAAAACCCCGTGATCATTACCAAACATTCGCAGTCGCTCCCTGATTCGCTCATCGAAGCGCAGGAAGCTACCCAATCTTTTTTCCGTGTCGCCGCCGTGCAAATGGCGAGTGGGCCAAAGGTTGAGGCCAATCTTGAGGAAGCAACCCGTTTAATCGAACTGGCTGCGTCGAGTGGCGCGCGCATCATCGCCTTGCCCGAATATTTTGCGATCATGGGCATGAAAGAAACCGACAAGGTCGCGCTGCGCGAGCACGAGGGTGAAGGCCCGATACAACGATGGATGTCTGATATTGCTGCAAAACATGGCATCTGGCTGATCGGCGGCTCGATCCCGCTCTATTCGTCTATACCGGGCAAGGTTCGCAACACTTGTTTGGTCTACGACAATACCGGTATGCAGATTGCGCGCTACGACAAAATTCATTTATTTAACTTGGTGATGGGCACGGAAAACTTCTCCGAAGAACGCACCATCGAGGCAGGCGATAAAGTTGTGGTGGTGAAAACGCCGTTTGGCAAAATCGGATTGTCGATTTGCTACGATTTGCGCTTCCCGGAACTCTATCGCGCGATGGGCGATGTCGATATGATCGTGGTGCCATCAGCGTTTACCGCCACCACCGGCAAGGCACATTGGGAACCACTGATGCGCGCGCGGGCGATTGAATCCTTGGCTTATGTGATCGCGCCAGCACAAGGCGGCTATCACGTGAACGGCCGGGAAACGCATGGGGACTCCATGATTATCGACCCGTGGGGCGTGATTCTGGATCGTCTGCCGCGTGGCTCAGGGGTTGTAGTTGCCGGGGTGAACCCCCATTATCAAGAAACGATCCGCAAAAGCCTGCCTGCGCTCAGTCATCGCACGCTCAAACATATTTAATCAATCTTTAAAAAGTAAACATGCAAACTAGCCACCTGGAAATTGCCCGCGATACGTTGTTAAGCCCTTACAGCTTGACTGAATCTTCGCTTGAGACTGTGTTTGGCGACATCATGACGCACGATGCCGATTACGCCGATTTGTATTTTCAATACTCGCGATCTGAAGGTTGGAGCCTGGAAGAAGGGCGCGTGAAATCGGGTAGTTTTAATATCGATCAAGGTGTGGGAGTTCGCGTGGTATCGGGCGAGAAAACCGCATTTGCGTACTCTGACGACATCAGTTTGGCCGCGCTTCGTGATGCCGCTGTGGCAACACGCAGCATTGCGCGCGCGGGTGGGAGTGGCACCGCAAAGCCGAGAATTAAAAACGCGGATTCGCGCGCAGCTTCGCTGCGCTCGTTATATACACCCAATGATCCAGTATCAAGTTTTTCGGATGCTGACAAAGTGCGCATTCTCGAACGCCTGGAACAATTCGCGCGTGCGATTGATCCTCGTGTGAAAGAAGTAATGGGACGGCTTTCAGGCGAATATGAAGTGGTGATGGTCGCCAGGCACGATGGTGTGACGGCGGCTGATGTGCGACCATTGGTGCACATTGGCTTAACGATTATCGCCGAGCAAAACGGTCGTCGTGAGCAAGGCCACACCGGGGGCGGTGGGCGCTACGATTACACTTATTTTACGGATGATGTTTTACGTAACATCGCGGAGATGGGTGTGCGCGAAGCGCTGATCAATCTCGACGCGCGGCCTGCGCCTGCCGGACAAATGACGGTGGTATTGGGCGCGGGCTGGCCGGGCATTTTGTTGCATGAGGCGATTGGTCACAGTTTGGAGGGCGACTTTAATCGCAAAGGCAGTTCGGTTTTTTCTGGACGCATCGGCGAGCGTATCGCGGCCGATGACGTGACCGTGGTGGACGACGGTACGATCCAGGATCGGCGCGGCTCGCTCAATATCGATGATGAAGGCAACCCGAGCCAGCGCAATGTGTTGATCGAAAACGGCATCCTTAAAGGCTATATGCAGGACACGATGAACGCGCGTTTGATGAAAACTGCCGTCACTGGGAATGCACGCCGCGAGTCGTACGCGCACATCCCGATGCCACGCATGACCAACACCTATATGCTCGGCGGCACACGCACGAAAGACGAAATTGTCGCGTCCATTAAGCGCGGTTTGTATGCGGTTAATTTTGGTGGAGGGCAGGTCGATACCACCAGTGGAAAATTCGTGTTCTCGGCATCAGAAGCTTACATGGTGGAAAATGGAAAAATTCTCTATCCGGTCGTGGGCGCGACTCTGATTGGTAACGGTATCGAATCACTCAAACACATAACCATGATTGGTAACGACATGCAACTCGATTCCGGTGTTGGCGTCTGCGGTAAAGAAGGGCAGAGCGTGCCAGTAGGAGTGGGCCAGCCAACGCTGATGATTGAGGGTTTGACGGTGGGCGGTACGGGCTAGCGTGGCGACGGCGGCGGAAATAAAGGACTCGGAAATCGAAAGAATACCGCTTCGATTTCGAGATGGTTTTGCATGGCGCGCCGTTGTGGCGGTAATGGCTGAAAAATTTGGTGCTCGTGGCCTGCGTCTGGTGATGATGGTTGCAGTCGTGATTGGATATTTGCTGTGGCGCGGAAATAGCTCCATCGGCGCGAGTTTGTTGTATGGATTTGCCGTGCTTTGTCTGGTATTTTTCGCAGGTGTCGTATGGGTCGCGAAAGATTCGCTTGATAAATTTGTCGCAAAGCACAGCAATAATGCGTGGTTGACAGTGGCGGAGGATGGTATCGGTGGCGAGGCAATTAGCGACGCTGGCGCTGATCGTTTTCATGTTCCCTGGGCAGAGTTTCGGCGGGTGGCGAATCGCAATGGATTCTGGCTGATGGAAACGCGGCAAGGTGCTTGGATGGTGTTGCCGACCACGCACTTCACGTCACGCGCGTGGGCTCTGTTTCGGGCAAAAGCAGCTTCACTGACGCATGCCCCGTCATCGAAATGAAACCAATACTGCTGATGCTTCGTACGATATGTATCGAAATGAAAAGTTGGAGTAGTCAATGAAACGTAGAACATTTTTGTCAGGTCTATTGGGTGTAGCCGGCGCGGCCGCGAGCGCGAAATTAGTGCATGCCCAACGTGGATCTTCTTCACCCAGTCCGGAGGTAGTCAAAATGGCCCTGCAACAAGCGAATGAACCCGCGCCCAAGATTGAAAAACTTGAGTTAAGTAACGCTGAATGGAAAAAGCGTCTAACTCCAGCGCAGTACAGTGTATTGCGTGATGAAGGCACTGATCGCCCGTTCTCCAACCCGCTGGATGGCGAAAAGCGCAAAGGCGTTTTTCATTGTTCGGGTTGTGATTTGCCGGTTTTTACGTCTGAAATGAAATTCGATAGCGGAACCGGTTGGCCGAGTTTTTTTACCACCCTCCCAGGTGCATTTGAGAAAAAGCGTGATTTCAAGCTGATCTATCCGCGCAGCGAATACCACTGCGCTCGCTGTGGCGGGCATCACGGGCATATTTTTACTGATGGCCCCGCGCCGACTGGTCAGCGATGGTGTAACAACGGCTCCGCGTTGGTATTCAAGGTGTCGACGTAAATAGTTTCGTTCCGGTGCTTTACGTATGCAACAGTAATTCATAGTCGCCGTTTGGCAACACAATTAGACTTGCGCAACCGAGCAAGTAAGCTCGGGGCTCGCGAATGCCGACTATGAAAGTTTTAACATGACTTTGGAATTTTTTTCCCCGACGCTAGCTAAACACGTTAAGTGCGTCGTTGTAGCTACTTTTTGCGCCTTGGTTTCGATGGCGTTGACTGTAAGTCCCCCCGCCACCGCCGCCCCCAACGACTTCAACCTCGACAACAAGAGTGACCTCGTCTTAAGCAACGCCAATGGCTTAGTTGACCTCTGGCTCATGAACGGCACCACCGTCAGCAGCCGCACCACCCTCCTCAACAGCCCCGGCTGGGCCGTCAGCCATCTCGCCGACTTCAACGGCGACGGCAAAACCGATATTCTGTGGCGTAACGTCAACGGTGCCGTTAATTTATGGCTCATGGACGGCACCACTGTCTTGTCAGCCGTCGGTTTACTCGGTTCCACTCCAGACTGGACGGTAAGCCACGTAGGCGACTTCAACGGCGACGGCAAGGCCGATATTCTGTGGCGCAACACCAATGGTGCCGTCAACGTATGGCTCATGAATGGTGGCGTAGTCACTACGGCGACGGCGCTGCTGGGCCCCACACCGGACTGGCAAGTAAGCCACTTGGGCGACTTCAACGGCGACGGTCGCGCAGATATTCTGTGGCGCAACACCAATGGCGCGGTTAATCTGTGGCTCATGAATGGTGGTGTAGTCACTGCGGCGACGGCGCTGCTCGGTCCCACACCGGACTGGCAAGTAAGCCATCTAGGTGACTTCAATGGCGACGGCCGTGCGGACATCATTTGGCGCAACTCCAACGGCGCGGTCAATATATGGCTCATGAGCGGCGGCGCTGTATCCTCGGCTGCTGGTGTGCTGGGCCCCAATGCTGACTGGCGCGTAAGCCACCTTGCCGACTTCAATGGCGATGATCGTGCCGACATTCTGTGGCGCAACACCAACGGTGCCGTTACTATGTGGCTCATGAACGGCAGTGCGGTGAGCGGTGCGGTTGCCTTGCTAGGCGCGAGCACTGGCTGGCAAGTAGCGCAGGCGATGGATTTGAACGGCGACAAGAAGGCGGACCTGACTTGGCGGAACACCGATGGCAGTATCAATATTTGGCTAATGAACGGAGCGGTAGCTTCCGCAGCAGCAGGCCTCGTAGGCGCGGGCACGTGGGATGTTGCGCCGATTGTGTCACTAGCCCCAGTAGATGGCCCAACAGTGGCTGCAATTGATCTCAATAATCGCCAGGCCGTGTTGACGGCATATCAATCCATATATGTTGCGACTCAAGCAACGCCTTACGTCAACGCCGGGCTTAACGTAGCGGCATGTGCGGCGGGCGATACGACGCTTGCGTATAAAACAGCGGTAATCCGGACGGTCAACTACTATCGCGCCATGTCTGGTCTGCCGGGTAATGTGACACTGGATGTAGGCTTGTCTGCAAAGGCGCAGCAAGCTGCTTTGATGATGAGTGCAAATAGCTCACTTAGTCACGCGCCGCCGACAACGTGGGCCTGCTACAGCGCTGCTGGCGCTGATGCCGCAGGGCATTCCAATCTCGCGCTCGGTGCTTCGGGCCCCCGTACTATCGGACTTTACATGGCAGACGGTGGCATACCGTCCTTAGGTCACCGTCGCTGGGTTCTCTATCCACCGCAAACCGCTATTGGCACCGGAGATACCAGCAACGCCAATTCGCTTTGGGTGCTTGGGGCTTCCGGTGCGCGCCCAGCGACGCCCAATAGCGTGGCATGGCCGGCGGCTGGGTTTGTGCCTTATCAGTTGATCCCATCATCCATTGCATGGAGCTTTTCGATGGATGGTGCAAATTTCGCGAGCACATCCGTCACCGTTACAAAAGTGGGTACCGGTAATGTGCCCGTGACGCGGGCCGTTTTGGATGTGGGCTACGGTGACAACACCATCTCATTTATGCCGACCACTGGAGTTTGGCCCTATGCCACGACTGGTGATACCAGTTTTGACGTGCAAATAAACGGGGTAATCCTCAATGGCGCGACTCGAAACTTCTCGTATCGTGTAACGCTGATTCAGGCGCCGTAACGGTGCATGTGTGTGGCAAAAGTTGCACAATTAGTCTAAGCCCTGATAATATTTGGAGATGAACCCGCAAAATTTCTATTTCTGGCAATTCTATTTTCCGAGCCTTGGCGGCTGGAAGGATTGCGCACAGATGTAGATTGCAGGCAGCGCAAACCGAATTCCAAAACCGCCGATCTAAAAACCGGCGGTTTTTTAATGCCCGTGAGCTTTAAACGAACGAGAAGTAATTAACCGCGCCACAAGATCAAGACAGAGAGTGAGACAATGAGCACGCAAAATTCAGCAGCCTCAAAAACTAATTTGAAACTGGTTACTGAATCCCAGAGCAATATCGAGTCAGCAAAAGAAAGATCAGACGACATGCCGTACAACATTGACGACACCCGCATCAGTGGTATCAAAGAACTATCCCCGCCAGCGCACTTGATGCGTGAATTTCCCTGCACTGAAAGTGCCTCCAGCACGGTTTATCGCGCGCGCGAGGAAATTCACCGCATCATGCATCGTGGTGATGATCGACTGTTGGTGATTGTTGGCCCGTGCTCTATTCACGACTACGATGCGGCGATGGAGTATGCGCGGCGCTTGCAGGCGTTACGTTTGACGATGGAAGCGGATCTCACGATTGTGATGCGCGTGTACTTCGAAAAACCACGCACGACGGTCGGCTGGAAGGGCTATATCAATGATCCTGATATGGATGAAACGCACGACATCAACAAGGGCCTGCGCATGGCGCGGAAGCTCTTGGTGGACATCAATGAATTAGGTCTTGCGGCGGCGACCGAATATCTCGATTTGATCACGCCGCAGTATTACGCCGACATGATCGCGTGGGGCGCAATCG
Organism: Burkholderiales bacterium; assembly: GCA_031370625.1. GTDB lineage: Bacteria > Pseudomonadota > Gammaproteobacteria > Burkholderiales > Usitatibacteraceae > UKL13-2. Next base: position 4,340 of record JANMQR010000303.1, on the reverse strand, counting down.
GTGCGCGCACCACAGAAAGCCAATCACATCGACAGCTCGCGTCTGGCCTGTCTTGCCCGGTCGGTTTTAAAAACGGCACCGATGGCAATATCAAAATCGCGGTGGATGCGATCAAAGCCGCAGCGGCACCTCACCACTTTCTATCCGTGACAAAGGGTGGTCATTCAGCCATCGTTTCAACCGCAGGTAATGAAGATTGCCACATCATTTTGCGTGGCGGCAAGACGCCGAACTATGATGCGGCCAGCGTTGATGCGGCATGTGCTGAATTGGCTAAATCTGCGCTTGCACCACGCGTGATGGTCGATTTTTCACATGCCAATTCATCGAAGCAATATCAAAAACAAATGGATGTTTCAACCGATATTGCGAAGCAAATCGCGGGCGGCGATAACCGCATCGTCGGGGTCATGATTGAGAGCCATTTGAATCCGGGCCGTCAGGATATTGTGGTTGGCAAGCCGCTGGAATATGGTGTGTCGGTGACGGATGCTTGCATTGACTGGGCGAGTACTGAAACTGCGCTGACGCAATTGGCCGAGGCGGTTCGTGCGCGCCGTACCCACACCTCGGAATAAGCATGGCGACTGAACTGCGCATTCTCGGCCGCCATCAGGCCGATGAGCACGACACGAATTTTAGCTATAACGGCGTTACCTTTAGCCAGCATAATTTGCATACGTTTGCCGGCCTGAATGCAGTTGATACCCGCGAGTTTGTTGAACAAACTTTTGCGTGTTTGCGCGACAACGGCCAAGTATGCGCGCGCATGGGCGCATACAAGCCACGCTCAAGTCCTTACTCGTTTCAAGGCATGGGCCAAGAGTGTTTGCCGTGGGTGTTTGAGCTTGCGGGCAAGTACGGTATCAAAATAATTTCGATGGAAGTGACGCGTGAAGCGCATCTCGACGAGATCAATGAAGCGCTGCATAAAACTAGTAAGCCCACCGGCGTGATGCTGCAAATCGGCACGCGCAATACGCAAAATTTTGAACTGCTGAAAGCAGTAGGGCGGCAACGCGAATTTCCGATTTTGTTAAAGCGCGGCTTCGGTATTACGATGGATGAATCGCTGATGGCTGCCGAATATTGCGCCAGTGAGGGTAATACCAAAATCGTTTTTGGTCTGCGCGGCATGAAAACAAATCTGGGCGATCCGCATCGCAATCTGGTTGATTTCGGCCACGTGTCGGTGGTGCATCGCATGACACGTATGCCAGTCTGCGTCGATCCCTCGCACTCGGTCGGCATGCGTGGTGCGTCGCCTGAAGGCATTCTCGATATTTTTCACGTCGCCGCGCAGGGCGTGATTGCCGGCGCGAATATGTTGTTGGTCGATATGCATCCCGTGCCAAAAAAGGCGCTTGTGGATGCGGCGCAGGCGATCACGTTGCAGGAGCTTCCATACTTTTTGGAAGACGTCGCGATTGCACGTGAAGCTTATGAGAAAAGGCTTGCATTGGCGAAGCGGCATTTTGCGTAGCGCGTTCTGGAATATATTTTTTGCGGCGCCGCTGATTAGCGCCGCCTCGTTTACGCATGCGGGAAACATTACTTCGATTGATGATGCAAAACAAAGCGTCATGCTTGCAAAACCCGCGCAACGCATTATTACTTTGGCACCCTCGCTGACCGAGCTTGTCTTCGCCGCAGGTGCGGGTGACAAGCTCGTCGCCGTGTCGGCCTACAGCGATTACCCAGTGAGCGCTAAAAAATTGCCACAAGTATCCGACGCAAGCGGCGTATCGTTTGAATCGTTGCTCGCACTCAAGCCTGATCTTGTATTGGCGTGGAAATCCGGAAACCGTGCCTCGGATTTACAGCGCATTCGCGATTTCGGCATTCCTGTTTTTGCTATCGAGATTGAGCGGATGAATGATGTGCCGCGTGCGCTGCGCAATATTGGGCTGCTTGTTGGCGCGTCAACAATTAGCGACCGAGCTGCGGCAGATTTCGAACAGCGCATTGAAACGCTACGCGCGGCCAATATGGCGAAATCAAAAGTGAGTGTATTTTTTGAGATCTCGCGCGAGCCGTTGATGAGCGTGAATCGTGATCACGCGATCAGCGAAATCATTCGGCTTTGTGGCGGCGAAAATTCGTTTGCTGACATTGCCCAGCTGGTGTTTGTAGCGCCCCTGGAAGAGCTGTTGCGCAAACAACCCGATGCGATCATTTATACCGCGTCTGAAAAACGCGAGGAGGCGCCGTGGCCACGCTATCGGGGAACCCAGGCTTGGGACAACAAGCGAATTTACCGCATTGCGGCTGATCCTATCCTGCGCGCAGGGCCGCGAATGGCCGAAGGGGCTGCACAGGTATGTGCGACGCTCGATCAAACCCGTCAGTCAATCGGCGCAAGAAAGTGAAATCCCAGCGTTAAAAATAGTGCTGAATGATATTCCCGATGGAGTCTCCACTGGAAATTTTAGAGTTGCACAACCCGCATCCAACTTTATACGACTGATAACTCACTCTGCCGACAACTTTCCAAAGCTGAAAATTGGGCAGAAATTTTAGTGTCTGTGTAGGCGGGCGAAGTCGCCTACATCCAGCAAGAACCTAACATGGGTATCATCATGGCGCGTAATAATATTTTCAAGATTGAAGACTATCAAGGCAAATATCACCTCAAGAATACGTCCATCGGAACAATCATCAAGACCGAAAAGTGACGAGCAAATTGCAGCATAGATTTTACTGCGTTTGAAATGAAAATAACGGTGGACTGAGTCCGCCGTTATTTTTTACCTCGATGCGCTAACGAATCTTTACCAGATCCTTCAATACACCATCGAGTCCACCGAACACAGAAATCTTGTCGATTTTCTCGGTCACTTTTTCAAGTGTTTCCAACTCCTTTAAACGTAACGCTGTTGGGTTGTCTTCCATCATCTTGGCGGTGTTCAAGAGTGATCGCGTTGCCGCTGTTTCTTCGCGACGACGAATCACGTTCGCCTGCGCAGCCTTTTCGGTTTCAACCACTTTGGTGAGAATTGCTTTCATCTCGCCAGGCAAGATGATGTCTTTCACACCCACCGATTCAACCTCCAGGCCAAAGCCCGCCACACGACGACGAATTTCCGAACCCACCACATCATCGATTAAACGCTTGTCTTCCAGAATCTCATCGAGTGTGCGTGTACCCACGGTTGCGCGCAGTGCAAATTGCAGCTCTTTGTACAAAAAGTCGAGCGGCTTCGCTTGCTTCGAAAACGCCGTCATCACATCCGCAACACGATAACCAGCAGTCAGGTTTACGCGGACGGATACTTTGTCGCGCGTTAAAATTTCCTGACCGGCTACATCAACAATCTGCAAGCGCAAGTCAATCGTTTCCGTTTTCACGTCACGTCCATACTTGAAGAGCGCGGCAATACCGGGCTCAAGCATCTTCACGATCTTGCCATCCACATACAACAGCGCCACGCTGTATTGCGGCACCTGCACCATGAACACGCCATCAGCGCCAACAACACGGGTGCGTGTGTTCAACAGCGGCGACACAAACTTCGCAGGCACTTCATAGATTTCAGCAATATCGATCACCTCAAATTTCAAATCGATATAGCCTTTGAAGTAGAGACGGCGCGTGTTCGGCGCCAGCAATTCCACCAGCACACCGTTCTCGTAACGCAGGCCGACTTCGGTTGCGCCGAGATTGATGACGTGAAATTCACGCGCCGCCAATTCAGGCTCTGCCTTCAGTAAATATTCGCCGATGCGGTTTTCAAATAGCGGTTTCGCGAGCGAAAATTTCTCGACCGTGTAACGTTTCAATGGGTCAAAAAATCGATACTCGCCCGGTGCCAAAAATTGTGCGAAATCGCCACGCTTGAACAACAACGCGCGTTCGTCTTTTTTCACGTATGCATTTGTAAACATTTTTATTCCTTTTATTTTAATGAGTGGGCCGATTCCCCAGCACCACGCGGGACACTGTTTTGTGCATGCGGGAAAGCAGTCGCGCCTTGTATCGTTGGTTGCACTCATTTAAAACTGCAAATGAATGCGACCTCCAATACAAGGCTTGAACTACCTCGCACACGCGCGCAAGCCAGCGCGCTAGCGTGGTGGGTGGTGTGGTGATTTGCTGCTTCGTAAATCACCACCGGAACCGGCCCGGGTACTGCAATTACAAGTCTCCGTTTCAGGGAGGTTTCCAGCGGGATTCGAACCCGCTACAGATCGATTTGTTTTCGATTGCTCTTACCAGAATGAGCTATGGATGATGGTCATGAATACGGGAGTCGAACCCATGTGGCAGACACTTTATGCCTGTGCTTATCCGCTAAGCTAATTCATATCTATGTTCATCGCTTCTTGCACCGCGGCATACG
>JANMQR010000205.1:0-8042 GCA_031370625.1 Burkholderiales bacterium | reverse complement strand
CCACCGCCATGGCCGCGAAAACAATTGGCTCGCGCATTGTCGGCTCCACTGCGGTTGGTACGGTGGTGACGACCGCTATGTCCGCATATGAAAATCGCGAAGGCTTGGCCAAAGGTGACTCAAAAGCCATTGGTAACGTCGGTGCGGATACCGCCGTGGCTGTTATTGCGGTGGGCGCATCCACGGTGTTGGGTGCCGCGGCGAGTGGGGCATTGGCGGGCTCAGTTGTGCCAGGATTAGGCACCGCAATCGGCTTCGGCGTGGGCCTCACCGTGGGTGTCGGCATCACCGTCGTGGCGAACGCGAGCGGCATTCGCGATTCAATCGCCAGTGGTATTGGCGGCGCGGCGGATTGGGTTAAAAGCTGGTGGTGATGGCGGTTTTTTGTTAACCGCGCCGCAGGTATCATGACCCCATGCAAACTGACGCGCGACAAAACGATGAGCATGTTCTAGACGAACTCAACGCATGGGTTCGCTCGTTGCATGCCACCGAAGGCGTTCAACGCTGGCAGCATTTCGCCAAACCGTTGAGCGCGGCGCTTATCAGTGCGCGCCACAGCTTGTTCCAACGCGCAGGTTTCAGTTTTGAATATTCGGATTCTCCTGATTATGGAAAAACCCGGATCGGCAACGATGATCTGGTGGCGGTGGAATTTTCACCCGCGCGTGAGCGTACGCAGACGCATATGGCGCTCGCCTATCATCGCCACCCCTGGCGCGGCGGCGGGCTATGGATCAACGGACGCGCAATCGATGTGCCCTGCGATGACGATGGTTTTCCGTTGAGTGATTATGTTGGGCGCTGGCTCGACGATGATACTTTTCAGGTGCAGATTGGCTTGCCGGATCATCCGCTTACCGATCCTAACGCGCGCGATCAATTGAGCGAATTGCGTGGGCTGTTGTTGGTGAACGCGAGGACGTACAAAAAAATGCTGGTATTACCGCGCGACGATGAACGCTGGCCGCTACCGCGCACGCAGCGTGACAAGCAATGGATTCACATCTACGCCGATGAGGATGCGAACGCAGCTAATCGCATTGCGCGCACGGTGGAATTTTGACTCTGGTCGCGCCGCGGTGAGTAACCACGGCGAAATTAAAAGTCTAGTACTAGCGCGCATTTTCAGCCAGAAAAGCGTGGAAAACCGCACAGAATGGCGTTCTATATTCTCAGCTAACGCTTAATTCGCAACAACTGCTGCACCAACGGATGCTGCACTTTTTTCTCAGCCACAATTAAATAAAAATGTTCTTCCACACTTTCGCAAGCGCCGACGCGTTTCACGTTGTACTGAGCAATTAATTCATCGTGAACCAACTCGGTCGCCGGGAACACACCCATGCCGCTTGCGCCGAAAGTTTTGAGTAGCGCGCTGTCTTCAAATTCACCCACCAAGCGTGGTCGAATCGCATTTCGTTCAAACCAAAGATCGAGCCTCGCACGCGTGGCAACGTGGCTGGTCGGCAATAGTATGGGCACTGTTGCGAGCGAGTTTGGGAAGCCTTTGCGCGCGGCAGGGTAGAGCGATGCAGGCGCGTACCAAGCGAGTGAAGATGAACCCACCAAATGGCTGTAGAGTTTTACGTTTGGGTTCGCCGGTGCGGCGCGATCAGCCAGCACGGCATCGAATCGATGGAGCGCTAAATCGCCGAGCAGATCATCGAATTCATCTTCATGACACTGCAGCCGCAAATTAGGCTCGCGCAATATTGGTTGCAGCAAGCGTCGCACAACGAGTTTCGGCAGCCCATCTGATATGCCCACGGCCAGGCGAATGCCGGGATCGGCGACGGCGCTGCTGATCACGTCCGGTAACTGCTCGCCCAGATGAAAAATTTGATCTGCCTGGCGCATGGTGGCGATGCCCGCCTCGGTCAGTGCCAGCCCGCGACCGGCAGGCTTGAGTAAGGCGTAGCCGAGCGAGCGCTCGAGCTCGCGTACCTGTGTGCTCACGGTTTGCACTGCCATGCCCAGCCTCGCGGCGGCGTTGGTGATGCTGCCTTCTTTGGCCACCACCCAAAAATAGTAGAGATGTTTATAGCTGAAGCTTAGGCTCATAAAACTGCGCTCATCGTTTATCTTCCATATTCAGGTTTATCCGAAGTGTCGATTCGTTATTATCTGCTTTTTCAGAATTGATAAACATCGTATTGTGCTGATGTCATCATTTTTTAACTTAACGGAGGTGTGCGATGGAAGTTATTTTTGAATCCCGTGACCCGGCTGGCATCCATTTACGTGATCTGGCAGAACGGCGAGTGCGGTTCGTTATGCGCCGCATGTCGTGGCTGATTCCTCGCGCCAGAGTCAGGTTGTCGGATGTCAACGGGCCACGCGGCGGCGAAGATAAAAGCTGTCGCCTGGAAATCAAGACGGATCACATTGGCACGGTTGCCGTCACCACCACCGCGCAAGACTGGCGCGTGGCGTTAGATCACGCGTTGGCCCGCGCCTCGCGTGTGCTATTGCGCAATTGGAAGCGCACCCGCAGTCACCGTGGTTCGCGCACGCCCGCAATTGATTTTTAACCCTAGCCAAGGAGAGATGATGATGGAAAATATTAGCAAAGCAAATCCAGCCGCGGGTGACTACCCCATAGTTGCCGCAAACGATGCGAACGGAATTCAGTCTGACGCGAGCCGCGTGTTGCGTAACACTTATGCGCTGCTGTCGATGACGCTCCTCTTCAGCGCGACCGTGGCGGGGGTGAGTGTGGCGTTGAAGTTACCGTCGCCGGGAATTATGCTCACGCTCGTTGGCTATTTTGGTTTGCTGTTTTTAGTTTATAAACAGCGAAATAATATTTGGGCGCTCCCCGCCGTGTTCGCGCTCACCGGATTTATGGGCTACACATTAGGCCCCATGTTGTCGCAAACATTGGCGCTGCCGGGCGGCGGGCAAATAGTCACAATGGCGCTCGCGACGACCGGCATCACGTTCCTCGCACTGTCGGCTTATGTGCTGAAAACACGGCGCGATTTTAGCTTCATGGGTGGCTTTTTATTTGCCGGCATCATCATTGCGCTGCTCGCCGGATTGGCTGCTGTGTTCATGCAAATTCCCGCGTTGGGTCTGGCAGTGTCGGCGATGGTGGCGCTGCTATCGGCAGGATTGATCTTGTATGAAACCAGCCGCATCGTGAACGGCGGCGAAACCAATTATGTGCTGGCGACGGTTGGGTTATATGTGTCGATTTTTAATCTCTTCACTAGCCTCATGAGCTTGTTCGGTTTTGGTGCAGGAGATGACTAATTTCTTGAAGGAGCGTTTATGAAATGTCCCACTTGTCCAGACACCGCGTTAACGATGAGTGATCGCCAAGGTGTTGAAATCGATTACTGCCCGCAGTGTCGTGGCGTGTGGCTGGATCGCGGCGAGCTCGACAAGTTGATCGAGCGCGCCGCCGTGCCTGCGCAGAATGTAAACAACGGCGCTTCAACGCAAGCCGGTTATCGCGATGCAGGTGGCCGCGATGGTGGCTATCGGGATGGCGGCTATCGCGATGGACACCAACATCGCCAAAAAAAATCATGGCTGAGCGATATTTTTGACTAACTTGCTAGACCAACCCAGCCAATCACTTTTAAAAGGAAATTCCATTGAGAACTTATCCAAACAATAGCCCACAGGCTTCCGCTCGCATCGTCGCGCTCGCCATGCTGGCGGATGGTCACTTTTGTAAAACGGAACTTGATGTGCTCGCACGAATGGATGCTGATGCCCAATTGGGTCTCGAGCCCGAAGAATTGAAAGCTATCGTCCACACGCTTTGTGAAGATCTTTTCTACAGTTCACATGGAAGCTGGGGCCCAGCCAATCTGGATTCGAGCACGCTCAACGCCTTGCTGGCCGAGATTGACGACCCTGGATTGCGCGTGAAAATGCTCGCACTTTGTGTGGCCGTCACCGAGGCAGATGATCACCTCGCCGAAGGGGAAACGAGAGTGCTTGCCGCCGCATGGAAACAGTGGGGAATGCCGCGAACTTCAACGCCCGAAGCGATGCAGCGGTAATCAAGGCAAACCAATTCACGGCAACGGTGCAACGACGCCGCATCAACCAAGGAACATTTAGTGGAACACATGATTGAATTTTTTAACACCCCGTTTCTGGGCAAAGAAGCGTGGGTCTGGCTGGTCTTTATCGGCATTGTGGTGACACTGCTCGCGTTCGATTTAGGCGTGCTGCACAAGGACGACCACGAGATCGGCGTGAAAGAATCGCTGCTATTGTCAGCGGGTTATATTTCGGTCGCGCTGATTTTTGGCGCCTGGGTCACCTGGTATTTTGGTGCACAAAGTGGCATGGAGTATTACACCGGCTTTTTGATCGAGAAATCGTTGTCGATGGATAACGTGTTTGTGATCGCGTTGATATTTACTTACTTCGCGATTCCTCGTCTGTATCAACACCGGGTTTTGTTTTGGGGCATTTTGGGCGTGATTGTGCTTCGTGCGCTGATGACTGGTTTGGGCGCGGCGCTAGTGACGGAGGCGAGTTGGATTCTGTATTTATTCGGCGCATTCTTGGTGTTCACCGGCATCAAAATGCTAATGATCGCGAATCATATGCCCGACATCGGCAACAATCCGCTGCTGAAGTTTTTAAGAAAGCGCATGCGGGTTACCGAGAAGATCGAGGGCAACGCGTTCTTCGTTTACAAGCCTGATCCCGTCACGGGCAAAACGATTCGCTGGGCAACGCCGCTATTTTTAGCGCTGTGTTTGATCGAGTTTGTCGATCTGGTGTTCGCGGTTGATTCGGTGCCTGCGATTTTTGCCATCACCACCGACCCGTTTATCGTTTACACCAGCAATATTTTTGCGATTCTGGGCCTGCGCGCGTTGTACTTTGCATTAGCGGCGATGATTCATCGCTTCACCTATTTGAAATATGCGCTGGCGCTGGTGCTGGTGTTTATTGGCACCAAGATTTTCCTTGTTGGCATCATTGGAAAGATTCCGCCGGTGATATCGCTCACGGTGACATTTGGTTTGATTTTAGGCGGCGTGGTGTTTTCGCTCTATAAAACACGCGGTCACGAACTTCCAACCAAAGTTATTACCTAACTTTTTTATTAAAGAATTGAAGGAGCGAGCGTCATGAGAATCTATGCGCAAAATAGTCCGGAAGCCATGTCGCGTGTGGTGGCGATGATGATTGTGACGGATGCGCATATTGATGATCGCGAGATTGCGGTGCTGGATCGAGCAGCTGCCTACCAATCGCTCGGGATTTCGCGTGAGAATTTTATGCGGGTCGCACGCGACTATTGCAGCGATTTGGTCGCTGAGGCGCACGAGCTTGGCGAGACATTGCTCATTGATCCAGATCGCGTTGACAACGTGATCGACTGCATTGATACAGCCGATCACCGCATCGTTGTCGCGCGGCTGCTGCTAATCGTGATGGCGGCTGATCACAAGCAAGCACAAGGCGAGCTTGCGCTGCTGGATCATGTTTTTGACCGCTGGCATCTCACGCACGACCTCGTTGCGGGGACGGTGCATGGCTGACATGTACTGGCGCGATATTCGTTCGTGGTGAATATAAAGTCTTCTTTTCGCGTCGCAATCCGCTGTGTTCAACTTATAATTTGGGATGACCAAAAACATCCCGAACTCCCTCGTAATCACCCGCCCCGACGATTGGCATTTGCATGTGCGCGATGGTGATGCGCTCAATGCGGTGCTGCCGGATACGGCGCGACAATTCGCTCGCGCAATCATCATGCCGAATTTGAAACCGCCGGTGCGCACGGTGCTGGAGGCGGGCTGGTATCGCGACAGAATTTTAGCCGCGTTGCCTGCGAATACTGCGTTCGAACCGTTGATGACTTTGTACCTCACGGACAACACCGACCCGGATGAAATCAAGCGCGCGAATGCAAGTGGATTTGTTCACGCCGTGAAATATTATCCAGCGGGGGCGACGACCAATTCTGACTCGGGCGTGACCGATATTCGTAAATGCGACGCGGTGTTTGAGGCGATGCAAGAGGCCGGTTTACCGATACTTTTGCACGGTGAAGTTACCGACAGCGAGATCGATATTTTTGATCGCGAAAAAATATTTATCGAGCGACATTTGATTCCGTTGACACTTCGTTTCCCAAAATTGCGGATTGTGTTTGAGCACATCACGACCGCGAATGCGGTGAAATTTGTATTGGCCGCCAGTGACAACGTGGCGGCGACGATCACAGCGCATCATCTTCTATTCAATCGCAACGAGATGTTTAAAGGCGGTATTCGTCCGCACTATTATTGTTTGCCGGTGCTAAAACGCGAAGAACATCGGCTCGCATTATTGAAAGCAGCAACGAGTGGCAACCAGAAATTTTTCTTGGGTACCGACAGTGCGCCGCATGCAAAAAATACCAAAGAAGCGAGTTGTGGATGCGCAGGCTGCTACACGGCACTGCACGCGATGGAGCTTTATGCTTCCGCGTTCGACTCCGCAAATGCAATCGACAAGCTCGAAGGATTCGCGAGTTTTTTTGGCGCGGATTTTTATAATTTGCCGAGAAATAAAGGCACGATTACGCTGGAAAAATCGTCGTGGCAGGTGCCGGAAGAGCTACCGTTTCCAGGTTCCGCGATTGTGCCGTTGCGGGCGGGTGAAACGTTGGAGTGGCGTGTCTCTTAATATCAAAGTGCAATATGGGCGAGCATTTCCAGGCATTTTTGCTCGAAACGCCGCGCTGGTGCTAGGGTTTATAAATTTTTTGGTAGGGTGGGTGGAGCGCTTTTGCGATACCCATCATCGGCGCGTGCAGATGATGGGTATCGCAAAAAACGCTCCACCCATCCTACGAGCTATTGCCCTGTCGTCGTCCCCGCGCAGGCGGGGATCCAGCGACTTTGCGGCGTATGCCACTGGATTCCCGCCTACGCGGGAACGACGGATTTTGGATATTTCAAGTCGAGTTGGTTGCCGGTGAAAGTTTGCAATACTTCCAGTTGGTGCGATGCGCAGACTAGCTTCGGCGTGCGTTGCTATGATGCTATTCGCGATAATTTGACTGTATTCAATGGTGAAGCTTGGCCAACTCTAGCCACGCTAAATGCGCACTCGCAACGCCACGAACTCGTCAATCATCGCGGCCACCCCATCCGTTTTGTCGCGCCAAACGACGATGAATCCATAGCCATACATTACGAACAGCGTATCGCCGAAACCGGCGAAATCGCGACGCGTGAAAACTGGCACGACTTCTTCAACGCGACGCAGTGGCTGACGTTTCCAAAATCAAAAGCAGCGATTTCGGAAATGCATACGCGGTTGATGGCCGCACAAATGGATGGCGTAAAAGTACGCACAATTGCGCGTGATGTGTTGACGTTATTCGATGAGGGCGGCGTGATTGTTGCGAGTGCGGATGAATCATTGCTCGATCACGTTCGCAATTTCGAATGGAAAAAATTATTTATTGATCGTCGCGCGGAGGCAGGAAGAAATATTAATTTTTATCTTGCCGGTCACTCCGTGTTGGAGAAAATGCTTGATCCGTTTGTCGGTGTGACGGCGAAGGCGCTCCTGTTGAAAGTTGACAATAATTTTTTTGCACTTTCACATGACGAACAACTTCGCGAGATTGATTCGCGCGCAGCGGCGTGGTTGATGAATGAATCATCACTCGCCTCCACACGCAATCTACATCCGCTACCCATTCTGGGCATCCCCGGATGGTTCGCCGCGAATGAATCACCGAGCTTTTATGATGATGCGCATTATTTTCGATCTGGATATAGTCGTGATCGCGCGAAATCATCAAGTGAAAATGAGTCCGCGTGAGATAATCACAACGGAAGCTCATCAGACGGTCGCTGTGTGGATGTTTCGGTTCGCTGAGGCATGTTGCATAGAGGAAAGTCCGGACTCCATAGAGCAGGGTAGTGGGTAACGCCCATCCACCGCGAGGTGAGGATTAGAGCTACAGAGACGAGTCGTGCGCATCTTCGGGTGTGTGCGGGTGAAACGAGCAATCTCTACCCGGAGCAATACCAAATAGGCAGGCGTTGACGTTGCTCGCG
>JANMQR010000260.1:0-5343 GCA_031370625.1 Burkholderiales bacterium | reverse complement strand
AAAATTTTCTTGAACGCGTGGCAAAAATTCAGTGGGGCGTGATGATCGCGGTGTATTGCATCAGCCACGCGCCTGCGCTGCTGATTCTTGAAATTCCCGGCTATTCTGAATCCGGACAAAATGTATTGCTGCTGTTTTATCATTTGCTGATTGTGCAGATGAGTGACGTGATGCAATACGTGTTCGGCAAGCTATTCGGCAAAACCAAAATCGCACCAGTCGTCAGCCCATCCAAAACGGTGGAAGGCTTTATCGGCGGCGCGGCCAGCGCCACCGCAATTGGTGCTGCGATGTGGTGGATTACGCCATTCACGCCGCTGCAAGCCGCGGGCATGGCATTCGTGATTGTGCTGATGGGATTTCTTGGCGGGCTGGCTCTGTCAGCGGTCAAGCGAAGCCTCGGTGCAAAAGACTGGGGCACCATGATCGAAGGCCACGGCGGTGTAATGGATCGCATGGATTCCGTGAGCTTCGCTGCACCGATTTTTTTTCACGGGACGCGGTATTTTTTTACGCCGTGAGATGTGGGGGTTCATCAAATTTTGCTGCCTGATGCCTAATAGCGGCGCATATTTCAGAGCATAAATGCTTCAAGATGGCTGTGGTTATTGGAGTTTGCTGTGTGCTATTTGAATAGTAGCCAGACTTTGCCCAAATTAGTTAGAGCTATTTGTCGATTAGCCAATGCCCCACATTTTGAACTGAAGCTTTTCAGCACCGCAATCTGAATTGGTTTTATACGAAGGCTTTTCACCGCGCGAAATACTGGCGGCGAATGTTTGCTGAAATAGGATTGCAGCGGATTTCCGCGCGTCGTCAATTTCTTTCTGTCCCAATTCGTCAGTGATGAATTTCATTTCGTGATCGCCGAGTTTGTAGCGGGTTTCTGTTTTTTCAAGCAAGAAATAGAGAACGGCTGACCGCTGCATGTCTTTCTGCATTATCGATGGCGAGGCAAGCCATTTGCCCGCTAGCTGCAGTCGCATAAAGCCAATAGTTGAAATGTCGCCAGCTGCCATTGCTCTTTCAGCCATTTGTGGTGCCCATTCCTTATATCGCTGCCATGCTTCTAATTCATTCAGAAAATTTTTAGCATCAGACGGTTGCTGCATGACGTAGTCACGCATGGCATTTACATTTCCGGTCTGTGCTGCCGCTAATGAATATTGGGACACGCTGTTCAATTCGCTTTGTGGAATATTCGCGCAGTACTCGTCGGCGCGAGTCAGATTCTTCGTTTGCTGCTCGATGTGGTCTGCCAAAAACTTGTATTTCTCATCGCGCTCTTTGGTTTCCTTCAGCGTCAATCTATGGCTCTGCAAAATTTCTTTTTGTTGGCTGACGTTGTCGCGGCAGTATCTGAGTTGAACCACCAGTTGACATCCCGCGTGCCCGTCCCCGGATGCAAGCATCGCTTTAAGCGGTGCCAGCGTCTGTGAAAGTGGCAGATCAATTGGTGGCAAGTTCGATGTGTTGGCTGGTGAGATGTTGGAATTGAGTGCGACAGGGTTAGCGTCGCGCGAACGGGCTCGATCAACAGGCGTGAAATCTTGCTTCGCCTGAAGTTTTACGGGTTGCTGAGGGCTTGCCTCTACCGGCGGTGTGCTTCTGTTGATTCTGTCAGATTTGTCGCTGAACAAAATGAATGCGAGTCCGGCTAAAGTCACGCAAAGTGATAATGCAAATAAACGTTTCGACATTGCGCAACTGCCACGATGAGTTGGAAAGGAATGAAGATTATCATGCTTACGCACCAACTAAGCCATGCCATGTCTCCGCACGAGTAGCACCCCCAGGTGCGCGCCTTCTTGGGGAAACTGTACCAAACCAACATACTTGACTAATCCACTCAACTTTCCTATACTTGACTCAATTAGTCGGGCATTAACCTTCTCGAGCAGTTCGTTAAACCCATAGGAGCTCTCAACATGAGACTCACCACCAAAGGTCGATTTGCCGTTACAGCCATGCTTGATTTGGCGCTTCACGCCAATGATGGGCCGGTCACGCTTGCGAATATCAGCGAGCGGCAGAAGATTTCGCTTTCTTATTTGGAACAATTGTTCGGCAAATTGCGTCGTAATGAACTCGTACAAAGTGTGCGGGGGCCGGGCGGCGGTTATAACTTGGCTAAACCGGCGGCGCAGTTGAATGTGGCCGATATTATTGTGGCCGTTGAAGAGCAGCTGGATTCGCGTCAGTGTGAAGGCCGCGAACCGTGCATGGGCGAGAAGCGTTGCATGACGCATGATTTGTGGGAAAGCCTGAACGATACGGTGCTGAGTTTTCTGGCCGGTGTGACGCTGGCGGATTTGGTTCAGAAACAAAATGCGCCAAAAATGAAAACAATTACTGGCCCGAAAAGTTTGTTGAAAGTGCGCCCCAATAACGCTTCGCGCGGTCGCGCGGGTGTGGAAACTCCGCTTTCAGTTAGCTAGTTAGACAAAAACGTGAGAAAAGAAATTATGAAACAGCCCATCTATCTTGATTATTCCGCCACCACGCCAGTTGACCCGCGCGTGGCAGCCAAAATGATTCCGTATTTAACCGAGATGTACGGCAACCCCGCATCGCGCAGCCACAGCTATGGCTGGACCGCGGAAGATGCTGTAGAGACGGCGCGCGAAGAAGTGGCGAAGCTGGTGAACTGCGATTCGAAAGAAATCGTCTGGACATCGGGCGCGACGGAATCCATTAATTTGGCGGTGAAAGGTGCGGCGCAGTTCTACAAAACCAAGGGCAAGCACATCATCACCTTGAAGACTGAGCACAAGGCCACGCTGGATACATTCCGCGAGCTGGAACGTCAGGGTTTTGAGGCGACGTATCTGGACGTGAAAGAAAACGGTCTCGTTGACATGGAAGTCTTCAAGGCAGCGTTGCGGCCGGACACGATTGTGGTGTCGATTTTGTATGTGAATAACGAAATTGGCGTGATTCAGCCGGTGGAAGAAATTGGCGAAATTTGTCGAGAGCGCGGCATTATTTTTCATCTCGATGCCGCGCAGGCGACGGGCAAAGTGGTGGTGGATTTGCAAACGCTCAAAGCCGATTTGATGAGTTTTTGCGCACATAAAACTTACGGGCCCAAAGGTATTGGCGCATTGTTCGTGCGTCGCAAACCACGCGTGCGTCTCGAAGCGCAAATGCACGGCGGCGGTCATGAGCGCGGCTTTCGTTCGGGCACGTTGGCGACGCATCAAATTGTTGGCATGGGCGAAGCGTTTCGTTTAGCACGTCTGGAAATGGCGACTGAGAGCGAGCGCATCCGTATGTTGCGTGATCGCCTGCTCGATGGCATTAAAGGCATGGAAGAAATTTACGTTAACGGCGATCTTGAACATCGCGTGCCGCATAATCTGAATGTGAGTTTTAATTTTGTTGAAGGCGAATCGTTGATCATGGGTATCAAAGAGTTGGCGGTATCGTCCGGCTCGGCATGTACTTCGGCGTCGCTCGAGCCCTCGTATGTATTGCGTGCGCTGGGTCGCAATGATGAGCTGGCGCATTCATCGATTCGGTTTACGATTGGGCGATTCACCACGGAATCCGATATTGATTTCGCGGTCAAATTATTGAAAGAGCGCATTCAAAAATTGCGCGATATGTCACCGTTGTGGGAAATGTTCAAAGACGGTGTTGATTTGAATTCGGTGCAATGGGCTGCACATTAAAAGTTCGGACAAAAGTAAAAACCTACTTTTGTCCGGTTTAAGTCAGGGCAAATCACAAGCGGAGCTTGACGATTTGCAAACGTAAAACCAGGAGACTCATCATGGCATACAGCACAAAAGTTATTGACCACTATGAAAACCCGCGTAACGTGGGTTCGTTCGGCAAAGATGAAGACGGCATCGCCACCGGCATGGTTGGCGCACCGGCTTGTGGCGACGTGATGAAGCTGCAAATCAAAGTCGGTGCGGATGGCATTATTCAGGACGCGAAATTCAAGACCTATGGTTGCGGTTCTGCAATCGCGTCTTCTTCGCTCGTTACTGAGTGGGTCAAAGGCAAAACGCTCGCGCAGGCCGGCGAAATCAAGAACACGCAAATCGCTGAAGAACTCGCCTTGCCGCCCGTGAAAATTCACTGCTCGATTCTGGCCGAAGATGCGATCAAAGCAGCGATTGCGGATTACCACGCGAAGCATGTTGTTGAAGCGGTCGTAGAAGCTAAGGCCGCATAATTATGGCCATCACCCTCACAGATCGCGCTGCCAAGCACGTACAAAACTATCTCGCCAAACGCGGCAAGGGCGTGGGCGTTCGCTTCGGCGTGCGCACCACCGGCTGCTCCGGCATGGCGTACAAGCTGGAGTTTGTCGATGCAGCGGTGCCCGAAGATCAGGCATTTGAAAGCTTTGGTGTGAAAGTTTTTGTCGACCCAAAAAGTTTGGTTTACATCGATGGCACCGAGCTTGATTTTGTGCGCGAAGGTTTGAACGAAGGTTTTAAATTCAACAATCCGCAAGAGAAAGATAAATGCGGTTGTGGTGAAAGTTTTAACGTTTAGATTTACGTGTGACGTAGATTTTTAGCAGCAAAGGGGGCGCATTCCGCCCCCTTATTGTTTGTAGCATGGCTTCCTATGACCATTGATTTCACCAAAAACCATTTCGATCTTTTCCATCTGCCGATTTCATTTCAGATGGATTTAGCCGCCCTTGATGCGGCCTATCGTGACGTGCAACGCGAAGTGCATCCTGATAAATTCACCACCGCGAGTGATGCCGAAAAGCGCCTCGCCGCGCAGTGGGCCACGCGCGCGAACGAAGCGTATCAAACGTTGAAGTCGCCGCTGAATCGTGGCCGCTATTTTTTAAAAATTCACGGCATTGAAACGGAAGAAGAATCCAATACGGCAATGCCGCTGGATTTTTTGATGCAGCAAATGGAATGGCGCGAGGCGGTGGTTGAAGCAAGAGCGTTGAAAGACGAAGCAAAACTGGATGAACTTGCCGCGCAAAAAAATGCGGACGAAAAAAAACTTTTTGCGCAATTGAGTGGCGAGTTAAATCAGGCATCAACCTTCGCCGACGCGCGCCTCACCGTGCGAAAATTACGGTTTATCGAAAAGCTGGGTGAGGAAATTGATGATGCGTTTGAAGCCGTTAGTGCGTGACTGATAGATGCAAAACCTGAATATTATGTTTTCCTCATGGGCTAGCGCCCCCTCTCCCTCGGTCCCTCCCCCGCGTGGGGGTAGGGAAGTTAAGCCTCTCTCCCTTGAGGGGAGAGAGGTTGGAGAGAGGGTGATGTCCCAGAATTCGCAAAACTAAATTTAATCGCTGAAGTAACAGAAAATCATTAATCATGGCACTCATGCAAATCGCCGAGCCCGGCG
>JANMQR010000253.1:0-18859 GCA_031370625.1 Burkholderiales bacterium | reverse complement strand
TCGAACCGTCGTCATAAGCTTGGAAGGCTTCTGCTCTACCATTGAGCTACACCCGCAAATTCGAAACTTTTCACCTGCAAACAACTATTTTTTAAACACTACAAATTAATGGTGGAGAGGGCGGGATTCGAACCTGCGTACTCGTGAGAGGGCAGATTTACAGTCTGCTGCCATTAACCACTCGGCCACCTCTCCACTGAACCCAAGATTATGCAGAATTTTCGGCAGAACGTCAATTAACTTCAGATATTGCTCTAATCCCGCCGCAAACCCATGTGCAATATCGTTTTAGCTTTAAAATCAATTCACTATTCACCAATTCCGTCGCCTTTGCGATCCACATAACGCGCCACTTTGCGTCTCAAGGCCGTTGCACATGCACGTTCCGCTATTCACTCTGACGCGCTTCACTATTGCGTTGCTGCTATCCGTCGGCGGTGCCGCTGGCGCACAGACGATTACCACGACCCAAAACGGCAAAACCACGACCACTGATATCGGTATCACCACATCCGTCACCGCGCAAGTGCCAGCGCCAGCACCAGCGTCTACCCAGCCCGCACCGCCCACACGGCTACCGGTGATAGATCCCACGAAAGAGCTAACCGGCATGGCCATCGTCTTGGCGCTTCAGCGTGGTGGCTACAACCTCTATATGCGGCATGGCGCGGCATCAACAGGACAAGACGCTTCGGCCCTCGCGCAGACGCCACGGTGGTGGGAAAACTGCACCCTGCAACGCAATCTGGCCGCCGATGGGCGCGCACAAGCGCGTACGGTTGGTCTTGCCATGCAGAAGCTAAACGTGGCGCTCGACATGGTAAAAACCAGCCAATTTTGCCGCGCCCGCGATACTGCCTATGCAATGGGTATAGAAACTATCGAGATTACCGAAGATCTCAATCATCAAATTGGCCAACGAACAGGGTTTGACGTCAATGTCGCCCGATTCCGATTGCTCGCGACCCCGCCACCGCCGGGCAAAAATGTGTTGATGATTTCGCATACCCACGGCTCGCCGCGTGCGGAAGAACGCGCCATGGGGCAAATGCAGGAGGCGGAGATTGTTCTGTATCGACCGAATGGCGCGGGGGGCGCTGACCCAGTGGCGCGAATCTCGCTTGCCGATTGGGATGCGCTTTTGGCGACGGCGGAAAAATAAAGGCGATTAAAGCGGGAGCGGCAAACTCGTCCCAAGTTTGATCGGCAACATCACCCGCACGACTTTAATCATACGGTCTTGCACCTGCAAAATTTCCAGGTCGTGATCGCCGATTTTCACCGTGGTGCCGGGCTCGGGAATATCTTCCAAATGCTCGGTCACCAAACCATTCATCGTCTTTGGGCCGTCGAGCGGAAAATTGAATCCCAGCTTGCGATTTAACACCCTGAGCGGACACGATCCCTCCACCATCGCCGAGCCATCGGTTTGCTTGGAGTAAAAGCCGGTGTTCATCGGGCTTTGGCTGGTAAATTCGCCGACAATTTCTTCCAAAATATCCTGCAGCGTGACCAAACCCTGAATTTCGCCGTATTCATCCACCACCAGCGCCATGCGTCGCTGCAGCTCTTGAAAATGGCTTAGCTGCTGCAACAGCGGCGTGCCCACCGGTATGAAATACGGTTCGCGCATGATCTCGCGCAGCGTGGCTATTTCCAGCGGCTCATGGCGCGAGGCGTTCAACACTTTGCGCACATGCACCAGGCCAATCACGTTCGAAAAATCGCCGTCGTACATCACCAGCCGCGTGTGATGCGACGTCGATAGCGCATGGCGAATATTTTCAATCTTGTCGTTGATATCGACCGCTTCAATTAACGCACGCGGCGTCATCGTATCGTCCACAGTCATGTGTTCGAGATCGAACAAATTCACCATGATGTTTTGATGTTTTTTCGGGATAAATTGCCCGCCTTCCAGCACCAGCGTGCGCATCTCTTCCATCGACAGCGGTTGCGCACCTTCCGACGCGGGTTTGATGCGCAGCACCTTCAAAATACCGCGCACGATCACGTTGATAATCCACATTACCGGCTTGGTCACCGTGATCAGCGGCGTCAAAATATAGCTGGCTCCCAACGCGATTTTTTCGGAGAAGCGTGCGCCAATAACCTTCGGCAAAATTTCCGCAAAAATTAAAATGCAAAACGACGCCGCACCCGTGGCGATACCCAGGACATATTCGCCATCGCCAAATAATCGACGGCAGATTTCAGCCACCAAAATCGTTGTCGCCGCGTTAATGACCGTGTTGCCGGCCAGAATGAATGACAGCATCTCGTCGACCTTCGCCAGCAGCGCACTTGCGAGCCGCGCGCCACGGCTACCTTGCTTCTCCAAATGCCGCAGGCGATATCGATTTAACGACATCATGCAAGTCTCTGACATCGAGAAAAATCCGGAGCTGGCCAGTAGCACGGCGAGGGCGATAAACAGCCAGTGAATCGAAATGGTGTCGGTCATGCGCAGCTAAGGGCAATAGCAAAGCTCAAGCATTGGCGCGCTGTTTGGCCAATAAATGTCTCGTGACGCCCGCCAGTGCTACGGTTTGACTTTTCACACATAGCAAAAATCAACCCCGCTTGAGAATAAATTCAAGCACGAATTTACTGCCGACGTAGGCAAGCAACAGCATCACGAAGCCGATCAGCGTCCAGCGAACCGCTGTTTTTCCACGCCAGCCCGCGCGCCAGTGGCCCAGCAAAAGCCCGCCAAAAATGAGCCACGACATCGCAGCGAATACCGTTTTGTAATTCACTTGAAACGCTTTGCCATAAACGGCTTCGGAAAAAAACACGCCGCTGATCAGCGTGGACGTGAGCAAAATAAACGCCGCAAACAGCAAGCGAAACAACAACTTTTCCACCTGCAAGAGTGGCGGTAATTGACTGTCAAATGAATTGAGGGTGCCAGATTGCAAACGCTTTTCCAGGAACAACATCAACAGCGCATGCAATGCCGCAACCGTGAATAATGCATAGCCTGCAATGGCCACGCCAATGTGCAAACGAAACGCCCAGCCACCATAAAGAACCACACGTTCAGAGGGGAGCAAGGTCGGCAATAGTGCCGCCACAATCGCTAGCGGTGCCAGATAAAGTGCCGCGAGCCGGGTCAGTCGCGAATCGTTGCCCAGCACCACATAACTCAGCAGCGTCAGCCAGCCAATCAACGAGGTCGTGTGCGAAAACCCAATGTTCCAGCCTTCTTCGATAAACATGGCATCGAACAACGCAACGGCATGCAACATGATGCCGAGCCAGATTAAAATTTTCGCCAGACCGGCCGGGTTCGTGCCGTCGCTAGCGTCGGCATATTCGGTCAGTTGTGCGCGGCCCATGCCGACCCACGCAGCGATTGCCGCCATCAGATAGACAGCGGCGGTGGTAATATTAAGAACTGTTAACAACATAAATTTCGCTAAATTTTTCTTTATAAATTCATAGCGAGTTTACACCATCCACCTTCGCGGCTTTTTACGGATGCGCGCATTCGTGAACCTTCAACGCGGACATTTTTGATCGTTCAATCATGCTAGATAATCTCACCAATCGCCTCTCAGGCATCGTCAAACAACTGCGCGGCCAAGCCCGTTTGTCGGAAGACAATATCGCCGATGCGCTGCGCGAAGTGCGCATGGCCTTGCTTGAGGCCGACGTTGGCCTTGCCGTCGTCAAAGATTTCATCGCCAAGGTCAAAGAAAAATCACTCGGTGCAGAAGTACTGCAAAGCCTCACGCCGGGCCAGTCGTTTATCGGTATCGTCAATACCGAACTGATTGCGTTAATGGGCGGTGCGGATAACGTGGCACCGCAATTGAATGCGCTGCCGCTCAATCTCGCCACCACGCCACCGGCAATCCTGCTGATGGCCGGTTTGCAAGGCGCAGGTAAAACCACCAGCGTCGGCAAGCTCGCGAAGCTGCTCAAAGAGCGCCACAAGAAAAAAGTGTTGGTCGTCTCAGCAGACGTATATCGTCCCGCTGCGATTGAGCAATTGCGCACGCTAGCGAAGCAAGTTGGCGTGGATTTTTTTGAAAGCGATGTTACCCAAAAGCCGGTTGACATAGCAGTTGCGGCACGCGACTGGGCCCGCATTCATTTTCATGATGTGCTGATTGTCGATACCGCCGGTCGTCTCGCGATTGACGAAGCGATGATGGCGGAAATCAAAGCGGTGCATGCGGCAATTCTGCCGATTGAAACGCTGTTTACGGTAGACGCAATGCAGGGCCAGGATGCGGTCAACGTCGCAAAAGCATTTAACGAAGCGCTGCCATTAACCGGCGTGATTCTGACCAAGCTCGATGGCGATTCCAGAGGCGGCGCAGCGCTGTCGGTGCGCCACGTGACCGGCAAGCCGATCAAGTTTGCCGGTGTGTCGGAGAAAATGGACGGGCTCGAACCGTTCTATGCGGATCGCATGGCTTCACGTATTTTGGGCATGGGCGATGTGCTGTCGCTGATTGAAGATGCGCACAAAAATGTCGATATGGCCGAAGCGCAAAAGCTCGCCGAAAAATTCAAGAAAGGCAAAGCGTTTGACTTCGATGATTTCAAAATGCAGTTGAGCCAGATGCGCAAAATGGGCGGCATGTCAGCGATGATGGATAAGCTGCCGTCGCACCTCACGCAAGCGGCCACGCAGTCGCCTGAATTGCAGGAAAAACAATTGCGCCGCACCGAAGGCATTATCAATTCCATGACGCCCGCCGAGCGCCGCAAACCAGAGCTGATCAAAGCCTCGCGCAAGCGCCGCATCGCTACCGGCGCAGGCGTGCAAGTGCAGGAAGTGAATCGTTTGATGGCGCAGTTTGAGCAGATGCAAAAGATGATGAAAATGATGAAGGGCGGCGGCATGGCGAAGATGATGCGCGGTATGAAGGGCATGATGCCGGGAATGAAATAGCATGCCCTCAATGCTGGAAGATTCACTCGCGCGGATAGCAGAGCGTGATAGCAAACTCAAGGCGTGGTGCGCAGTTACGAGCAAAACTTCTTTAAACGCCGCTCCAGCGCTAGAGTTTCAAAATAGTTACCTGCGCGATTTCTCGGTCGGCGTTAAAGACATTGTCGATATCGCAGGCTTCCCAACGCGCTGCGGCTCCGCCGTTTTTGACGCCGCGCCGAATGCAATTATTGATGCTGCCTGCGTCGTGCTCATGCGTAATGCGGGAGCTGTCATTGTCGGCAAAACGGTGACCACTGAGCTGGCCACTTTTGTCCCCTCGCCTACCCATAATCCGCACAACCGCGAGCACACACCCGGCGGCTCATCGGCAGGCTCGGCCGCTGCCGTGGCTGATGAACATGTGCGTATCGCGATCGGCACGCAGACAGCGGGTTCCGTCATTCGACCTGCTGCGTATTGCGGCGTGTTCGGCTTTAAACCGTCGTTCGATGTGGCACCGCGCATTGGCGTAAAAGTGCAATCAGAATCGTTGGATACGGTCGGTGTTTTTGCGCGCAGCTTACAAGATTGCGCGGCGTGGTTGTCCGCGATGTTGAATGCAGAAGTGAACACAAATTCAAATCACGGCCCACTCAAAATCGCCGTCATCACCAACTTGCTCGAACACGCCAGCACCGATATGCGCGACGCGCTCGGCCAAGCAAGCGATGCATTGAACGCAGCGGGACATCATGTTTCGCAATTGTCATTACCTGCGCCGCTGGATGAAATGCATGAGCATCAACGCGTTATTCAAAACTATGAATCCGCACGCGCGTACACGGCAGAGCGCACCACGCACGCCGCGAAACTCGACGCCACGCTCGCACAAACGCTCAACGAAAACGCAAAAATTCCGCGCGCTCAATATATCGAATCAATGCGCGCCGCCGAGACCGCACGCCGCTTCGCCGATGGCTTGTTTCGTCAATACGATGTCTGGCTGATGCCGTCCGCAATGGGTGCTGCACCGCACGGGTTGACAAGCACGGGCGATCCGCTATTTAACCGCTTGGCCTCCGTCCTGCATACGCCTGCAATCAACATCCCATCATTCAAGGATGGCAAAGGCATGCCGCTAGGCCTGCAACTCATCGGCGCGCGTTATGAGGATGAAAAATTGCTGCAAATGGCGGAAACCATTTCGGCGATTTTGTCGCCTAAAAACTAAGCCCCAACAGCAGCGTTCATTGCTTTCCACTGCACCGGTACAATGTAGGTTAGTCCGACTCAAAAATTTTGCACATGGAAACATTCTTCACCGGATTACTGCACACGCTCACCTATCTCGCGATTGTCTACGCGGGCATGTCCGCGGTCGAGCGGATCGCACCGGCGGAGCCGCATCAGCCGTTCAAACGCACGCTGTTTAACTTGGGACTCACGCCGCTGTTGCTGCTGATCAGCTCTGCCCTGTTGGTGTGGTTGACCCCGCTGGTGCAGCATTGGATGAACGAGCCAGCGGGACAACACATCAAGCTAACGTTGCCGTGGTCGGATGCGCTCGGCCCGATTGCCAGCTCCCTGCTCGCGATGTTAATCCTCATGTTCGTTACCGATTTTGTTTACTACTGGTGGCACCGATTTCAGCACACCAATCGCTGGCTGTGGGCGCAACACACGCTGCATCATTCGAAGCGTTCGTTGAATGTCGTGGCGAGCTTGCGTCACCATTGGCTGGAAGATCCGATCCGATTATTTATCCAAAATCTGCCGCTCGGCTATGCGTTCTTTTTTGCGCCACCCTCCGTGTTGTGGGTTGGCACCATCATCGGCTTATGGCCATTTTTTATTCACATGAATTTACGTCTGTCGCTGGGCCCACTCACACCCGTGTTCGGCGGGCCGCAATACCATCGCGTTCATCACTCGATTTTGACCGAGCATCACGATAAAAATTTCGCCGCATTTTTCCCGATTTGGGACATCATTTTTGGCACCGTGTATTTGCCGAAAAAGAATGACTACCCACCGACCGGCATCGAAGGCGTTGAGATCCAAAGCGTGCCAAAAGCACTGTTTTCGCCCTTCGTGGATTGGGCGCGAATGACACGCGAGGCATTCGCAAAATCACCCGAAAAATTCGAAAATCGGAAAATAAAAACCGATGCCTAAATCGTGACGGACACGTGAAGGACGCGGACGCACGCACGGCCAGCCTCGATGCGTTTCGTATAATCGCCATCACCTGCGTCATGCTCGCACACGGCAGCTTGCTTAGCATCGATCTGTTTCCCTCACTACGCTACGTCACCATTATTCTCGGCGTGATTGGTGTCGAATTATTTTTTGTATTGAGCGGTTTTTTGATTGGCCGACAATTGTTAAATGTCGGCGAAGGCACGCAAAGCATTGGAAATTTTTGGGCGCGTCGCTGGTTCCGCACGCTACCCAACTATTATCTTTTTCTGCTCCTCAATCTCGCGCTCTACACGTTTATTTTGAAACGGCCAGCGGGCGATTTGTCACTGCTCGTTTTCTCGCATAATTTATTTGCGCCATTCGCGGATGCCTTTTTCGCCGAAAGCTGGTCGCTCGCGGTCGAGGAATGGTTTTATTTGTTGGCACCTCTGATGGTTTTTTTATGCGTGAGCATTTTTCCCAGGCAGCGAAAGTACGGGGTGCTTGTCACCATGCTTTTCATCATCGTGGCCTGTACCGTGGCACGGTTTTGGGTCGCGCAAGTTACCAGCGCATCCATCGATAGCGCGTTGCGAAAAATCGTCTTGCTGCGATTGGATGCACTTGCCTTCGGGGTCGCGCTTGCGTGGCTGGAACGATATCGACCCTTGATGCTCGCCAAACTAGCCCGCGCGTGGTGGCTGGGTGCGTTGCTGCTGCTGGTCGCTATTTCGTATCTGGCCACGCTCTCCGAGAGCCTCGCTTTGTTCGCGCCCCCCGGCACCCAGCATCGGCTGTTGGCACCACTGCTTTTCACACTGTTGCCAATTGCGTGCGCACTCTTGCTCGGCGGCGCGCAATCCGTGCGGATGAGCACTAGCACGTGGGTCACCAACCAAAGCAAATGGTCGTATTCGATGTATTTGCTGCACTTTCCGCTGCTGCTGCTTATTTTGCATTTTTCCGGTGGACTGAAAAATCCCGTCGCCATCGCGCTCGCGTTTTTTGCCTGGTACACGGCCACGATTATTGGTGCAGCCGCGATCTATCACTGGTTCGAAAAGCCAATCATGGATCTGCGGAAACGAATCGCGCCGATTTAAAGTCACTCATGTCGTAGCGCATGAATCGGGCTCATGCGCGCCACCCGCATCGCGTGCCACGTCACCGTCAGCCACGCGATTACCATCGCCAATACGCCGGCAGCCAGGAACGGAACAGGCGTGAGCGCAATACGCACATTAAATCCATTCAGCCATTCACGCATAAACCACCATGCCAGCGGCCATGCAATGAGTGTGGCAATAATCACCGGCTTGGAAAATTGCCATACCAATAATTTAACGATATCGATCACGCTCGCGCCCAAGACTTTACGAATACCAATCTCCTTGGTGCGCCGCTCCGCCGTAAACACCGCTAGTCCATACAGACCCGCCGCGCAAAGCACAATCGCGATGCCGGCAAACAGCGCGAAAAGGCTGCCGCGTCGCGCTTCGTCTTGGTAATAGTTTTCAATTGCGGTATCCACTAACGAGGAGATAAAAGGAGAGTCCGGGAATAGCTGCTTCCACGCACCCTCCAGGCGCGCGGTCATTTCTGCTGGCGACACGCCTTGGAAACGCACGGCGACCGAGGTCATCTCTTCGACATTGCGCGCGTAGTAGCTGGGCAAAGCTTCATCTTTTGCAGAACGAAGCCTAATATCATCAATCACGCCCACCAAGGTGTAGGTTGCGCGCTGCCCATCCGGGCCAGCGTTTACCTGAAAAGTCTTGCCTAGCGCTGTCCTTGGATCGCTCGTATTAAAAAACTTCAACGCCGCGCGGTTGACCAAGACATTGCCGCCGCGCTTGACGACTTCTTCAGGCGTCAAGTTTTCCGGAAAGTTGTCGTTGCTAAATTGTTGGTCCAGATCGCGCCCCGCCAGCAATCGTCCACCATAGGTTTTGACATAGTCCCAATCGACCGCCTGCGCGCTGATTTGTGGTGCTTGCGAATCAGGTACGCCCGGCAAGAACGCCTGCTGTCTCCACAGGCCGTTGCCGGTTGGATCAAACTGGGAACGAGTCGTCGCAGTCACGTCAGGAATCCGTTTGATCACATCAACTAAATTTTGCTGCCGACCTCGAACTTCCACGCGCTGGGTTGCCGAGATCAAGATGAGTCCTTCCGGACGGTAGCCCATATCAGCGGATCTCATAAACAACACTTGCGCGTAAACAATGGCCATGCAGGTCATCAGCAAAACAGCGATGCTGAATTGACCGACCACCAACAGCTGCCGAAGCCTTGCACCGCTGGCTCCACCGTGTTGGCCGGTAATCGCTTCACGTGGTCTGAGCCTGGCGAGCACCAGCGCCGGATACCAGCCACCGATTACGCCGACAAATGCCACCATCACCAACAAGGGCAGCATCACACCTTGCCAGCCGCCATATTGAATGACCAGCTTTTGCGCGAGTAATGCATTAAACGCAGGCAGACACAGCTCGACAATCGCCAGTGCCAACGCACCTGCAAGTGCAGCGAGCAGCGTTGATTCCACCAGGAATTGCAACATCAACTGGTGCCGCTCAGCACCCAAGGTTTTGCGCAATCCCACTTCGCGTGCGCGTAGCGATACGCGCGCCGTGGCGAGATTGATATAGGTGATGGTTGCAATGATCAGAATGAGAAGCCCGGTTGCCCCAATCGATGCAACCAGACGTGGATCACCCGGCGGCCGACTAATGCTTGCAGGCGGTGTCTGTAAATGAATCGTGGTGATATTTTTTAGTCGCGGCCGATAATAAAAACCATCCTCTACCTTCACAAGGTCTGGTGCATGCTTGGCGATAAATACATCGGCACCGGCATCTACCTGTGCCGCATCGCTTGCATCTTTGAGTTTCACAATCGAAGAACCACTGAAATTACCCCATTGCATAGTCCGCGCCGGATCGCCAAAATCCTTTTCATTCAGTAACATCACGACATCAAACTCCATTGACGAATTCGATGGCGTATCCCGCATCACGGCGGCGACTTGATAGGGGCGCTTTTCGCCTTTTACGGTGACTGTCAATGTTTGGCCGATCGCGGATGCAGCACCAAACCATTTGCGCGCAAAGCGTTCGCTAACCGCGATTTGATCTGGTTGCTTCAATACTTTTTCGACGCTGCCCTCAACCAAGGGTATGCCCAGCACATCAAAAAAACCGGTATCAGCCAGGAAAATAGGCTGGTTCTCAACTCTCGTACCAAAGCGAATAGCCCGGCTAGCGCGGATAAGCCGCGTTCCCGCCTCGATTTGCGGAAAATCCTGCATGAGTAGCGGCAACATCACCGCTGATGACCCGCTCCAGATTTCCATATCTTTGCCCGGATATTGCGTTTTGCCTTGCACGACAAATATCCGATCAGCATTGGGGAGCCACTGGTCGTAAGTTGTTTCATTGCGAACCCACATCGCGATCAGCAAACACGCCGCCATGCCGACGGCAAGCCCGATGAGATTCAAGGCCGTGAACAAACGATTTTTTGCCAACGAGCGCGCCGCAATGATCAAATAATTTCGCCACATGATTTTTCCTTTTGATTTTTTCGGATAGATTTGACTTAGGCCGCGCGGGCACTTTCTGAAACAATCTGTCCATCAATCAAATTAACGATACGCCGCGCGTAGTCGGCATGATGCGGCGTGTGCGTAACCATCACGACCGTCGTGCCGTCATCATTCAGGGTTCGCAGCATCCGCATCACTTCTTCGCCGTGGCTGGTATCAAGATTGCCAGTCGGCTCGTCGGCCAGAATCATCGCGGGCTTGGCCACCACCGCTCGCCCGACCGCGACGCGCTGCTGCTGACCACCGGAGAGTTGGCTCGGCATGTGTTTGGCGCGATGGCCGATGCCGACTTTGTCCATCGCCTCCTCCACCCGGGTCTTGCGCTCCGCAGCGGGGATGTCGTGATAGAGCAACGCGAGCTCGATATTTTCGGCGACGGTCAATTCATCGATCAAATTGAAGCTCTGAAAAATAAAACCGATATGCTTTTTTCGCAATTTGGCGAGATCGGTTTCGGCTTTGCGTGCCACGTCTTGTTCGAGAAACCAGTACTCGCCACTATTCGGTGCATCCAGCATGCCGATCACATTAAGCAACGTGGATTTGCCACACCCTGAAGGCCCCATGATGGCGGTGAATTCACCTGACTTTATTTCCAGATTGACCTCACGCAACGCCATCGTCTGCACGGTATCCGTGCGATACACTTTTGAAAGGTTTTTGAGCGTCAACATTGAGAAATCTCCTTGAGAGGCGGACAGCGTAAATAAAAAATTATCGAGAAATTTTCAGGCGATCTTTGTCGGTGAGACCGGCATACGAAGATGTCACCACGCGATCATCCACTTTTAGCCCCGACAGAACTTCAACAAAATTTACATTGCGTCGGCCCAATTGAATGGCCCGTTTGAGGGCGACATCACCATCAACAACAAACACATAATTGCCGCCGCCATCGGCTAAAAAAGCCCCTGCCGGTAACAACAAAGCGCGCTTGCTTTCGCCGAGCGCTAATTTCGCTTGCAGGGTTTGGCCGCGTCGCAGGTCGTTGGGCTGCGCGCCTGCAAACACCAGCTCGCCCTCGAATTGGCCGCTCTTCACCTGCGGATTGAGTTTGCGAATAGTGAGCGGATAGGTTTTTTGATTCCAGTCGAGCGATGCACTTTGTCCCACGGCAACGCGGCTTAAATAATATTCATCAATATTGACCACCAGCTTGGTTGCTTCAGGGCTATCGATTTGTCCAAGGCGCTGGCCTCGATTCAGGCTCTGGCCGACGTTAATGTCAAACGAAGTTAGCTGCCCTGCAACCGGCGCTTTCACGGTAAGCGCATCGAGGTTGGCGCGAGCGAGGGCGAGATTGGCCTGTAACTGTTTGGTTGCCGTGCGCAGTTGCGCCACCTGCGTGGCCTGCAATTGCTCGTCAGTTTGTTGCCCCTTGCGGGTGATGGTTAAACGATTGCGCCAATAAGCGTCTTCGTCCTGACTATCCTGCGAAACTGATGACGCAATAAACCCGATTGACGCCAGCTTTTGTTCGCGTGTTGCCTTCTGGCTGATGCGCTTTAATTGCCAATTGATTTCGTTGATCGAGCGTTCGTTTTCAGCGCGATTGCGCTCCAATTGAATTTCAATCGTGCGCAGGCTATTGAGCTGATTGGTCACTTCTGATTCGCTGCGAATAACATCGAGTTGCAACTGACTATTGGTGAGCACGACAAGCGCTTGGCCAGCTTGCACGGTCGCACCGTCCTCCACCAATTTTTTCTCGACACGCCCGCCTTCAACCGCATCCAGAAAAACCGTATTCAAGGGTGCGGCAATGCCGCGCAGCGGAATGAAATCATCAAAGGTACCCTCAGTCACCTTCGAAATCGTCACGCGATCTTCAGCAATAGTCTGACTACCAGCTGAAATGGCGGGCGCATACCACCACGCCGCGCTGGCCATCGCCATGGCAATCATGCCGCCAATAACCAGCGCCCTGCGGCTGGGCCAGCGACGTTTTTCGATAGCAACATCCATCGCAGCTCCGCTGGCGCGCGATGGGGATGGCGGTGGGGATGGCAGCGGTGCGGCGCTCATGGCCGCCATTCGTGGGCAAAGTCTTGGTTCATGCCTTTATTTAGCAGCAGTCATGCCATGTTTTTAACTATATGATCTTTATAGATTTTTGCCCCTTTTCACCTCAGACAAAGAAATCAGAGTGTTCATTTTCGAACAATCTGATGTACGCTGGCGGACAGTTCATTTGAGGTATTGACGATGCGTGAAACCATTCTGGTGATTGATGATGACCGCGATGTTTTGCGGGCATGCGAGATGGCGCTCAGCCATTTGGATTTCCAGATTCTGACCAGCCAAACACCGGACGCCATTCCTGAACTCCTCGCCACGCGCGACATCAGCGCGATCCTGCTCGACCTGAATTTTCAGCGTGGCACCACCGCCAGCAGCGAAGGATTGCGCTGGTTGGCGGAAATAAAACGGATCGACCCGGATGCCGCGGTGGTGGTGATTACCGCACATGGCGGCGTGGCACTCGCGGTCGAGGCGATGAAACAGGGCGCGACTGATTTCATTACCAAGCCGTGGGTAAACGAACGACTGGCGACCACCGTCCACAATGCGGTGCAACTTCGCACCACCCGCCGCGCCGCCACGCGCCTACAGCAGCAGACGCGCGAACTTGCCTCAACCGGTGCAGTGGATCGTGCTGGATTGATTGGCCGCTCGCCCGCGATGCAGCATGTGTTGTCGCTCATTGCGCGCGCCGCACCGACGGATGCCAATGTGCTGATTCTGGGTGAGAATGGAACGGGCAAGGAATTAGTCGCGCGCGCATTGCATCAGGCGTCGCAGCGCGCAACCAATACGATGGTGTCGGTGGACTTGGGCGCGGTGTCGGCTTCGCTGTTTGAAAGTGAACTTTTTGGCCACAAAAAAGGTGCCTTCACCGACGCAAAAACAGACCGCATTGGTCGGCTGTTGGCGGCGGATGGGGGCACACTATTTTTGGACGAAATCGGCAATCTGCCGCTGGCACTGCAACCCAAATTACTCAGCGCGCTCGAACAGCGCAAGGTCACGCCGGTCGGCGCAAACGCACCGTTGAGTATTGACGTGCGTGTGGTCTCGGCAACCAATCTTTCGCGTGATCAATTGGCGGATGAAAAGCAGTTTCGTCCTGATTTGTTGTTTCGGCTCAACACAGTTGAAATTCATATCCCACCGCTGCGTCAACGCCGCGAAGATATTCCGCTGCTTGCCGCGCATTTTCTGGCGCACTACACACACAAATATGACAAGCCTGAAAAACCCTTCAGCGCTGCTGCGCTCAGCGCACTGACGCAATACGACTGGCCCGGTAATGTGCGTGCGCTGCGCCATGCGATTGAACGCGCCGTGATTTTGTGCAACGGCGAACAATACTCGCCCGAAGATCTGGCGTTGCCCGTGTTAAGCGGAATATCGGCGAATACATTGCCGCAAAATATCATCGAAGATGATTTCAATCTTGATCGCATGGAACAGCAGCTCATAGAGCGGGCCTTGAAAAAAAACGCCTGGAATATTTCGCTCACCGCGAAAGATTTGGGTCTAACTCGGGCATCGCTATATCGACGAATGGAGCGCTATGGCTTATAACAATTTGGACAATTTGGTGGGCAACTTCAGTCGCTCATATTCGTTCAGTCTCATCTGGCGGCTGGTCGCGATATTGGCCGTTGGTCACGCGGCCACATGGGCGATACAACAGCCCAATACGCTTGCCACGGTGACTGTGCTCGTACTGCTGATGTGCTTGTTGTTTGCGGATTTGCTGCGATTGATTCAGCGCACCAACCGGGAAGTGGAAAGATTGGCGAACGCGTTGCAGTACGGCGATTTTTCGCAATCGTTTCATGTCACGCCGAAGGGCGCGAGCTTCCCGGAACTCGGCATGGCACTTGATCAATTGATTACAAAGCTACGAGGCGAAATGACGCAGCTACACGCTGAGACCAGCCATCTCGCCGGGCTGATCGACCATGTGCCGATTCCGCTACTGACCATCGATGCGGATGAGAATATTGAGCTGCTCAACAACGCCGCGCGTCGTCTCTTCAGCCGCCCACATGGCCGACGGCTGACTGATTTCGCGGTGTATGGCGATAATATTATCGATGCGCTTCGCCGCCGCGATACCACCAGCGTGGTGCGCCTGAACCCGCGAGATGATGCCGAAGCATCCATGCGCATGACGCAAACCACCGTGACCCGTCTGGGTAGCCAGCAACGTTTGATTGCATTACAGCCTATTCAAGCCGACCTCGACGCCACCGAAATGGCGCTCTCGCGCAATCTGCTGCGCGTGTTGACCCACGAAATCATGAATTCGCTGGCGCCTGTTACCTCACTCGCCAAATCGGCGGCAAATCTGTCGAAAACCCTGCCCGACAGCCAAGCCGGAAATGATGTTCGCACCGCCATTGAAACAGTAGAGCGACGCGCCGACGGCTTGATGCAATTTGTCGGACGCTATCGCGAAATCACAGGAACACCCACGATCAAGCGTGAGCGATTTAGTGTCGCCAATTTGCTTAACGATATTGAGCGCCTGTTTCGCGCGGACTGGCCGGATGAAAAAATCTCGCTGCAAATAGAGATCGCGCCGCTCGATTTACAAGCTTTCGCAGATCAACATTTGCTTGAACATGTGCTGATCAATTTGTTGCGCAATGCTGTTCAGGCATGTGTTGCTTACGCTGAATCGCCCACCATCCGTTTGCACATACGCGTCGCCCACAGCGGACGTACCTTGATCGATGTGGAAGACAACGGCCCCGGTATTGCAGAAGCTATCCGTCACGATGTCTTCCTGCCTTTTTTCACCACCAAAGCCAATGGCAGCGGCATCGGCTTGAGCCTCGCCAGACAAGTTGTTCTCGCTCATGGTGGCTCGATTCGTGTTGAGCCGTCATCGCTGGGTGGCGCTTGTTTGCGGATGGTGTTGTAACGATACTCTAAACCCTAATACCGGCGCGGCTTAACGAGCACTTTTGCTCCAATCGCCTCACCAATGCTAGTGTTTATGCAGCTATTTTGGCGTTGCCTGCAATCGTTTCAAAAACACCGTCATCTCTTTCGCCGCTTGTTTGTCACCCTTGCCTTCAGCCGCCACGATGCCGTGTTGATACGCTTCAATCGCCCCGGCGAAATCATGCTGCTGCGCCAACGCCTTGCCCAATAATTTCCACGCTGCTGAGTAGCCCGCGTCGAGCGCTACGGCTGCGCGCAAATGTTCGCTGGCTTTGGCCGCATCTTCGGCTTTCATATATTCATTGCCAAGCGAGAAACGCAGCAACGGCGAATCTTTGCCGCCCGCCAACATTTTTTCAAAATTTTCAATCATGCCCATGCGATTTCCTTGGCTGAATCGGTTAAATTAACAACAAGTTTAGGCTTTTCGTTAACCATAAATTCTTTGTTTTTATTTGTATCCACAAGTCTTCGCCTAACAGGAGAACCCATGATTTCCGCGCACCGTATTTTTGCAGCATTGGCGGCAGTTGCCGCAATCGTATTTACGGGCACATCAGTTGCCCAAGCCCCGACGAAACCTGCGAACGCCCGCGATATTGCGATCGGCTTGCAAGGCTCGATCACGTCAATGGATCCGCATTATCATAACGTCGGCCCGAACAATGGTACCTTGCGCCATATTTTTGAGCCGCTGATTTCGCAAAATGAAAATCAAAAATTAATACCCGCGCTGGCTACGTCGTGGAAAGCGGTTGACGATACAACCTGGGAATTCAAGCTGCGTAAAAATGTTCGCTTCCATGACGGCTCGCCGTTCACCGCCGAGGATGTCGCGTTCACCTTGAAACGCGTGCCAAATGTGCCCAACAGCCCATCATCGTTTGCGACCTTTACCAAGCCGATTGTTGACGTAAAAATTGTTGACCCGCATACGATTATTTTTAAAACTGCCTCACCGCATGTGCTGCTGCCCTCTGACTTGACGGCGGTGATGATTGTCTCGAAAGCGGTGGGTGAAAAAGCGACCACCGATGATTACAATTCCGGCAAAGCCACCATTGGCACCGGCGCTTATAAATTCGTCGAATATGTGGCCAATCAGCGCATTGTTGTCAAGGCCAATTACGGGTACTGGGGTGGCGAGGAGCCTTGGGATAAGGTCACGTTCAAAATGCTCACCAGTCCCGCTGCGCGAGTGGCGGCGTTGCTCTCAGGTGACGTGGAAATGATTGAAGCCGTGCCAACTGCCGATATTGCCAAGCTGGAAAAAGATCCAAAATTTGCGTTGTCGAACAAAGTCTCAAACCGCGTCATTTATGTGCACTTGAATCAGCATCAGGACAAAGCACCCATATTTTTGACCGACAAAGCCGGCAAACCACTCGACAAAAATCCACTGAAAGATGTTCGTGTGCGCAAGGCATTATCGATGGCGATTAACCGCGATGCGATTGTGAGCAAAGTCATGGAAGGCCGCGCCGTTGCTGCCTCGCAATTGCTCGCCGATACTTTTTTCGGCACCAGCAAAAAATTAAAGCCCGCCAAATTTGATCCCGAAGGTGCCAAAAAATTATTGGCTGATGCAGGCTACCCGAATGGTTTCGCCATGACCATTCACGGCCCGAATAATCGCTACATCAACGACGCCGCCATCGCGCAAGCCATCGGCCAAATGTACTCGCGCATCGGCATCGACGTAAAGATCGACACGATGCCATCGAGCGTATATTTCACCCGCGCCACCAAGCTGGAATTCAGCTACATGGTGCTGGGCTGGGGCACCGAATCCGGCGAACAAGGCTCAGCACTCAGATCGCTACTCGCCACCTACGACACCACCAAAGGTATGGGCGTCACCAATCGCGGGCGCTATTCGAATGCTGTATTTGACAAAGCACTCGGCGATGCGCTGGTGACGATGGATGACAAAAAACGTGAAGGCATGATTCAGGCGGCGGCGGAAATGGTGATGGAAGATGTCGGCTTGATTCCACTGCATTACGAGGTATCAACTTGGGCGACGACCAAGAAATTGAAGTACACGCCACGGACGGATCAATATACGTTGGCGATTAGTTTGAAGCCTGTGAAATAGACGCGGATTTTCATAAAATGGAAAACGGCGCGTCCTGCGCCGTTTTTATTGGCACGAAGCGGCTCTACAACCCTTAAAATAAAAAATGCTCTCCTACTCCATCCGCCGCTTCTTCCAGGCCGGCTTTGTTCTCATCGCGATGTCGTTCCTCGTATTCGTGGGCGTGTATGCGATTGGCAATCCGGTTGATTTGTTGGTGAATCCGCAGGCGGATGAAGCCGAACGGATTCGCGCAACGATTTCGATGGGATTGGACAAGCCGTTCTACGCACAATACTTCGCGTTTTTGGGCGCGGCTTCTACGGGTGATTTTGGACGTTCGTTTGTGTTTAACATTCCGGCGTTGTCACTGATTTTGCAAAAGCTGCCGGCGACAATTGAGCTGGCGTTATTCGCGATGATTATTGCCGTTGTACTTGGCATTCCGTTGGGTTTGCTGGCCGGTTTGAAGCCAGACTCATTTGTTGGCCGCACGATCATGGCGCTATCGATTGTCGGGTTTTCATTGCCGACGTTTTGGGTTGGGCTGGTGTTGATTATGTTTTTCTCGGTGCATCTCGGCTGGCTGCCGTCGAACGGGCGCGGTGAAACCGTCGATCTTTTTGGCATTCCGGTGAGCTTTTTAACGTGGGACGGTTTGACGCATTTATTCTTGCCCGCGTTTAATTTGGCGCTGTTCAAATTGTCGCTGCTGATTCGCCTTACGCGCTCCGGCACGCGCGAAGCGCTGTTACAGGATTACGTGAAATTCGCCCGCGCGAAGGGGCTCTCGAATGCGCGTGTGATCTGCGTGCATGTGTTGAAGAACATCATGATTCCGATTGTGACGGTGATCGGTTTGGAGTTTGGCTCAGTCATCGCGTTCGCGATTGTGACCGAGACAATTTTCGCGTGGCCGGGTACGGGCAAGTTGCTGATTGATTCGATTAACCAGCTGGATCGGCCGGTGATCGTGGCGTACTTGCTGGTGATTGTGACCTTGTTTATTGCGATTAATTTTTTAGTCGACGTGGTGTATTCGGTGCTCGATCCGCGGGTTCGTTTGGGTGCTGAATCGGGTGGGGGGCATTGAGATGAATACGGCTGCCATGTCAAAACCATTGCCAGTTGAAACACCACT